>CAUFRY010000026.1 GCA_959028445.1 uncultured Collinsella sp. | reverse complement strand
GTTGCCGCGCCCCGCAGTGCCCGCTTCCCCCGAGAACAATTATCAGTGCAGGTAGGCGGGTTGCGTATTTTCGGAAAACCGAGGGATGGTCGACCCATATGGTTCAAACGTAGTAGATAGGTCGTTTTCGTGGCGCGGCCCCAAAACAGTCTTTTGGGACGGGTGGTATCCTTGGTAGCCCTGTGCTGCAAACGCACCTTAAACGCAAGGAGTCCCATGGATCTTATCGCCCAGCTCGCCCGCGAGCTCAACCTTAAGGCCGCCAACGTCGAGGCAGCCGTCAAGCTCATCGACGAGGGCAACACCATCCCCTTTATCTCGCGCTACCGCAAGGAGGCCACAGGCGGAATGGACGACGTCGCCCTGCGCGCACTCGACGAGCGCCTGTCCTACCTGCGCAATCTTGAACAGCGCAAAGAGGACGTCCTTCTGCTCATCGACGCCCAGGGCAAACTTACGCCCGAGCTCGAACAGCAAATTCGCGAGGCCGCGCAGCTCCAGCGTGTCGAGGACCTCTACAAGCCCTACCGCAAAAAGCGCATGACCCGCGCACAGAAGGCCCGCGAGGCAGGCCTGGAGCCGCTTGCCAACATGATCATCATGCAGGCCTCGGCCAAGGGCAGCGCGCTCGACACCGCCGCGGCCTACGTCAACGAGGAAGCCGGCTTCGACACGCCCGAGAAGGCGCTCGCCGGCGCGGCGGACATCGTGGCCGAGACGGTGGCCGAAGACCCCGAGAACGTCGCCGACCTGCGCGCCTTTACGCAAAACACCGCCGACATCATCGTCGAGGCCACCGACCCCGCCGAGAAGACCCCCTACGAGCCGTACTACAGCTATGATGAGCCGCTGCGCCGTATTCCCAACCACCGCGTGCTGGCTATCGACCGCGGTGAGCGCGAGGGCAAACTCCGCGTGCGCGTGAACGTCGACGGCGCTGCCGCCACGGCGCGCCTCGGCAGCCGTTGGCCCCGACGCCAGGGCGTCTTCGCGCCCGTCTTTGACGCCGCCATCGCTGACGGCTACAAGCGCCTCATGGCCCCCTCGCTGGAGCGCGAGGCCCGCGCCAAGCTCACCGTTCGCGCCCAGACCGAGGCCATTAATGTCTTTGCCAAGAATCTCGAGGGCCTGCTCTCGGCACGCCCCGTGCGCGGCGCCCGCGTGCTCGCGCTCGATCCGGGCTACCGCACCGGCTGCAAGGTCGCCGTCATGGACGAGACCGGCAAGCTGCTCGACCACGGCGTGGTCTACCCCACCAAGCCGCGCCACGACGTCGCCGGCACCAAGCGCGAGCTCGCCCGCCTCGTCAAAAAGGACGGCGTCAACACCATCGTCATCGGCAACGGCACCGCCAGCCGCGAGACCGAGGAAGTCGTCTCGGAGTTCATTGCCGAGCAGGCGCCCAGCCTTCGCTACACCATCGTTAACGAAGCCGGCGCGTCGGTGTACTCCGCTTCCGAGCTCGCCAGCCAGGAATACCCCGACCTGGACGTCACCGTGCGTGGCGCCATGAGCCTGGGCCGCCGCCTGCAGGACCCGCTGGCAGAGCTCGTCAAGATTCCGCCCCAGTCCATCGGTGTGGGCCAGTACCAGCATGACCTTGACCAGGCCGAGCTCTCGCGCACTCTGGGCCACGTGGTGGAGGACGTCGTTAACCGCGTGGGTGTCGACGTAAACACCGCGAGCGCAAGTCTGCTGGGATACGTATCGGGCATCACGCCGAGCGTGGCCAAAAACATCGTGGCCTACCGCGAGGAAAACGGCGCCTTTACCGATCGCCGCCAGCTCAAGAAGGTCCCCAAGCTGGGGCCCAAGGCATATCTCAACGCCGCGGGTTTCCTGCGCATTAGCGGCGGCAAGAACCCACTCGACGCGACAAGCGTCCACCCCGAGAGCTACGAGGTGGCCACGGCCGTCCTGGAGCGTGCCGGCGTTGCGGCAAGTGAGCTCAGCCGCGGCGGCGTGCCCGACATCGAGCGCCGCCTGGGCAGCATCTCGGCGCTAGCAAGCGACCTGAACTGCGGTACCCTGACGCTCATCGACATTGTCAACGAGCTCAAGAAGCCCGGCCGCGACCCGCGCGACGACGCGCCCGAGGTGGTCTTTAGCCGCTCGGCACTTTCCATCGACGACCTGGAACCCGGCATGGAGCTCAAGGGCACGGTGCGCAACGTCGTCGACTTTGGCGCCTTCGTCGACGTGGGAGTGCACCAGGACGGCCTTGTGCACATCTCCAAGCTGGCCAACCGCTTTGTCAAGCACCCGAGCGACGTGGTGCGCATCGGTGACACGGTCAAGGTGTGGGTCGAAAAGGTCGATCGCGACCGCAAGAAGATCTCGCTCACCATGGTACAGGGCAAGTAAACCGCCAAAGCAAAGGTACCCCCTGTAGCGATGTGCAAAATCGCGAGTATTCTGCAAATTCCACCGTTCCGGATGCCCCTCAGAGACGAAAAAGCATGGAACGGCCCCCGTTTTAGCGTCATCAGAGCCAAAACGGGGGCCGTTCCATGCTTCGGTTAACTGATAAAGACCTTTACCTTGCTGAATACTCTCAATTTTGCACGGCGCAGGCGGGGGTACCTTTGCCCACGGCAGGATATGGAAGCCAAGCGCCAACTTGCTGGCAAGCTCGTGTCGGCAACCCCGGCCTTTCCTTTGCCTAGCGCGACCCTCGCGGAGCGCGTGAGCGATAGGGAAAGGAAAGCCGGGGCGAGCAGCCCGCGGCGTAGTCAGTGTTCGCGCTACGGCAGGATATGGAAGCCCAAAGCGGCGATATCCTTGGCAAAGCCGCGCACGGTGTCGAGCGAGACCTCGTACGGGTCGCGACCGATGTTCTTGCGCTTGGCCAGGATGCTGTTGGGCACCGTAATGATCTGGCAACCGCAGGCTTCTGCCTGGTAAATGTTGATGAGCTCGCGCGTGGACGCCCACAGGACCTCACAGTTGGGCTTTGCGGCGGCCTTCTTAACCGACTCCGTCATAAACGGAATGGGGTCGACGCCGGTATCGGCGATGCGGCCGGCAAAGAGCGAGATGATGGACGGCGTCTCGGCGTCAACGGCCTCGACCATCTCATCGACCTGCGTAGGCGTAAAGATGGTGGTGACGTTAACCTTGATGCCGTCGGCCGAAAGCTTGCGCACCAGCTCGGCGGTGGACCCGCCCTTGGTGGTCACGCACGGAATCTTGACGTAGACGTTCTCGGCCCAGGTAGCGATCTCGCGCGCCTCGACCTCCATGGTCTCGACGTCGTCGGCAAAGACCTCAAACGAGACGGACACATCGGTGATGTGGGTCAAGACCTCTTTGGCAAACGCGCGGTAATCCGTCACGCCGCCCTTCTTCATAAGGGACGGGTTGGTCGTGAAACCCTGAACGTTGCCGTTCTCGTACATGTCGAGCATGCCCTCGAGGTTTGCACCGTCAGCGAACACCTTGATTGCCATCTGCCTGATTCCTTTCGCTTGCATAAGGCCGGTAAACTGCTAAACACTTTACCTACGTTTATCAAAGCGTGAGCTGCGGTTTTTTATCTTCTCGGCGAACGGTATAAACACCTCAGTGTTTGGATTGATAAATCGATTGAGCATGCAAAAGCAAAGAGTCGCAGTTTGAGCAAACGTCAGAACGCGGGATTCATTAGATGAGGCCGAAATGCTGCATCGCCGTGACGGTGCCGTCGTGTGCGACATCGTCGGTCACGTAGTCGGCGACCGCCTTGACCTCGGGCATGGCGTTGCCCATGGCCACGGCCGTCTCGACAGCAGCGAGCATGCCCAGGTCGTTGCCGGAATCACCAAAGCCAAAGGTGCGCGCGTTGCCGGTGCGACCCAGGTATTCCAGCGCTCGCGCCACCCCCACGCCCTTGTCAATGCCCTTGGGGCTCAGCTCGCGATTCTGACCACCGGTGTTGCACAGCTCAAACTCGCGATCGATAAAGCCATCATCGTTGGCTACGCGAGCCAGGTCACTCGCGACGATGCCTACCTTGCCCACGCGCAGACGGCCGTCGACGCGCATTTCCTCGGTGCTGTGCACCACAGAAGTGCCGATCAGAGACGACTGCTCAACACCCGCGGGTTCCAGGGCAAAAGTAGCCACGTTGGTCTCGAAAAAGGCCTCAATCCCTGCCGCGGCCATACGGCGCGCAAGCTCCTCGATAACGTCCTCGTCAAAGCAGTCCTCATGCACCACGCGGCCCTCGACCTCGAGCGTCGCTCCCGCCATGGCAACGACACCCGCCGGGTTCAGCGCGCGCAGGCCATCGGCAATCAGCCACAAGGGACGACCCGTGCAGATAAATGCCTGGTGTCCCGCGTCGCGCAGACGATGAAACGCCTCGACGACCGCCTGCGAGGGGTGAACCGCCGAAAAGTCCTTGTCGGTCATGTTGTCGGGATCGAACGACGTCAGCGTGCCGTCCACGTCAAAAAAGAGCACGGCAGAATCGGGGCACGCATCAATCATATGGGTTCCTTTCGGGGGCGAGAGTAAACGAAGTATCCATCATATAATGGAGCGACGCAACCAGAGAGGTCACCCATGGAATTTTACGCAAGCTGCCCCGAGGGCTTTGAGTCCGCACTCGCCGATGAGCTTAAACGCCTCGGGCTTTCGCATGTTCGCCGGCTGAAGGGCCGCGCTACATTTGAGGGCGAGCTCGAAGAAGGCTACCGCGCCTGCCTGTGGTCACGCCTGGCGAGCCGTGTGTTCGTGGTACTCGGGCGCTTTGAGGCGCAGGATGCCGATGAACTGTACGACAGCGTTTACGACATCGCCTGGGAGACCGTCATCCGCCCCGGCGCCACCATCGCCATCACCGCCCGCGGCGTGACCGAGCAGCTGCGCAACACGCGCTTCTCGGCCCTGCGCGCCAAGGACGCATTGTGCGACCGCTTGGCCGAAACCACGGGCCGTCGCGCCGATGTCAACGCCACCGATCCCGATGTTCACCTGCTGCTTTCGCTGCGTCAGCGCCGCGCGAGCATCAGCCTGGACCTTTCGGGCGATCCGCTGTTCAAGCGTCTGCCGCCCGCAGCGACCCGCGCCGGCGAGGGTACGCACGCGCTGCGCCCCGACTACGCCGCCCTGGTGCTGGCACAGGTCGGCTGGACCGCACTGTGCGAGCGCGAGTTAACGGCTGACGATTACGAGAATGAAGCCCTTCCCACGTTGATCGATGCCTCGTGCGCCGGCGGCGGTCTGCTGCTGGAGGCCGTGAACATTCTGACCAACCGCGCCCCGGGCGCCGCACGCGAGCGCTGGGGCTTTGAGGGCTGGCAGCTACACGACGCCGCCCTGTGGGAGCAGCTGCTTGCCGAGGCGCGCGAGCGCGAGACGGCAGCGCGCGAGCGCCAGGCGCGCATCGTGGCCGTAGACATCGACCCCGCCGCCCGCAAGACTGCCGAGCGCATGGTCAAGTGCGCCGGCTACAAGCGTTTTGTCGACTTTTGCGCCGCCAAGTCCGCCACCGTGCTGGACCATGCTGGCGCCGTCGCCGGAGCCGCCGTAGTCGCAGACACCACCGAGACACCGCTTTCACTCATGCACGACGCCATGACGCTGGTCGGCGAGCTGCGCCGCGCGCCCGAGCTCGCTTCGGCACCGGTCGCCGCGCTCACCCGCGACGGATTGCTGGCCCGCGCGCTCCACGCCGAGCCCGAACGCTCGATCGCCATCATGCCCAACAACGAGGAGGCAACCGTCGAAGTCTGGCCTTCGCTCGACCACGCCGCCGCAGTGTTTGAGGCTGCGACCAGCGCGGATGCCGAGGCCGAGGTTGCGGATGCCAACGAAGCCAACGACGAAGCCGCCGCTTCCTCCATGCCCGAACCTGCCGCCACGCTCGACTTGGGCGACGGCAAGCCGCTGCCCGTGCTCATCCCGGAGTCCGAGCAGTTCGCCAACCGCCTGCGCAAGAATGCCCGTCTGCGCCGCAAGTGGGCCAAGCGCGAGGGCGTGAGCTGCTATCGCGTCTACGATGCCGACCTGCCCGACTACTCCGCTGCCATCGACCTGTACGAGGGTTGCCCGCAGACGCCGGGCCGCTGGCTCGTCATCGCCGAATACGCCGCGCCCAAGACCATCGACCCCGCGCTGGCCCAGGCCCGCATGCTTGACATCTTGGCCATCTCGCCGCGCATCCTTGATGTTCCGGCCGAGCACGTGCACGCCAAGGCCCGCATGCGTTCGCGTGGCGGCTCGCAGTACGGCAAGCAGGGCGCCGGCAAGGGCGGATCGGGCGAGCGCGCCAACATCGCGCGCCGGCGTCTGCCGCTCATCGAAGAAGGCGGGCTCACCTTTGCCGTCAACTTTGACGACTACCTGGATGTGGGCATCTTCCTGGATCACCGCGTCACCCGCAACCTGGTGCGCGAACACGCCAAACAGGCACGCCGCTTCCTCAATCTGTTCGCCTATACCGGCACCGCCACCTGCTATGCGGCCAACGGCGGCGTCGAGGAAACCGTGACAGTCGACCTTTCCAACACCTACCTGGACTGGGCCGAGCGCAATATGCGCCAGAACGGCTTTGTTGGTCCGCAGCATCATTTTGTGCGCGACGACGTGCTCGCCTGGATTCGCGACCAGCGCCAGACGCGCAACCGCTGGGACTTGATCTTTGTCGACCCGCCCACGTTCTCGAACTCGTCCAAGATGGGCCGCCGCACCTGGGATGTCCAGCGCGACCATGTTGAGCTTTTGGCCGGCGTATCTCGCCTGCTTGCACAGGGCGGACATGCCATCTTTAGCTGCAACCTGCGCGGCTTCCGCCCCGAAACGCGCAAGCTCGCGCGCGCGGGCGTCGTGCTGGAGGACATTACGGCACAGACCATCCCCGAGGACTTCGCGCGCAACCAGAAGGTGCACCACTGCTATATCGTGCGCCGACTGCCCATCGAGGACGCCATGGCCGAGGTCGGCTTTAGCGCCGAGGAGATTGCCGAGCGAACCGAGGAGCTGCGCAACCCCGAGGCGCGCAAGCCTCGTGCAGCAGCGCCCGCGCCCACGCAGGCCGGCAACGGCAAATCAAACTTTGCCGGCAAACCCTCCCCTGCCGGCAAGTCCAAAAAGAAGAAGTTCTACGCCAGCAAGCCCAAGGGCAAATAACAAAGTTGCGGTGGAATACGGACTGTTTTACCTGGAATTAGGCAAATATAGACCGTATTTCACCGCAACTCATAGTGGGATGGCGGACGCCGTCCTACCCTTGGGTGACCAGGCGATAGCCGATACCCACGTGTGTTTGGATATAGCGCGGATGCGCGGGGTCGGACTCGATCTTCTTGCGCAGCGTGCCCATAAAGACACGCAGGCTCGCCAGGTCGCTCTTAGTTGCCGTGCCCCAAATCTCGTGCAGGATAAACTGATGCGTCAGCACCTTGTCGGCGTTATGCGCCAGCAGGCACAGGAGCTTGTACTCGATCGGTGTCAAATGCAGCTCCTCGCCATCCATCGTGGCGATGCCGGCATCAAAATCGATATGCAGCTCACCGGTATCGAACGAGCCCTCGGAGGCAACGCCGCCCGTTTGCGCATACGAGAGACGCCTGAGCGTCGTGCGAATGCGCGCGAGCAGCTCCTCGACCGAAAACGGCTTGGTCAGGTAGTCGTCGGCGCCGGCATCGAGCGCGCGAATCTTGTCCGCATCCTCGCTGCGCGCCGAGACCACAATGATCGGCATGCCCGACCATGTACGCACCGACTCCACCACCTTGACGCCGTCCATATCGGGCAGGCCCAAATCGAGAAGCACGATGCTCGGCGTCTGCGATGAGGCGGCGGCGATGGCGGCATGGGCGGTCTCCACGGCCATATGACGCAAGCCGTGCGCCTCGAGCGCAGCAACGATAAGGTTGCGAACAGCCGGGTCGTCCTCAACGACCAAGATGAGCGGTTTTACGGCAGAGTTCGGCACGGCGCTACTCCTTATCAAACGAAACGTCAGCGACGGGAAGCTCAATCGTAAAGACCGAGCCGTGCGGGTCCGCCGCGGCAACCTCTATGCTACCGCCATGCGCTAACGCAATGGAGCGGCAGAGCGAAAGTCCCAGGCCCACGCTGCGGTGGCTGTCGGCCAAACCGTGGTTGGCGGTGTAGAACGACTCAAAGATCCGCTCGCGATCCTCGGGCGCGATGCCCGGGCCGTCATCGGCCACTGAGCACGTCACGTGCCCATCGTCAACGCCAATCGAAATCACGATATGCGAGCCTGCGGGCGTATAGGTGACGGCGTTGTTCACCAGATTGACCACCAGCTGCACCATCAGGCGCGCGTCGACGTTGACGAGCGCCGGTTCATCGCACGCCACCACCTTAAGGTCGTGCTCGCGCACGGCCGGACTTACGTGGCGCAGCGCCTCCTCGACGATATCATCCATGAGCTCGAGCGTAGTCGACAGATGCATGCCGCCGCCCTCGAGCTTGGTGATGGCGAGCAGGTTCTCGACGGTAGCGTTGAGCCATTGCGCATCCGAGCGAATGGACAGGAGCAGGCCGCGGCGCGTCTGGGCGTCGAGCACGGCGGTGCCGGTCGAGCCCTGGTCGAGCAGCACGTCGGCATTACCCGAAATACTGGTGAGCGGTGTGCGCAGGTCGTGCGAGATGGAACGCAGCAGGTTGGCGCGCAGCTGCTCGTTTTTGGCGAGCACCGCCGCCTCCTCGCGGGCCTCCATGGCGCGGGCGCGATCGAGTGCCAGCTCGCCTTCGCTCACGATGGCATCGGCAAGTGTCCGTTCCTCGTGCGTCAGCACGTCGGGCTCGGCAACGATAGCCAGCACGCCCACCACCGAGGCGGGGTCGCCCGAGCGCACGAAGCCGTCGCCCGAGCGCACAGTCAGGTATATACCGTAGAACGCCGAGCCGCCAAACGTGGCGTCGAGCGGCGTCCCCACATAGGCGGACGCCGAGAGCCGCGGCGGCATCTGCGGCGCCAGTTCATGCACCGGGGCGGCATCGCCCACGGCCGTGTACGTCGCACGCGGCAGCAGGTCATCGCCCTCGGCGTCGGCGCTGTACCACACGACCGGACAGCCCGAAAGACGCGCCAGCTGCGTGGCCATGGCGTGAACGATCTGATGCTGATCGGCGCACCGCTGCAGCATGCGGTTGGTCTCGAGCACCATATGCGTGCGGCGGTCGCTGGCGGCAGCCTGTGCCAAGGCGCGGCGCAGGGCCAACGCAATCGAGCTCGACACAAGCGAAACCACGAACATGATGAAGAACATGCCGGGATAGCCGCGGTCGATAAGCGACAGCGAGTAGCGCGGGTCGACAAACAAAAAGTTGTAGAGCGCCACGGCGGCAGCCGAGCTCAGCAAGCAATACAGGCGACTCCAGGTAAAGAATGCGCACAGCTGAACGGCGAACACATAGACGATCATGATGCTCGGCGCGAGACCCGGATGGTCGAGCAGCGCGCCCACAATCGTCGCCGCGACCAGCAGCCCCACCGATACGCAGGCGTCATACAGAGGAGTGCGGCGCGTCAGCGTTGTGCGCCGCCACCAAAAGCTATCGGCAATATCGCCGTCCGTACGAACGTCCATCAGCGTCCCGCCCCTCTCTCAAAAACAAAAACCACCACAAAGGGGACAGGCACCCTTGTGGTGGTTTCCCCTTGTGGTGGTTCCAAGTGTAAAGCCTTTGCAACCTGCGGTCGTTAGACAAACAGCACGTGCGCGAGCAGTGCGCACACGCACGCCGCGACAAGCACCGTCACCACGATCGAAATCACGCGGTCGGCCATATCCATGTTGGCCCGATTCGTAAAGAACCGATCTTCGGCAGCATCGGCGCGTACCTCACGCACCAGCTCGGTCGCAAGATCGCAACCGTCAAGCACCTTTGCATCCATGGTTTCCTCCCAGGACTCAATCCCCGTCAATACAAACCCGCCCGTTCGCAGACAAACCTCGAGCGTCGACTACGGCCGCTCGTTGGGAGCCAGGCGCTGCATCTTATTCACGGCCTTGAACTTGGTGAACAGCGGCACGTACTCAAAGCTCACGTTGGAGTTCTCCAGGCCGTACCAACGCGCGGGCGTGCCGGCGGCGCGGCGGATGATGTACTTGAGCGTGATGGCCGTACGCTCGCTGGGCTCCACATCGCTTTCGGGCGCCAGAAGCTTACGGATCAGGACGAACTTGAACGTGCCGATGTTACCCGGATCCTTGTAGACCGAGTAGTCATGCGTCTGCGGCGGCAGCTCGCCGGTGGCAGCCAGGTCCTGAACAACCTGACGCAGGTAGGCATTGACGCGCTGGTTGATCTTGTAGCCCAGGTACAGATGCACGCGGAACACGTAGTCGGTGCCGAACGTCTCGACCGAATAGGCAAAGGTGTGCGGTTCGTCCATGGTCTCGACATTCACAAACCACCAGGCGCGGGCGCGCTTGGGATGCTTATCCAAGATCGAGTAAACGATATCGCGGTCGATGTAGTCGGTATGGGTGTCCTTGGTCAGGTACACGATGTTGTCGCTCACGAGCTCGTAACGGTCGTCGTCGCGCAGGCGCTTGAGCTGCGGCAGGTAGCTGCGCAGCGGCAGTAGCGTAAACTGGCGCTGCTCGACCGCCGTGCCGTTGTACCAGCACACCATAATGCCCATGATGAGTGCAGCCATAAGGATGGTGAAATAGCCGCCGTGGAAGAACTTGGTGAGCGAGCTCACGAAGAAGAAGCCTTCGAGCAAAAGGAAGAAGGCCGCGAAGATCCACGGAGCAACCTTGAGCTTGCGCTCCTCGTGCAGGTAGAAGAAGAGCAGCAGCGTGGTGCACATCATAGTCAGCGTAATGGCAAGGCCGTAGGCGGCTTCCATATGCGCCGAGTTCTGGAACAGCAGCACCACGATGACGCAGCCCACGAGCATGACGTTGTTGACCATGGGGATGTAGAGCTGGCCCTTGGTCTCGGCAGGGTAGAAGACCTGCATGTGCGGCATAAGGTCCAGACGGCTGGCCTCGGACACCAGCGAGAATGCGCCGGTGATGAGCGCCTGCGAGGCGATGATGGCCGCAACGGTGGAAAGGCCTACGGCAAACGGGCGCAGGCCCGGGGCGAGCATCTGGTAGAACGGGTTGAGGTCGGCAATGCCCATGAGCTCGGGGTTGGCAGCGTTGTTCATAAGCCAAGCGCCCTGGCCCATATAGGAAAGCAGCAGGCAGCACTTAACGAACGGCCAGGTAGCGTAGATGTTGCCGCGGCCGACGTGGCCCATGTCGGAGTAGAGCGCCTCGGCACCGGTGGTGGCGAGGAAGCAGCTGCCCAGAATCATGATACCCGCGTGGTTGTTGGGGCTCAGCAAAAAGGCGATGCCACGCACCGGGTTGAGGCACAGCAGCACGGCGGGGTGCTGGAAGACAAAGAACAGACCCGTGCCGCCCAGGAACAGGAACCACAGCGTCATGATGGGGCCAAAGGCGTGACCGATCTTGGCCGTACCGATGCGTTGCACCAAAAAGAGCGCGATGATGATGGCGAGCGTAATGGCGACGACGCGGCCCTGGTCATCGCCCAGCACGGCATGGACCGCCGGGATGGTGCGCAGGCCCTCGATGGCCGTGGTAACGGTAACGGCCGGCGTCAGGATGCCGTCGGCGAGCAGCGCGGCGCCACCCAGCATGGCGGGGATGATAAGCCACTTGCCACAGCGCTTGACCAGGCTGTACAGGGCAAAGATGCCGCCCTCACCATGGTTATCGGCGCGCAGCGAGATGAGCACATACTTGATGGTGGTCAGCAGCGTGACCGTCCACACGACAAGGGAGAGCGCGCCAAGCACGAACTCCTCCGTCACGCTTCCGATGCCGCCGTTGCCGGCAACGAGCGCCTTGGTTACATACATAGGGCTGGTGCCGATATCGCCGTACACCACGCCCAGCGTGACGAGCATCGCCGAGATGCTCACAGGAATCGCAGCGTGCGAGGCTGCCTCCTTGGCCTTCTGTTCCATAAGCCGGTTTCCTCCCAACTTTAATGTTCGAAGGAATTATAGGTAATCGGCCCATGTTTGAATGGCTCCGTTTTCCCAGCTAAATAAACATTTATACGGCCTTTAGGCCACCGCGGCGATATGGAATGTGACAAAGGGACTGTCCCTTTGTCACATTCGTCATTTTCCAAGCCAGTTTTTGAACCACCACTCCATGGAACGGCTCATCTCGGCCATAAAGGGACTGGTGTGTTTGCGGGTGTAGATATCCACCACGCGCTCGCCCACCTCGCGGGCGTGCGGACGAAACATCGCGTCCATCTCGGCCACCTGCGCGTCCATGGTCGCGGCATCCGCGCGGCAGTAGCGCTCCTCGTGTACCAGGTTCACCACGGGATGCGCAATGGCCGGACGCTCCTTACGGGGCGTGCCGATGATGAGCATCGACAGCGGCATGGTATAGGGCGGCAGATCGAGCAGCTCGGCACCTTCCTCGGCGTTCTCCACGATGTCTCCAATGTAGCAGCTTCCCAGCCCCAGGGCCTCGGCGGCAACCACGGCGTTTTGCGCGGCTATCACGGCGTCCTGGGCCGCGATGGCAAAGTCGCCCAAACCCGGCGCGCGGCGGGGCGCCTTGCCCGTGCGCTCGACAAACTCGGGCTCAAAGCAGCCCACGTGCTCAAACAGATCGATCCACTTGGCATAATCGACCACAAATATCAGTGCCCAGGGCGCCTTGGCGATCATGGGCTGGTGGTCGCACAGGTCGGCCAGGCGGTCGAGCGTGGCCTGCTCGCGAATGCTTACGATGGAATACATCATCATGGCGCCTGCCGACGGCGCACGGCTCGCCGCGTGCAGAATCGCTGCCCGCTGCTCGTCGGTCACCGCCACGGGACGGTCGTCGTCATCGCGCGCGAAGGCACGCGTGGAGGAACGGTGCTCCAACGTGTCCAGCACCGCATTGCCCGTGGTCTCGACCGGATAGCCACACGTATCCACAGCCTTGGTGCAAACCTGCTCGTTCATCGCCTCATCCTCGCTAATTCTTTAAGAAGCCTTTACGTTTCCGTGTAATTCCCGTCCATTATCGCGCAGGTCGCCACTACATTGCGCCACACCGCCACACGCGCGCGTTAATATGGCTGGTTGTTGTGCGCAGCCACCAATTGCAGCGCATATCTTGGTAACAATCGGGTAAACCCCCGCTTTCGTAGGTTTTAGTTTGTGAGGAGTCTCAGCATGTTCGCTGCCGCCATCTCGCTCGTCGGTCTTGCGGCGACCGTCTACCTTGTCTTGCGCGAGGCCAAGGCCATTCGCGCTCAGTCGGGCACCGTCACCAAGGGCGCCTTCGCCTGGAGCGTCGCCTTCGGCCTGTTCCAGCTCTTTTTGACCGTCTGGGGCGCTATTGGCCTCGTCGCGCAAAACGAGCCGCTCGCCTTTGTGATGCTCATCCTGACCAATGCCATCCTCACCGGCTGCGCCTGGGCCAGTATCGCCCGCGACTGCATCGCCCCGCGCGTCTTTGCGTTCGCCGGGCCCGACGCCCCCGCCCCCACCGGCAAGCTCGCCCGCCTGCGCGGCGCCTTTGTGGGCAAACCGCTCGTCGCCGCCGTCTTGTGCCTGCTGCTCGCCGGCGTCTTTGCGCTGCTGGGCATGGAGGTCTCGTCCAACCACGACTTTACCTGGGTCTACCCCCTGTGCATCCTGCTCGAGTGGGCCATCATCACCACGCTCATGGTCGGCCTGTTCTTCCTGTTCCAGCGCCACGGCGCAGCTCCCGCGGTCCTGGCCTTTGCCCTCTTTGTCCTGGGCATTGCCGAGTTCTTCGTCATCACGTTTAAATCCATGCCCATCCAGCCGGGCGACCTTTCGGCCATCTCCACCGCCGCTGCGGTCGCCGGCACCGGCTACACCTTCTCGATCTCGCTGTTCTGCGTGCTGTCCATGGGCTTTACCGCCATCGCCATGCTGCTGTGCGAGTACGCCGGCCTGGTCGCACCGCATCGCCAGAAGGGCGCCGCCAACGCCAAGCGCATGCTGCTCACCAACCTGCTCGTAGCGGTGCTGTGCCTGGGCGGTGTGACCGCGCACGTCACGCTCATCGACTACTACAACACCCTCGGCATCACCGTCTACACCTGGCGTCCGCTCGAGAGTTATTGGCGCGAGGGCTACCTGCCCGCTTTCATTAGCGCAGCGCAGTCCATCAAGCCGCCCAAACCCGCCGACTACTCCGTCGACGATGCCAAGGCCACGCTCAAAAAGTACGCCAAGGCCTACGACAAGTCCGACGCGGCCAAGAGCGACGGGCGCGCCGCCGCAAAGGAGCAGTTCGACAGCGAGAAGCCCACGGTCATCGCCATCATGAACGAGACCTTCTCAGATTTGTCGATCTACCAGAACATGCGCGCCGGCTACGAGGGCCCGCAGTACTTTAAGAACCTGTCCAACTGCCTCAGCCGCGGCAAGCTCTACGTGAGCGCCTACGGCGGCGGTACCGCCAATACCGAGTTTGAGTTTATGACCGGCAACTCTATGGCCAACCTGGGCTCGGGCGTGTACCCCTACACCATCTACAACATGGAAACGACCGGGAACCTGGCAGAGCAGTTCAAGTCGCTCGGATATTCCACCACGGCCATGCACCCCAACCACGCAACCAACTGGAACCGCGAGAACGTCTACAAGGACTTTGGCTTTGACCAGTTCCTGTCCATCAACGATTTCCAGGGAGCCGACACCCTGCGCGGCATGGTGACCGACCAGGCGACCTACGACAAGATTCTGGAGCTGCTCGACCAGAACGCCGATCCGCAGTTTATCTTCGATGTGACCATGCAGAACCACTCGGGCTACGATACGGGTCTGGTGCCGGTCGACAAGCAGATGCACCTGAATATCGACACGACCGATCTGGACGCCAAGACCGTCGAGGACGGTACGCTCTCCGATGTCGACGAGTACGTCTCGTGCATCGAGCAGTCCGACCAGGCGCTGCGTTACTTCCTCAACGCCCTGAGCAAGCTCGACCGTAAGGTGGTCGTGGTGTTCTGGGGCGACCACCAGCCGTTCTTCCCGTCCAAGTTCAACGATAAGTGGTTTACCGGCGAGGACGACGCCACACATCAGGAGCGTCTGTGGCAGACCGACTACATCATCTGGGCCAACTACGACGTTGCCGGCTGCGACCAGACGAGCGAGGTCGACGACCTGTCCACCAACTACCTGTCCACCCAGCTGATGCAGCTGATCGGCGCACCGCTGACCGACTACCAGAAGGCGCACATGACGCTGCGCGAGTCGCTGCCCGCCATCAACTCCGTGGGCTACGAGGACGCCAGCCTGCGCTGGGCGCTCTCCTCCAACGTCACCGGTGATGACGCCGCCGCAGCAGCCGCCACCAAGGCGCGCGAGGATTACGCCAAGATGCAGTACTACGAGATGTTCCGCGACGGCAAGAACGTGTACACCGAGCACTTCCAGACCGAGGCCAACGAGACCGACCCCAACCTGGCACCGGGTACGACCAAGATTAAGTAGCGACTAGCTGCGAATTCATAACTGAAACGTCTGTCCGGGCGGAGGCATATAAGGTTCCCTGCTCGGACAGTCCTGCGCAAGACGGAGGCCACGTTATGTGGCCTTCTTTGTTTGCGGAAAGTGTGTCCCGGAATTCTTGTCTGGAATGGGATGCAGTTTCCGCTTGCGGAGTCTCCACTCAACAGAAAACCCGGGTGGCCTGTTTTTTGGCTACCCGGGTTTTTGGGTTGTCGATATGTTCGACTGGCTACTAGTGGGTCTTGCGGCGCTTGATCAGCATGATGAGGGCTATCACTACGAGCGTTGCTCCCGCTGCTGCTGCGGTGGCGACTAGGGCGAATGTTTGGTCGCCGGTGTTTGCGAGGTCCTTCGCTGTGGTCGTAGTCTTTACCTTGGTGTCGGTCTTAGCTCCGTTGTCGGACTTGGGCTTGTCCGGGTTCGTCGGGGTCTCAGGAGTCTCGGGGTCCTTTGAGCCTTCGGAATCGGTGGGGCCAGCGGTGTTTACCAGAGTGTGGTCCAAGAACTTCTTGGCACCCGCACTTGCCTGTGAGAACAGGCGCATGCGGATCGGGGCGGCGTTCACCGTTGTGGGCGCTGTCTCCTTGGGCGCGATGTTCACCAGCGTGATACCGGTATCGAGGCCAACGTTGGTGTATCCCACGTGGCAGTAGTACTGCGCGCCGTCATCGTCTGCGGTCAGGTCAATCTCGAGCGTTGAGGCCGTTCCGGCTTGGAGGTTGCCGTCGGCGCCCACGAGCTGGAACGCGGTCTCGCCGCGAACCTTGCGGTACCAGATATACGACGGTGCCAGCTCCGTTTCACTTCCGTCGGCATTGCGCTGCGTCACATGGCCAATCGCCGAGAGCGTCAGCTTGTCTCCCTCCGCGCACTCGACCGAAGAGTCATACTCGAGGGCCGACCTCTCCGCTGTATCCGCCGCAGGTCCGCTCACGGTCATCGTCATGCCATCGGGCATGGTCTTGACCGTGATGATTGCCGAGCGAATACCCGTCTCAATCGTAGATCCGTTCTTAACGGCGGCAATGGCGAATCGGTACTCCGCATTCGGCAACAGCCCATCCCACTTAAGCGAGGTCTGCGTATTGTCGGCGATCTTCCAGCTGTTGACGATGGCGTCGGCCGCGTTACTCTGCAGCATACCCACGCCGTAGCTAAAGCCACCCCTGTTTGCGAGCACGTCGTCCCAGCTAAACGTAACGCTGGTCGAATCGACGGCGTTTGCCGTAAAGCCCGTCACGGCCGGTGCCTCGGGCATCTCGACATCCTTGACGTCATAGCCCACGATCCAGAACTGATCGGTGTCCTTGGTGCCGAGTTTGTCGCCCGAGCCGTCCTCGAACTTGTTGACATCCACCGCGTTGACGCCCAGGCGCCACGCAAAGCCGTACTTATCCTTCGCGGCCTCGGGCAGGTTGTCGACGGTGCCGCCGTATTCGGTCGATTCACTCGAGGAGTTACCCGTAGTAAAGCCGGCGTTGGCACCAAAGCACAGGCCGCCAAATAACTCGTGCTTTGCAAGCTTCGCGCCCATGACAACGCTGCCGTTCAGCGTAAAGCCGTACTCAAACTCCTGCTCCTCGCCCTCCTCGACTTCGATGGTCTGCGTAGTGCTCGCCCCCGACTGCGCGACAGCACCGCTATACCCATCGTACGTGTAAGCGCGCGTCACGCCGGGCTTGCCCAGACCAAAGGAATCTTGCACGGGAGTCGTACCGTTGAGCGCCGTGTAATAGCTGTCGGGTTCTCCCGACCGGTTGGTCAAAAAGTAGCTGAGCGGCGTCATGTTGTGCTGCTTGGCAACGCGGTCATAGGCCTCGACATTAACGACCGAGGTCTGCGCGCCGAGCGACACGGGCGCCGCCATCACGCCCTTGCCGCCAGTTTCCTCATTTTCGATCTCGTACTCGTAATAGACCATCGGAATCGTGTAGAGCACGGCCTTGTCACCCTCGCCGGCATGCGACTCATAGCTTACGCTTGCGCTGACCGTGCGCTCGCTCCGGTAGTCATAGCATCCCTCGGCGGCAAAATCGACTGAAGCATTCATCGCGACCAGGGGCGGACCGGTCTGCACCTCGACGGCAACGCCCAACTCGGCGCCAATGGTATAGCCCTGGGATGTCCCCGTGCCCTTTTCCTCTCCGTATGACGTGCCGCCCAACACCAGATAGCCGTATGCCTGCTCCAGATCCTCAACATAGGGCGCATCCTGCAGCACGGCAAGCACGCGCGGGTTGGTATAGACCTTGTAGCGGTCCTTGTACGTGATCTTGACGCTGTCGTTGTCGACATCGGGCAGCGCGAGCGAGATAAATGTGCCGTAGGTAGTGCCGCGACGGTTGCTCTCGCTAATCACCTGCTCCTCGCCGCGGCGCACCTTTCCGTTCTCGTCGAGCGAAAAATGCGAGGCGGTCATCCAATAGTAGTCATCGTTCTTGCGCAGGTCCTCGTCGCGGTGCTTGCCCACCACGGCGATAAAGCTCTCGTTATAGCGGTCCGAACCCGAGACGCTGCCCGCCTTGACGTCGCTGATCCACACCTGCTCTATACCCTTGTGGTCATGCTTGTTGCTGCTGTTGTATTGCTGACCGCTCATGCTCATGGTTCCGACCATGGACCCCAAGCCCTGAGCCCCGCTCTGTGCCGTGTTGCAGGCAAAGTCGCGGAACACATCGCCGCCCACGAGCACCTCGTCGACCGCCAGCTGCTCGGACAGGCCGTCAAGGTTGGCAGTGGCAAGGGCAATAGGCGCCAAGGTGCACGGATAGCGCTTATCCTGAGCGCTATCCTTCCATGCGCTGTTGGGCACATGCATCAGCCCATAGGAGGCGAGGAGCCCGTCTCTGTATTCCTTGCAATCGGAAAGCTTGAACTCGCCAGACTCCGAGTCAAAATACGCGTAGCGGTACAGCGCGCCGTACAGCCCCTTGCTGCCGTCAGAAGCGCCGTAATCAAAAGCGCTGCGTTGCCAGTCATAGCCCGCAAGAATAAGGCCCGTGACGGTTTCACCCGTCTTCTTTCCTTCTTCATCGTAGGCGGCAAACGTGCCGAACGTCGCATTCGCAGCGACCATGGTCTTGCCGTTCGCGGAGAGGGAGATTGCGCCCGCGTCGCCCAGAGCATCGACATGGACGAGCGCACCCTTGGATGCATCCCACGAAAACAGCTCGCAATGCGTCGACTTATCAATATTCTTCTTGCCGTAGGGTGCCGAGACCACGATGGCGAGGTCATCGCAAAAATCGCGATCGAGGTCGCCGGCCGCTAGCGAAACGACAGGAGCTGACTGAAGCTGCGTCCAGGAGTCGTTCCCGCCCTTGTTGTGCGTGGTGTAGTCCGCGGCGTTACCGGCATCGATCTTGACGACGCTTTGCTTCCAGTTGCCGCCCTCCAAGTCATACATGTCGACTACAGCCTTGCGCACGCCGTTCTCGTCGACATAGCAGCCCGCGTAGACAAAAAGCTCGTCGACGCCGTCGCCATCGACATCGCCCGCCTCGACATCAAAGACGGCGTCGTGCTCTTGCAGGTAACCGGCATCCAGGTACTTAAAACGGCCTTCGTACATCATATTAGTGTTGACCGTCACCGGCAGGTGTGTGTCGAGAGTGCGCGTACGCCCGTTGCTAAACGAGTAGAGGACCAGATCAACCTTTCCGGCGTATGACTTGCCGTCAATCGTCGTGGAGGAACTGTCGCCGTAGGCACGGAGCTCGGCAACGCGGCTCTTTTTGCCCGTGCTGGCGTCGCTGCAGAACTCAACACTCGTGGCGTGAATGCCCGAGAAACCGTTGTTGTCGTTGGCGAGTACTGTTGAGGACTCATTGTTGCTTAGGTACGACCAGGTGCCGCCACCGTAGTCGCTATGCTTGTAGAGATCGCTGTTCGTATCGAAGTTGTTGACGTTTTGCCAGAACTTTGCGGCGCCCCACACACTTCCATAGCCATCGGTGAGTTTGCTGCTGCCGCCAATGTCACCGCGCTCGACGTTCTCGAGCTTGTCGCGCAGAGTGTAGCGATTGCCATGGCTACCGTTAGCTGCCATATAGACCTCGCTGCGCGTGGCAAACGTCGTGGGGGTATCAGTGGAATAGGGGCCAACGGTATCGGCCGGAATGTCCTCGCTCGTGCCCAGACCCAGGGCTTGATAATCCTGCTCGGTCATATCGGTGATTGCGGGCGCGTCTGCCGCCTGGGCAACCTGGGGCGTGGCCGTGAAGCAGGCGACGCTCGTGGCGATCAACGCAGCAAGCGCCGCCGTCCCAACAAGCGGGATTTTCGACAGCCTACGGATACGGGGGTGTGGAACGTACATGAGGGACCTCGCTTTATTCGAGTGGAGTGGACTCATTTTTGCAAATGATACATCCGATGCCCGATATCACGTGTCTCATTTTCGCCAACGGCGTGTCTCATTTTTTGAGAATCCGAGATGCCGCGGAAATCTTATCCCAGCTCAAAGGCCATTTCTGGGATGTATTTTCCGTCGAGTGCCTCATCGGGAAACTGCATCCCATTTCAAGCGTCGATTCTGGGACGCACTTTCCCCTTAGACCCTCAACCGGAAACCGCATCCCACTTTGAGCGCAAATTCCGGGATGCATTTTCCGCTTGAGCCTCATTGGGAAACGGCGTCCCACTTTGAGGGCTGATTGTGGGATGCATTTTCCGGTTTTGCTCTCATTGGGAAAATGCATCCCGTTTCTTGACCGAATAATGGGACGCAATTTCCCGTTGGAGCGCCTTTGGGAAAGTGTGTCCCACTTCGACCGCCCAGAGTGGGATGCACTTTCCGCAAAGCACCTCAACGGGAAACTACGTCCCATTCCAAAGGCAAATTCCGGGACGCATTTTTCGAAAGCCTGCCCATCCGGAAAGCCCGTCCCACTTTGGACGCATCCGGGCACGGAACCATCGACCTATCAGGCCTCCCATCAATAAAGAGGCGTCCTCCCGGACGGCGGGGCACGAAGTTCATCGCGAGTTCCGCACGCAAAGAAGGCCACTTAATGTGGCCTTCGTCTTGCGCAGGACTGTAGAGCAGGGAACTTCGTGCCCCGACGCCCGGGAGGACGTTTCATTTAGAAAGATGGACCGACCGCCGTCAGCGATGGGAGCTACTCCCCCAGCACGGCCCTTTTGGCGGCTGCAGCCATGTTGTCCAGATCTTCCTTGGTGGGGTGATCCTTTGCGGCAACCCAGTTGTCGAGCAGCATCTTAAAGCGGACATTGTCGGGATCTTGCTCGAGCATGGCCTCGTAGCGCTGCTTGACCGCGAGACCCATCTTGCCCTGGCACATTGCCCAACCCACAAGCTCGGCATCCTCGGCCAAATTGGAGGTCACGCGATTGATAATCTGCTGATAATAGCTCTGGTCGGCGCCAAAACCGCAGGTACCAAAGAGGAAAACGCGCTTGCCGTGCAGAGCGGAGAGCAGCGCGGCAACCGAAGGCGTGCACGCGCCCTTGTCGCACCAAAAACCGACGAGCACCGTGTCGGCCGCGCAGGCGCCCTGCGCCTCGAGCGCAACCTGATCTGCATCCGCATCGTCGCTCAACGCCGCGGCATGGACAAACTCAACACCCGCAGCCTGCAGAGCGCGCTTGATCGCACCCGAAACCATCCTGGTATTACCGCTCTTGCTGTTAACCACCAAAGAGCACGTCATAGTCACGTTGCCTCGTATCCCCCAAAACTAAAGCCACTAATGCAATTTATTAGATGAATATCTTAGTACTAACGTGACAGATGTAAACCACCGTCTGTCGATTGATTAATTTGCCCCACGGGCTTGCTCACTGGGCGAATTGGCTGCGGTAGAGTTCGGCGTAGAAGCCGCCTGCCGCGAGCAGTTCATCGTGCGTGCCGCGCTCGATAATCTCGCCATCGCGCATTACTAGGATGCAATCGGCGTTGCGAATCGTCGACAGGCGGTGTGCCACGACAAAGCTTGTGCGGCCAGCCATGAGCTCGTCGAATGCCGCCTGCACCTGCAGCTCGGTACGCGTATCGATGCTCGACGTTGCCTCGTCCAGCAGCAGAATCGCCGGATCGGTAAGCATGACGCGCGCGATGCACAGCAGCTGTTTTTGACCCTGGCTAAACGTGCCGCCGTCCTCGCCGATCACCGTATCGTAGCCGCCTGGCAGCTGCACGATAAACTTGTGCGCATGAGCGCGCTTGGCGGCCTCGACAATCTGCTCGCGCGTGGCATCGGGGCAACCGTAGGCGATGTTCTGGGCCACCGTGCCCTCGAACAGCCAGGTGTCCTGCAGCACCATGCCAAAAGCGCGGCGCAGGCTCGCCCGTGTGTAGTCACGCGAGGAGCGACCATCGACCGCGATGCGCCCAGCATCGATATCGTAAAAGCGCAGCAGCAGGTTGATGAGCGTCGTCTTGCCACAGCCCGTGGGGCCGACGAGGGCATAGCGCATACCGGGCTTGGCATCGATGCAGATATCCTGCAGCAGTTTGTGGGCGGGCACATAGCTAAAGTCCACATGCTCAAAAGCGACCTCGCCCTGCGGGGCCGTGAGCTCAACGGCATCCACAGCGTCGGGCTCCTGCTCGCGGGCATCGAGCAGCGCGAACATGCGCCGTGCCGAGGCGTACGCGGTCTGGATCTGCGTAATGACGTTGGTGACCTCGTTGAACGGCTTGGTGTACTGGTTGGCGTAGGACAGGAAGATCTGCACGCCGCCCACCGTGAGCGCCGCGGGCACGCCTGTGATCACGCCCACGCAGCCGATCACGGCGACCACGGCGTAGATGATGTTGTTGATAAAGCGCGTGCCGGGGTTGGAGAGCGAACCCATAAACTGCGCGCGCTCGCCCGCGGTGTAGAGCTCGGCATTGAGGGCATCGAAGCGCTGCTGGGCGTTAGGGCCATAGGCAAAGGCGTCGACAAGCTTTTGCTCGCCTACGTACTCCTCGATATGACCACCGAGCTGCCCTTGAATACGCTGCTGTGCCGTAAAGCTTTTGTTGGAAAGCTTGGCAATAGCACCAGCTGCAAAAATGGAAAGCGGCGTGATGAGTACCACCACGAGCGTCATGGTCAGGTTAATGGAGAGCATAAACGCGAGCGTGCCCACGATGGTGATAACACCGGTGAAGAGCTGCGTAAAGCCCTGCAGCAGACCGTCGCCCACCTGATCGACGTCGTTGACCACGCGGCTCATAAGGTCGCCGTGGGCATGGCTGTCGATAAAGCTGAGCGGCATACGGCTGAGCTTATCGCTCGCCTCCACGCGCATGTCGCGCACCGTTTCGTAGGACAGGCGGTTAACGCAATAGCCCTGTAGCCACTGGAAGGCCGCGGCCCCCACCACGACGAGCGCGAGTTTGGTAACAAGCGGCAGCAGCGCGTCGAAGTCCACCTGCCCGGCGGCGACGATAAGGTCGATGCCCTCGCCGATGAGAATGGGCGTATAGAGTTGCAAGATCACCGAGACGGCGGCACTCACAAACGACGCTACAAACGAAATGCGATGCGGGCGAACATAGCCCAGTAGGCGGCGGGTCACCGCACCCACGGGATAGCGCTCGGGATCGCCGGGCTGGCGCGGACCGTCGCCCAGGTCGTTGAGGTTATCGTTACCGGACACGTTGGCCGTCATCGTGGCGACCGAACCGGAGGAAGTGTACGGATTCATTTAGCAGCCCTCCTTTGCGCAAGTGGATGCCGGGGCAGCCGGGGCGGACGCGGGACTTGGGACGGACGTGGGCGCCGCACTCCCCTGCTGGCCCTCGAGCTCCTCGCGGCGCAGCTGCGACTGGCAGATCTCGCGATAGAGCTGGCAGGTCGCGTACAGCTCGTCATGCGTGCCCAGGCCCGCAACCGAGCCGTGGTCGAGTACGCAGATCATGTCGGCATCGCGCACGGTCGAGACGCGCTGGCTCACGATGACAGTCGTCAGCGGCAGCCCGCCCTCGGCGGCACCGCGCACGCTGCGCTCGCGAATGGCATGGCGAAGCGCCGCGTCAGTCTTAAAGTCGAGCGCCGACGCGGAGTCATCCATGATCAGGACCTGCGGAGCGCCCACCAGGGCACGTGCGATGGTCAGGCGCTGACGTTGTCCGCCGCTGAAGTTCTTGCCGCCCGCCTCGACCGGGGCGTCGAGGCCCTGCGGCTTGTTGTGCACGAACTCGCTCGCTTGCGCCATATCGAGCGCTGCCCAGAGCTCCTCGTCGGTCGCCGACTCGTCACGCCAGGTCAGGTTGCTGCGGATGGTGCCGCTCACCAGCGACGCTCGCTGCGGAACGGTCGCGACCACGTGGCGCAGCTGGTCGAGCGGCCAAGTGCGCACGTCGGTACCCATCACGCTCACGCTGCCGGTGCCCGCATCGTACAGGCGCGGGATGAGCGAGACGAGCGTGGACTTGCCGCTGCCCGTGCCGCCGATAATGCCGAGCGTTTTGCCCAGCGGCAGCTCCAGCGTCACATCGCTCACGGCATTTGCCGCGCCCACGCCAAACGAAAAGCTCGCATGGCTCAAGCTCAGCGCGGGAACTGAAGCGACATTGCCCGGCTTGGGCAGCGCGACCGGCTGGTTGCCCTCGTCGGTGATGCCCGGCACGCAATTGAGCACCTCGTTGATACGCGACGCGCTGGCGCTCGCCTTGGTAAAGACCACGACCAGGTTGGCGACGTACACGATGGAGGTCAGGGTCTGCGTCATGTAGTTCACAAACGCCATGACCTGGCCCTGCGTGAGCTCGCCCACGTTGACCTGGATGCCGCCCACCCACAGGATGGCGCACACGCCCAGGTTCATCACCAAAAACGTGACGGGGTTGAGGATCGACGAGAGCTTGCCCACCGCGATTGCGACACGCGCCTGGTCATCGGCCGCCTGGGCAAAACGCTCACGTTCGTGACCCTCGCGCACAAACGCCCGGACCACACGAGCGCCCGAAAGTCCCTCGCGGCAAATAAGCGCGATGCGATCGAGCTTTGCCTGCAGCTGCTTGTAGTACGGGATGCAGTGCGCCATGACAAACCAAAACACCAGGCCGATGGCGGGCGTGCAAATCAAAAAGATCATGCCGAGCTTAAGGTCGATGGCAAGGGCCGCGACCATGGAGCCCACCGCCAGGAAAGGCCAGCGGATGAGCATGCGCACGCCCAGCGCCACGGCGAGCTGCACCTGGTTGACGTCGTTGGTAATACGCGTAATGAGCGACGGCGTGCCAAAGCGATCGAGTTCGGCATAGCTCAGCTTGTTGATGTGCTGGTAGAGTGCGCCGCGAATGTCAGTACCCATGCCCTGCGAGGTGAGCGCCGCCATCTTTTGGCAGACGAGCGTAAACGAGATGCCGATCACGGCCATGGCGGCGAGCACCATGCCGTAGTGGACGACGGCACTCACGTCGTGCGCACCGATACCTTTATCAATCATCTGGGCAATCACCAGCGGCGTCAGCAGGTCAAAGATCACTTCAATCAACTTGCACGCAGGGCCAATCACCATATACCGGCGAAACTTACCACCAAAACGCCTGAGCAGCTCAATCATAAAAAGGCGCTCCCTATCATCATCTCAATTCAATCTGATTCATGATAGTACGGAGAACCCTGGAGATGCGTAAGCAACTCGTTACAGATGTAGGGGCCTTGATCACTAGCGCCCAAGGCAGCACGTAGCCGTCGATGTTTTGTCAAAGCCAGCGAGTGCCACTAAGTACGGGATTGAATTGTTCAGATAAACGCGCCTTTACGGGTGATTTTTGGACGACATGGCCCGGCCGGTGACGAGGTATTTGGTAGTCGAGCGATCCCACAGGCGCAGCCGAGGACCAGCGAGACACCAAATACCTCGTCACCGGCCGGGCCCCGTCGCGGCACAAAAAAGCGCCCGTGCGCTCGATGGATTCGGATGCCCGACAGAGGCTCCTTATGGCTGCTTCCTTCCGGACCTGACCAGATTCGGAACATGTCGTCATCCGAACCCATCGAACGCGCTAGGCGCTCGATATATCTTACCCGCTCCCGCCCAGCAGGGCAAGGTAGCTAATTTGGGACGGGGCTTTTTTGACTGCTTTTTGACTGGTGGGGCATCAGAGTGGCGAAAGTAGTCAAGAAAGCCCCGTCCTAAATAGACTGATCTGGTGCTGTGCCACGAAAAGGGCCTATCTACTACGTTTTGGTCACAGAGGTCAACCATAGCGTGATTTTTCGAAAACCGGCAAGCTTTCTACCTGCAGTTTTAATTTCGCAAAATTCGGGATGATCGAGGGTACTCGGTTAAACGTAGTAGATGGCCGCATTTCGTGGCGGACGGTCCGACCCAAGGTCCAAGACGGCCAGCCTCGGATAGCCATTCTCGAAGTTGCGGTGGAATAGTTCCTGTTTTTGCTGTCTGAGCCGCCAAACAGGAACTATTTCACCGCAACTTATCGAGGGGATGAATTTTAGATGCGGCCAAGGTCGTAGGCTTGGGCGGTGGCTTCACCGGCGCAGATGAGGTTGGTTGTGGCTTCCTGGGGATCGAGCGCCAGCTCAAGGCCCATGGGCTTGCGGCAGACCGGCAAAACCAGGTCGACGCCCTGCCCATACACCGCATCCAGGTTGTCAGCGCGACCGCCCACGACGGCAACAACCGGCTTGCCATAGCGCTTGGCACGGCGGGCCACGCCCACCGGCGCCTTGCCGGCAGCGGATTGCTCGTCCATATTGCCCTCGCCCGTTATGACCAGGTCGACATCGCGCACGTGCTCGTCAAACCCAATCAGATCAAGCACCGTCTCCACGCCCGAGCGTAACTCCGCACCGAGCGCCAGCAGCGCGGCGCCCAGACCGCCAGCGGCACCGGCGCCGGGCACGCCGAGCACCGAGCCAAACGTCCGCGCGCCCTCGGGCACGCGCAGTAACCCCTGAGCCCGTGCCTCGGCAATCGCCGTATCGAGCAGGCGACCGTAACCGACCATCCAGCCATCGTACCTGCCCAGCGCTTCGACATCGTCTGTTGGCAGGCCCTTTTGCCCGCCAAACACCGCCAGTGCCCCGCGACGCCCCACGAGCGGATTCTCGACATCGGAAAGCACAACGATACGAGCGCCATCCATAGCTTGCAGCGCTGGCGCCAAATCAACGCTCGCCACCTGCTCAAGGCCAGCAAGACCGGGAGCGATATTGCAGCCACACCCATCGACCAGGCGGGCGCCCAGCGCCTGCAGCATGCCGGCGCCACCGTCGTTGGTGGCGCTGCCGCCCAGACCAATATAGATAGTCTTTGCCCCAGCACGGACCGCGCGAAGCATGAGTTCGCCCACGCCATAGGTCGAAGCCGCAAGCGCTGCCGATTCCGTGCAGGACGAATACCCAATACCCGCCGCCTCGGCCATCTCAATTCCAGCCGACTCGTACTCGCCATCCACCAGCATCCGGGCAGACACGCGGTCGCCCAAGGGGCCTGCAACCTCGCAGATCGAGAGCACGCCGGCGCGCGCGGCGATGGCGTCGAGCGTTCCCTCGCCGCCGTCCGCCAGCGGCAGCGCGCTTATCCGAGCATCGGGCCACACACGGCGCACACCTTCGGCAACCGCCGCCTCCGCCTGCGAGCTCGAAACGCTGCCCTTAAAGGAATCAATCGCCAGCAGCACACGGCGGGGCCGGCGGCACGCGGCACCAAAATCGACCGCCTCAACGGCAGTATCTTCGACACACGCGAGCGCCTCGGCATGAGCGGCGTGCGCGTCAAGTGCGAGTCCGCGGCCGCAAGTGACGCCATCCGCACCGCGCAAACCAGCAAAATAGCTGCTCAGTACCTCGCGACACTCGCCTGCCAGCACGCCGGAGGTCACATTAAACCGATGATTCAGGCGCGAATCGGCATTGAGGTCATACAGCGAGCCCAGCGCACCCGCCTTGGCATCGGCCGCGCCGTACACGCAGCGCCCCACGCGCGCGTTAACCATAAGCCCCGCGCACATGCAACAGGGCTCGAGCGTCACGTAGACCGTGCAATCGGAAAGGCGCCAGCGACCGAGTGACTGCGCGGCGGCGCATAGGGCCGCAAACTCGGCATGCGCCGAAGGGTCCTGGTCGAGCTCGCGGCGATTATGCGCCCTCGCGAGAATCTCGCCCGCGCGCACTACCACGGCACCAATCGGTACCTCGCCCACCGCAGCGGCGGCGCGCGCCTCCGCCAGCGCCTCGCGCATGAACTTCTCATCGATTCCGGTGCTCGTCATCGTTCGCCTTCCCTGTTGCAAATCCAAAACGATGCTATCATTACGACTCACGGAGAGATGGCAGAGCGGTTGAATGCGGCGGTCTTGAAAACCGTTGAGCGCGAGAGCGTTCCGGGGGTTCGAATCCCCCTCTCTCCGCCACTTTTAGTGACTCACCGGCGTCATGGTCCGCTCGAACAGCGCATCGACCACGTCGGCGATTTCGGATCTGCGCTCTAGTACGTGGCCCGATTCCCACCACATAGTAAAGAGCCGAATAATGCCGCCGGCGACAAACTCAGACGTTGTCTCGAGCGATACGGGCGCGAGCGCGTCCTCGTCAAGCGCGCTCATCACGCGCCCGCGTATGGAGCGCGCGATGCGGTCGCAAATCATGCTGGTCAGCATACCCGACATACTGCTCGCCAAAATGTTATCCATGAGCTGCTCATGCGCCAGGATCAGATCCATGGCATCGGCGAACACTTCGTGGCGAAGCGCGCGCACGTCCTCGGCGCCCTCCGCGCCATCCGCATCGGCCCGCTTTTGCGGCAGGCCCGACATGAGTTCATCGATATAGAAGGCAAAGTAATCGTTTTTGTCGCGGAAGTGCTTGTAGAACGTTGTCCGACGAATCATAGCGCGGTCGCACAGCATGGCAACCGTCACGTCCTCAAACCGATGTTCTTCGAGCAGCTCGGTAAAGGCCTCGAACAGGGCCCGATAGGTTTTCTTGATACGAAGGTCCATATATATCGCCCTCCTCAAGGAGAAGACAACGCTCACTAATCTGTCGCATATCTTACACCTGTATCGCCCGCCCCCTGGCGAATTGCCTTACCTTGGTGGAAACATAACGCTTACCGGAAAGTTCGGTATCGCCAAAGGTTGCGGGTATACTAGTAGCGTTACACCAACGGCAGCCGGCGGAAGACGCCGCGGCCATTCGAAACGGAGACACCATGATTCCCGTCATCATCGGTATCGTTGTTGTCATTGTGATTGTCTGCGCCATCGCCGGCATCTACAACAACATGGTCACCAAGCGCAATCGCATTGATAACGCCTGGCAGAACATCGACACGCAGCTGCAGCGCCGCAACGACCTGATCCCTAACCTGGTCGAGACCGTCAAGGGCTACGCCAAACACGAGCAGGACACGCTTGCCGCCGTGGTCAACGCGCGCAACGCCGCCGTAAGCGCCACCACGCCCGAAGCCAAGATGGAAGCCGACAACGTGCTGACCGGCGCCCTGCGCCAGCTCTTTGCCGTGGCCGAGGCCTACCCCGACCTTAAGGCGAACACCAACTTTACGCAGCTCCAGTCCACGCTCGAGGACACCGAGAACAAGGTGAGCTACGCGCGCCAGAGCTACAACGATTGCGTGCTCAGCTACAACAACGCCATCCAGACCTTCCCGGCCGTCATCTTTGCCGGCATCTTCCAGTTTAAGGAGCGCCAGGGCTTCGAGGCCGCCGAAGCTGCCCGCCAGGCACCGACCGTCAAGTTCTAACAGATCCGCAGCGTATCCTTAATCGGGTATATGCATAAACCGCCTCGTCGAATGCATACTTCGACGAGGCGGTTTCCTTTGTCGCGAAGGTCCCCCTCAAGGCGCCGTGCATTTTTGGGAGTATTCAGCATAACCAAGAGTTTCGGGCGCCACGATAAATGCCAAAGACCGCGAATATCCCCGCAAATCAAACGCTGTCAGCCCATAACCTCGCCCATCATTCGTAGAAAACATCGAGAAATCCCGATTTTTTCGCCCGAGGTCAGTATGCAGGGGCCTTCGATTGCAGAATACTCGCAAAAATGCACGTCGCCATCACCCCCACA
>CAUFRY010000025.1 GCA_959028445.1 uncultured Collinsella sp. | reverse complement strand
GGCCCGTGGGTTATACCCTAAGAGCAAACCACCCTTTTTAAGGGTGGTTCTGATTCGTTCTTTGTCGCTATCCGCACACACCGCATTTTGCACAGGCCGAAAGTGCGGCCGGAGCCTGCGCGATGCCGCCCTTTGCCGTCTCGCGCAGCGTGGCCGGCAACGCGTGGCCCACCGAGAGCATGACATGTGCCATCTGGTCAAACGGCACCAGGCTCTTAATGCCTGCGAGGGCGAGTTGTGCCGAGCTAAAGGCCGCAGCCACGCCGATGGCGTTACGGTTTTGGCAGGGCACCTCCACGAGGCCACCGACGGGGTCGCAAACGAGGCCCAGCAGGTTACTCAGCGCGATGGAACTGGCGTCGAGCGCCTGCTCGGGCGTGCCGCCGAGCATCTGCACCAGCGCGGCGCCTGCCATGGCGGCGGCGCTTCCCACCTCGGCCTGGCAGCCGCCCTCGGCGCCGGCAACGCAGGCGCTTGTGGTGAGGTTGAGGCCGATGGCGGCTGCGCAGTAGAGCGCGTCCATGACCTGCTCGTCGTCGAGCTGCAGGCGATCGGCGAGCGCCAGCACGCAGCCGGGCACAACACCCGCGGAGCCGGCCGTGGGGGCGGCGACGATCACGCCCATCGTGGCGGAGCGCTCGAGCACGGCCATGGCGCGAGCCACGGCGTCGGTCTGGACAGCACCCATCAGGCTTGTGCTCAAATCGTTGCGGACGGTGGCATCGACGAGTTTGGCCTCGCCGCCGATAAGCCCACCGAGCGAGCGCTGCGGATTGGCGATGGGGGCTGTGGTCTCCTCGCGCATGACGTCGAGCACGCGGCGCATGGCGGCGACGGCGTGCGCCTCACCGGTCAGGCGCGCCTCTCGCACGGCCATAACGGCGCCAATGCTGAGCCCCAGTTCCTCGCACGCATCGAGCAGCTGCTCGCCGTCGTCGAAGATCTCCTTTGCCGAGACGCCGGGGGAGAGCGACGAGGCAGAACCGGGGAGCTCGATAAACGTTGCGTAATCGACATTGTCGAGCTTGCGCAGCATGGGGACGACGGTGTCGTCGGGCGCGCCGTCGGTCTCAAAGACAGAGTAGGCCTGGCCGCCCACTTCGGTGCGGTAGGTGCGGCAGAAGGCGATGTTTACGTGGGCGTAGGCGAGCAGGTTGGTGAGCGCGGCGAGTACACCGGGGACGTCCTTGTGCGCCACGAAGAGCGTGGAGTACATGCCCGAGATGTCGACGCCGACGCCGTTAATGCGGCTGATGCGCATCTTGCCACCGCCCAGGCTCTCGCCGCGGACCTGTGCCGTGGCGCCCGTGTCGTCGACCATGTCGATGTCGACGGTATTGGGGTGGATGGAGGCGTCGTCGCCCTTGATGTCAAAGTGATATTCGAGGCCCTGCTCGCGCGCGAGGTCGAAGGCTTGTTTGATGTTCTCGTCATCGGTGTCGAGGCCCAGGATGCCCGCGACGAGCGCACGATCGGTGCCGTGGCCGCGGTAGGTGTGGGCGAAGGAGTTCCACAGGCCAAAGGTGACCTTGGTGATGCGGCCTTCCAGCAGGCTGGCGGCAACTTGGGCGCAGCGCAGGGCGCCGGCGGTGTGCGATGAGCTGGGGCCGACCATGACGGGGCCCAAGATCTCGAATGCCGAGGTCGTAGCTAGTGTTTGCGGCTTGCCTGCCATATGCGCTCCTGTTCTATCCCGTCGTCCCGAGGGGCGGGGCATAAGGTCGCCTGCTCGGACAGTCCTGCTCGCACGGAGAGCACATTAAGTGCTCTCCGGCTCGTGCGGAACTCGCGATCGACCTTATGCCCCGCCCCTCGGGACTAAGGATACATGGTAGAAGTGCGCGTGCTGCAAAATTCATTAGCTGGCGACGCAGCGTAGGCTCATATCGAAACATCCTCACTACCGGATTAATAAAAAAGAAGTACCGCTTGGGGGCGGTACTTCTTTTGAAAGCGTGTGCGTGCTGTGACCTTGGTGGTTCTTAGATTACAGACCGCAGGCTGCTTTGAGTTCGTCGACGCGGTCCGTTTTCTCCCAGGTGAAGTCGGCGTCTTCGCGGCCAAAGTGGCCGTAGGCTGCCGTCTTTTCGTAGATGGGGCGACGCAGGTCCAGGTCGCGGATGATGGCGCCCGGGCGCAGGTCGAAGGTCTTCTCGACGGCTTCGACGATCTTGTCCTCGGCGACATGTGCGGTGCCAAAGGTGTCGACCATGATCGATAGCGGCTTGGACACGCCGATGGCGTAGGCCAATTCGACCTCGCAGCGATCGGCCAGGCCGGCGGCGACCACGTTTTTGGCGACCCAGCGCGCGGCATACGCGGCAGAGCGGTCGACCTTGGTGCAGTCCTTGCCGCTAAAGGCGCCGCCACCGTGACGGCCGTAACCGCCATAGGTGTCGACGATGATCTTGCGGCCGGTCAGGCCCGTGTCACCCATGGGGCCGCCCACGACAAAGCGGCCGGTGGGGTTCACATAGATGTCGGCGCCGTCCCACGGCATGTTCTCGGCAGCCATGACGGGAGCGATGACATGCTCGATGAGGTCGTCCTTGATCTTGCCCATGTCCTCGATCTCGGCTGCGTGCTGCGTGGAGATGACGATGGTCGTGACCTCGACGGGCTTGCCGTCCTCATAGCGCACGGTGACCTGGGTCTTGCCGTCGGGGCGCAGGTAGGGCAGAGTGCCGTCGTGGCGCACGGCGGCCAGGCGCTCGGCCAGGCGGCTTGCCAGGTAGTGCGGCATGGGCATGAGGGTCTTGGTCTCGTTGGAGGCGTAGCCGAACATCATGCCCTGGTCGCCGGCGCCGATGAGGTCGATCGGGTCGGTGGTGGCGCCGGTCTGGGTCTCAAATGACTCGTCGACGCCCTGGGCGATATCGGGCGACTGCTCGTGGATGAGGCTCATGACGCCGCAGGTGTCGCAGTCAAAGCCAAACTTGGCGCGGTTGTAGCCGATGCGGCGGATAACGCCACGGGCAATTTCCTGCACGTCAACGTAGGCCTGGGTGCGGATCTCGCCGGCGACGATGACGGTGCCGGTGGTCACGAGGGTCTCGCAGGCGCAGCGGACGTTCTCAACGTTGGCGGGCACGCCGTTGGGCGCAATATAGCCCTGCTCCTGCAGCTCTATTTCTTTAGCGAGGATTGCGTCGAGGACGGCATCGCTGATCTGGTCGGCGATCTTATCGGGATGACCTTCGGTCACCGACTCCGACGTAAACACAAATGACCCGTGTTGGGGTGGGATGGAACGAAGCTCTTCTGACATGATTGTCCTTTCAAAAACGTGTCCCGGCGACCGTTACCATTCCGCCAGGCTCTGTATGCAAGGGCACATCATAGCGCGTAAATCCAACATTCACACCCTTTCCGCACCTACTCATTGGGGACAGACTTAAATGACCAGCCTTAAACTAAGAACGTCTCCAACGACTGGTCATTTAAGTCTGTCCCCAATGAGTAGGTCAGTGCCCTTTGTGCGGAGGTTGCTTTGATGCTTTATACTGGTGCGGTTAGACATCCATCCTGCAATCGAGGAGATTTCCATGGCATCAGACGTTCGCGTCCGCTTTGCACCCTCACCGACGGGCAAGCTGCACATTGGCGGCGCCCGCACCGCTATCTATAACTGGGCTTTCGCCCGTGCTAACGGCGGCACGTTCATCCTGCGCATCGACGACACCGACCCCACCCGCTCCACCGACGAGAACACGCAGATCATCCTGCGCGCCATGCGTTGGCTGGGCCTGGACTGGGACGAGGGTCCCGAGGTGGGCGGCGATTTTGGCCCCTACGCCCAGACCGAGCGCCTGGACCTGTACAAGCAGGCCGCTCAGAAGCTTTGGGACGAGGGCAAGGCCTATCCCTGCTTCTGCACCAAGGAGCAGCTCGACGCCGACCGCAAGGCCGCGCAGGAGCGCAAGGACCCCTTCCAGGGCTATCAGCGCCGTTGCCGCGATCTTGATCCCGAGGAGGCCCGCCGTCGCATCGAGGCCGGCGAGTCCTACGTCCTTCGCATCAAGGTGCCCGAGGACCGCGGCGACGTCGTCATCCACGACGCCGTCCACGGCGAGGTGACCTTCGACGCCAAGGAGCTCGACGACTTTGTCATCTTCCGCTCCGATGGCACGCCCACGTACAACTTCGCGACCGTCGTCGACGACGCCATGATGAAGATCACCCATGTCATCCGCGGCGACGACCACCTGTCCAACACCCCGCGTCAGGTCATGGTCTACGAGGCCCTCGGCGCGCCCGTGCCTACGTTCGCCCACATCTCCATGATCTTGGGTGCCGACGGCAAAAAGCTCTCCAAGCGCCACGGCGCCACCTCGGTGGAGGAGTACCGCGACGCCGGTTACCTGTCCGATGCCTTCGTCAACTATCTGGCTCTGCTGGGCTGGTCGCTCGACGGCGAGACCACGATCATCCCGCGTGATGTCCTGGCCAGCAAGTTCTCGCTCGACCGCATCTCCAAGAACCCGGCGACCTTCGATCCCAAGAAGCTCGACTGGGTCAATGCTGAGTACATCAACGGCATGACCGATGCCCAGTTTGCCGACGAGATCATGGTCCCCGAGCTGCACGAGGCAGGCCTCATCGAGGGCAACGTCGAGTACGGCGAGGACTGGATCGACGCGCTCGCTGCCATCGTCAAGCCGCGCACCAAGATGCCGGCCGACGCCGTGACCGTCGCCGCTCCCATCTTCGCTACGGCCGAGACACTCGAGTATGACGAGAAGTCCGTCAACAAGGGCCTGGCCAAGGAAGGCATGGGCGCCATCCTGGATGCCGCCAAGGTCGCGCTCGAGGGTGTTACCGAGTGGACGGCTGCCAACATCGACGCCGCGCTTGAGCCGCTGCCCGAGCAGATGGACCTTAAGAAGCGCGTGGTGTTCCAGGCCGTGCGCGTCGCCGTCTGCGGCAACATGGTGAGCCCTCCGCTGGGCGAGACCATGGCGCTCGTCGGCCGCGACGACTGCTTGGCGCGCATCGACCGCGCCCGCACGATGGCGCTGTAGTAGCCGCGTAAACGTATGTATCCGAGCCCCGTTCACCCGAGCGGGGCTCTTGTTTCTGTAGACGTATGGGATGGGAGGTACAGGGACCATGGTCGAGCAACTTTCGCTGTTTGGTTCGCCGGAACCGGAGGAGGTTCCGGTGAAGCCAGTGCCTGCCGCTGCCTCGGCTCAGCCTAAGCCTGCGCGCGAGCCCATTGCCGCCTACGCGAGCGTGGTCCTCGACATCCCGACGCGTGCGCTGTCCGAGCCATTCGCCTACGGCATCCCCCGGTCCCTTGCCAACGAGGCTCAGATTGGGTCTACGGTCCTGGTCCACTTTGGTAACCGTGCCGCCGCGGGCTATATCGTCGACATTGCGCCTGAGCTGGGCGATCTGCAGGGTAACAACGCCCTCGACCCCGTGCGCATTAAAGCCATCGAGGCTATCCTCAGCAAACCGCTCTTTACCGCCGAGGCCGCCCGCATCGCGCGCTGGATGAGCCGTGAGTATGTCGCCACGCTTTCCGAGTGCCTGCGCCTGTTCTTGCCCCCGGGCGGCAGCCCGCGTGTGGTCAAGGGCGACGACGGCGTGTGGGACGTTGAGCGCCCCGCCGTCAAGCCTATTCAAAACCGCTGGGTCATGCTCGCGCCCGAGGGCTTCGACTATACGCCGCCCAAGACCGCCGTGCGCCAACGCCAGCTCATCGAGGCGCTCCAGTGCGGACCGGTCACGACGCGCGATCTCAACCTGCTCTACAACAGCATGTCGGCGACCATCAAGGCGCTCGAAAAACGTGGTGTCGTGGTGGTGGAGGAGCGCCGCGCCTGGCGCGGTTGCAGCGAGCAGACTACGCTGTCCTCCGCGAGCGGCAAAGCGCCGGTCGCACTTACCAACGGCCAGCAGCAGGCGCTCGCGCAGATTGAGCGCGCTCGCCTGGATGCGCACGGCGACGTGGTACTCGTGGACGGTGTTACGGGCTCCGGCAAAACCGAGGTCTACCTCTCCGCTATCGAGCGTGTGCTCGCGGCCGGTCGCTCGGCCTGCGTGCTTGTGCCCGAGATCTCACTGACGGCCCAGACCGTCGGCCGCTTTCGCTCGCGCTTTGGCGAGACGGTTGCCGTGTTCCATTCGCGCCTTTCGGCCGGCGAGCGTCTGGACCAGTGGGATATGGTCGCCAGTGGTGCGGCCCGCGTGGTCGTCGGCGCCCGCTCGGCGCTCTTTTGCCCGCTCAGTGACTTGGGCCTTATCATCATCGACGAGGAGCACGAGACCAGTTACAAGCAGGGTTCCAGCCCGCGCTACCATGCGCGCGAAGTGGCGGCCGAGATGGCGCGTCGCTATCGCTGCCCGCTCGTGCTGGGCTCGGCCACGCCTTCTGCTGAGGCCCTCGACCGCTGCCGCCGTGGCACGTATAACGGTGCCACCTGGACGCGCGTCGAGATGCCCGAGCGCCCGGGACACGCCGTGCTGCCCACGGTCCGCATTGCCGACCTGCGCCGGGAGTTCTCGCACGGCAGCCGCTCCATGTTCTCAAAACCCTTGATGGAGGGCTTGGAGCGTGTGGTCGAGCGCCGCGAGAAGGCCGTGCTGTTGCACAACCGCCGTGGCTTTGCGCCGTTCTTGATGTGCCGCGAGTGCGGATGCGTCCCCACCTGCAATCACTGCTCCACCGCGCTTACATATCACGAGCGCACGCACACGCTGCAATGTCACACCTGCGGTTCGTCTTGGCGCGTGCAGCCGTATCCCGCGCCCACGAGCCGATGCCCCAAATGTGGCAGTCGCTACCTGGCAAAAATGGGTCTGGGAACGCAGCAGATCGAGGACGCACTGCATCAGATGCTTCCCGAGGATGTCGCCATTATTCGCATGGATGCCGATTCCACGCGCGGCAAGGATGCGCACAAAAAGCTGCTCGAGCAGTTCGATGCGGCGGATTGTGCCGTGTTGCTGGGCACCCAAATGATCGCAAAGGGTCTCGATTTTCCCGAGGTCACGCTCGTAGGCGTGGTCAATGCCGACTTCGCCCTCAAGCTGCCCGACTTTCGCGCAGGGGAGCGCGCCTACGATCTGCTGGAGCAGGTTGCGGGCCGCGCCGGCCGCGGCGATCGCCCCGGCGAGGTTATCATCCAGACCTACCTGCCCGAGGACCCGGTCATCCGCGCCGTCGCCGAGCACGACCGCTCGATTTTTACCGACTACGACCTGGACCAGCGCCGCGACGCGCTGTACCCGCCGTTTGTTCGCCTGGTCAACATCTTGGTATGGTCGGCGAACCGAGACGACGCGCAGGACTACATCGGCCGCATCGCGAAGCTCCTCAAGCGCCGCTGGCATGCCGCCGCGCCCGACTTTTTGCGGGCGGGGAGCGCCGTGCCTCAGGTGCTGGGCCCGGCTTCATGTGTAATCGAGAGAGCCAAGGACCGTTACCGCTTCCATCTGCTTGTAAAGTCGCCGGTAGGGTACCATGTCTCTGATGATATCGACGCCTGCCTCAAAGAGGTGGGCTCTGTGCGCGGCGTGAGCGTGAGCGTTGACGTCGACGCCTATGATTTGATGTAACAACCCGAAAGGATGGCCATGGAAGCCAACGGAATCGTACTGTCGCCCGACCCTCGTCTGCGCCAGGAGTGCGCCGTTATCGAGGAGATCACCCCGGCGATCGAGGCGCTTGCCGAGAAGATGAAGAAGATGATGTTCGAGAACGGCGGTTGCGGCCTGGCTGCCCCGCAGATCGGCGAGCTCATTCAGCTCGTCACCATCGACTGCGACTACAGCGACAAGAACGACTATGACCCCTACGTGCTCATTAACCCCGTCATTGTTGAGCAGAGCGACCATCTGGTGCCGTTTAGCGAGGGCTGCCTTTCCATTCCTGGCATTAGCTGCGAGATCGAGCGTCCCGACCATGTCGTCGTAGAGGCATATGACCTGGACGCCAACCTGATTCGCTATGAGGCCTCGGGCGATCTGTTCTGCGTGTGCTTGCAGCATGAGATCGATCACCTGCACGGCAATACCATGTTCGAGCGACTGAAGCCCATGCAGAGGCTCAAGGCCGTCAAGGAGTACCAGGACGCCCTGGCCCGCGGCGCTCGACCGGGCGAGACGGAGTAGGTCTCACCGTCCCCGGTGCTGAGCGCCCGCATATCATCCCGTGCTCAAACATTCTCGCTTTGCTGCGAAACTGCGCGCGGGACGATATGCGGGCGCTCAGCACCGGGGACTGCGTTGTTCTGGCTCGGTTCGCCCGGGTGCCGTTGGGCCAGGGAGGGGCGTCTTCGCTGATAATTGCTTTGTTGGGAGGGCTGCTTTTATGCGGCTCTTTCTTTGTTTTTGGGTATATTTGTTCTTGTTGAATTGTTATTGCGGATAGGCTGGGTACTTGGCTTTCCGCTGTTATTTGTAGCCGTCTCGGCTCATTGTTGAGAGGAGACTAACAATTATGCGTATTGTGTTTATGGGTACGCCTGATTTTGCTGTGCCTTCGTTGACTTCGCTCGTCGAGGCTGAGAATGAGATTGCGCTTGTTGTTACTCGTCCCGATGCTGTTCGTGGGCGTGGTAAGAAGCTCGAGCCTTCTCCTGTTAAGGCAAAGGCGCTCGAACTTGGTTTGCCGGTTGTTGAGGCTAATCGTATGACGCCTGAGGTTGTTGAGGCGCTCAAGGCTGCCCAGGCTGACATTTTCTGTGTGGCTGCTTATGGCTGCATTTTGCCTGATGAGGTGCTGCATATGGCGCCGCTTGGCATTGTGAATGTTCATGCGTCCTTGCTGCCTCGTTGGCGTGGCGCTGCTCCTATTCAGCGTGCCATTCTTGCTGGTGACGAGGTTGCTGGCGTTTCTATCATGCGTATTGGGCATGGTGTGGATACGGGCGCTTATTGCGCTCAGGCATCCACGTCGGTTGCCGGTAAGCATGCTGAGGCGCTGACCATGGAGCTTGCTGAGCTTGGCGGCAAATTGCTTGCCGATACGCTTCCTTCGCTTGCCGATGGCTCGGCTGTTTGGACTGAGCAGGATGAGTCACTCGTCACTCATGCCGCCAAGATTTCTAAGCAGGAGATGCGTCTGGATCCTCAGATGGCGGCGCTTGATTGCGTGCGTCATGTGCTGGCCTCGTCCGATACCGCGCCTGCTCGTTGCGTGATTGCCGGCAAGACCGTGCGCGTGCTCGATGCTGCGCCGGCTGATGTGTCGCTTGGCGAGGGTCAGGTTCTCGTTAAGGCCAAGCGTGTTTACCTTGGTCTTTCCGATGGCACGGTTGAGTTGCTCGAGGTTAAGCCCGATGGCAAGCGTGCTATGGCCGCTTCTGCTTGGGCTGCTGGGCTGCAAGGCGCCGATCTTTCGTGGGGTGTTCTGTCATGAGCAAGCTGTCTCCCGCGCGCAAGCTTGCGCTCGATGTGTTGATGGAGGCCGATCGCCGCGGTATGTACGCACGCGACGTGTTGTCTTCCCGTGCTTCCGCCAAGGCCATTGACCAGCGCGATTCCGCTTTTGCCGCGCGTTTGGCGCTCGGTGTTGCCGCCACGCAGGGCATTTTGGATGAGTTGCTCGATCAGTTTTTGGATAAGCCCAAAAAGGTCGCGCCGCGCGTTCGCATGGCGCTTCGCATCTCGGCCTTCGAGATGCTCTATCTGCATACGCCGGGCCGCGTTGCCGTGAGCCAGGGTGTTGAGCTGGTTCGCTGCGGTGCTAAGTCTGCCGCGGGCCTGGCTAACGCGGTGCTGCACAAGGTTGCGGACAACGTTGAGGACTTTGCCACGGCATCCGACGTGGATGAGTCCGAGCGCCGTTTGGTTCGCCTTTCGCGTTTGATGGGTCTTCCTCGCTGGCTGTGCGCTCGCATTATGGCCTCGTTCGATACGCCCGAGGGCGCGCTCAACTTTGCCGGCAATCTGGCGCCCGCGCCGCTCGCTTTGCATGAGAACGCGTTTGCGACCAAGGCCGACCCGTATATCTCGCAGCTTGTTGCGCCTGTCTTCCCGGGCTGCCATGCTCCGTTCGATGCGCAGGTCACGGTTGCATCGGGCGTGTTTGAGCGTGCTGCCGCGGTTGCCTCGGACCTCAACGCCCAGCTTATCGCTACTGCCGCTACACGTCCCGGTCGTTGCCTGGAGATTGGAGCCGGTCGCGGCACCAAGACCTATGTGATGATGTGCCAGGCCAAGCGTGCCGGGTATGAGCGTCAGCATACCGCGCTCGATCTGCACGATCGCAAGTGCGATCAGAATCTCGCGCGCCTGCATAAGGCGGGTATAACGGGTGTTCGTACGGTGTCGGGCGATGCCTGCGAGCTCAATGAGGTGCTCACGTCCTTTGACGCGATGCTTGGCGAGCCTGCCCTGTTCGACACGGTGTTCATCGATGCACCGTGCTCTGGCACTGGCACCATGCGCCGTCACCCCGAGATTCCGTGGCGTCTGACCGAGAACGACGTTACGACTGAGCTGCCCAAGCTACAGCTGACGATGCTCAAGGAAGCAGCCGCGCGCGTTGCTGCCGGCGGTGAGCTTATCTATGCCACCTGCTCGGTTTTTGATGAAGAGAACACGCAGGTCGTTGATGCCTTCCTGGCCTCTCCCGAGGGTGCCGGCTTTACCGTGGCGCCGCTCTCCGAAGCCCAGATTCTGCAACTCCCCGAGTTCGATCAGGCCAAGAAGCTCGTTTCCGTACGCCAGAACGATCGAGGTCTCTTCCAAAGCGTTCCCGTAAACGCCGACTCCTACGACGGCCACTTCTGCGCCAGACTGGTCCGCAAATAACTACTAAGTTGCGGTGAAATAGGGATTGAATTTCGGCTTCTACCCGCCAAATAGTCCTTATTTCACCGCAACTCATAGTGATGCCTGGGTAGCCAAAGAAACAGCCCCGCGATCGGTGTCGGTCGCGGGGCTGTTTGGTTCCTAGTGGCTATGCGGGCAGTTGGCGCAGCAGCCGCTCGTGGCGCTGGTGCTGGAGCCGCCGCTTCGCTGGTCGGTGTTGTAGAAACCGCTGCCCTCAAATTTAATGCCGCTGGCCGAGAACGTCTTGGCCGCCGGGGCACCGCAGCTGGGGCACACGACCTCGGGAGTCTCGGACATGGGATGCTCAACCTCAAACACGTTGCCGCAGCTCGAGCACTTGTAATCGTAGCGCGCCATAATACTTCCTTTTCAGCACAAAGCGGGCAGATTACTCTGCCCGCAAAAATTCAAACGTCTGTAACTGTACCCTATATCGGGGGTTTTATCACGCTTCGCCCCAGAATCTATGGTTGTTGCGCAGGAGCTGTGCGGTTTTGTTTTCGGCGGCTGCAATGTCCGCCTCGTCAGCCTGCCAAGTCCAGTTGCCCGTTGCCACGCCCGGTACGTTCATGCGCGCGTCATCGCCCAGCCCCAGGACATCCTGCAGCGGCATCATCACGAGGGGAGCGTCGCTTGCCAGCGCGTCGCTCATCAGCTTGGCCGCCACCTCAACACCGCTCGGCTCGTCGCCGCCCGCAAAGGAACGCGTGCACCAACCGGCCAGCGTCGACGTATCGTGCGTCGAGGTGTACAGGATCTTGCCAGGCGTGGGATGCACGCCACAACGAACGTCGTAATCGCTAAACTCCAGCACATCCATGCCGGGGAAACCACAGGTCGAAGCCATGGCGCGAACACCGGGCGTCAAATAGCCCAGGTCCTCGGCGATAAAGTTGAGCGGACCCAGCTCGTCGTAGGCGGTCTGGAACAGGTCCTTTCCCGGGCCCGCCAGCCAGCGGCCTTCGGCGCAAGCCTTGCCCGCGGGGATACTGAAGTAGCTGTGGAAGCCCAGGAAGTGATCCAGGCGCACGCGGTCGTAGAGCGAAAACGCTCGGCGCAGGCGATCCATCCACCAGCTATAGCCGTTCTGCTTCATGTGGTCCCAGCGGAACGTCGGGTTGCCCCACACCTGGCCCTCGGGCGCAAAGTTGTCGGGCGGCGCGCCGGAAATCTCGATTGCCTTGCCGGTATCGGACAGCCAGAAGTTCTCGGGTTCGCTCCACGCGTCTGCCGAATCGTCGGACACGTACATAGGAATATCGCCGATAACCTCGATGCCCTTCTTGTGCGCGTAGTTCATGAGCTCACACCAAGCGAGGTCAAAGCGGTACTGCATGTACGCCTGAAGCTCGGCCTCGTCGTGGAAGCGCTTGTCGTCGATCAGATGCTCGTTGTAGCGCGCGACATCTGCCGGCCAATCGTGGCGCGACTCGCCCTCAAAGTACTTCTTAACGGCCATGTAGACGCAGTATTTCTCCAGCCAATCGGCATTGCGATGTTTAAACGCTGTGTACAGCGGGTCGGCATCCTCGCCGCCGCGGGCCTTCCAGGTCTTAAAGTCGGCGGCTAGCTCCTCGTGGCTTTCGGGCAGCAGGTCGATATTGCCTGCAAAGGCCGAAGGACCGGCGTAAGGGGAGCGGAAGAAGTCCGTGGGGTTGACGGGGAGAACCTGCCAGTAGCGCATGCCCATGGCGGCCAGATGGTCGATAAAACGACGCGTGGGCGCGCCGATCGTACCGGGCTTGCCGTCGTCGGTCGGCACCGATGTGATATGGCACACAACACCCGCACCGTGATCGAGCGGCTCCTGCAGGCGCTGCTCGGCATGGTGATAGATGATCGACGAGCCCAGCGGATACAGATCGAGCGTGATCGTACCGTTGTGGATCTCGCACTCGTGTCCGCTAATCACATCACTCGCGCATTCGCTGAGTGCCGGAATCGTCACGCGGTGTGAATTGCGCAGGCTGCGGTTGATGATGACGGTCGCGGACTCGCCGTCTTTACCGGTACGGTTGTAGGCCAGCACCTCGTCATTGAGTGCGAAGGCCTTGATTTCACCGTCGATCATAAACGGCAGCGCGCGGCGCACAGCAGATGCGTTCTTGACGATCGCGAACGTATCGAAGTCGTGCAGGTCTTCCTTGGTCGGCATGGTGCGGCGATTACCCGGATCGGTGAGACCCTCCAAGCCGTACTCGTCACCGTAATAGATTGAGGGAACGCCCGGGAACGTCATCTGCATGAGCGTCGCGAGCCAAAAACGGCTCTTGGCCAGGCCCATCGCGTTCTCGTCCAGGCGCCATTTGCTGCGCTCGCACTCGGGCAGCTGTGACTCATCGGGGCCGCCGCCGAGCACCGAGATAATGCGCGGACGGTCGTGGCTCGAAAGCAGATTAAGTGCGCAAGACAGGGCCTCACGCGGGTAGTTCTCGCGTAGGGTCTCGATATCCTCAGCTGCTTGGTAGGCGTTTTTGTAGCCCATCAAAAAGCCGATGACCATGTCGCGGAAGGGGTAATCCATGGCCGAGTCGAGCTCGGAGCCCTGCAGGTAACGACGCAAGTGGCCATAGCTGATCTTGTTGGAGGCATCTTCCCAGACCTCGCCGAGCAGCAGAGCGTCGGGCTTCTCGGCGAGCACAGCCCTTTTGATTTCGGCCAGGAAGTCATCGGAAAGCTCGTCGGCCACATCCAGGCGCCAGCCGTGAGCGCCGGCGCGCAGCCATTTACGAATGACGCCGTCCTTGCCCAGGAGCCGCTCGCGTACCAGTTCGGAGCTCTCATTGATGGCGGGCATGTTGCCCACGCCCCACCAGCAGTCATACGAGCCGTCCTCATGGAAGTAAAACGCATCGCGCCACGGCGAGTCCTCGCTCTGCCACGCACCGACACCGGGATAGTTACCGTAGCGGTTAAAGTAGATCGAATCGTCGCCTGTGTGGTTGAAGACGCCGTCCAGGATGATGGAGATGCCCAGCTTCTCGGCTGCCTGGCACAGCTCGGTAAAGTCCTGCTCGGTGCCCAGGATCGGGTCGATCTTGGTGTAGTCGGCCGTGTCGTAGCGGTGGTTGCTCGCGGCCTCAAAGATCGGGTTGAGGTAGATGGCCGTAAAGCCCAGCTCGGCAATGCGGGGCAGGTCATTCTGGATACCCTTGAGCGAGCCGCCGTAAAAATCCCAGGTCTTGATGGAGCCGTCTTCGGCACGCTCGTACTCGGGCGGTTCGTTCCAGTCCTCGACCATGCGGCGCTGGATTCCTTTGCGCGGTTTTTCAACTTCGGCAAGCGTGCGTTCGCGCCAGTTTTCGTCGCGGGCATAGCGATCGGGGAAGATCTGGTAGACCATGCCGCGCTCGTACCACTCGGGACGCACTTCGCGGTGCTTGTAAACGGTGATCTGGAAGGACGGAACCTCGGCGTAGTCGTAGGTTACGCCCTCGCCGCCGGTGCGGCCCTGCGGCGCGCCCAGGCGAACCTCGGGCTGGCCCTCGATGTTGCAGATAAAGCTGTACCAGATAAGACAGGGCTCAGTGCACTCAAGCTCTACGGTAAATATGCCGTCGCCCTCGTGCGTCATGGGATACAGAGACTCACCGATTTCATCGACCCAGGTACGCAGGGTAAGCGTTGCCTGGTTGGGGTCGGCATCCTCCAAAATCACCGATAGCGAAACGGAAGTTCCAGTGGTCACAGCGCCAAACGGAGTACGAAACTGCGGCAGACGGCTGTTGTGAATCAATCTCATAATACGGTCCAGTTCAATAGAATCACGGCCTGCGGGCCATGGGCTTTACGCACAGATTGTAAGTATATCTGTTGTACACAGGCTGTATAAACAACATCCGTTTACCATCGGCGAACGGTTGTCCTAGAAAATCGTTTTACCATTCAAATTATCGCGATATTCAAATGTACCTATACCGATACTATTTGTAGCCAAACAAAAGTAACCCGGTTTACTACGACGATTTGAATGATCTCAACCACGGTCAATTTGGTGCTATTAAAACCGCAGGTAGAAGCGTTGCCAATTTCATAGAATACTCTCCGTGGTCGGCCAGAGCTAATTTGTCGTAGTAAACCGGCCCTCTTTTTAATAGAGAAGTTCAACCAAGAAGAGGGCGCCTGGTTGGGGCGCCCTCTTTTGCGTTGGATTAAGTTTTAATCGTCCAGACTAGTGACGCTTGCGGGTGGCCGTTGCCTTGCGGACGGAGGTCTTCTTGGTCGGAGCTTTTTCCTCGGCCGGAGTGGTGGGGGAGATCGGGGCCTCCTTGGCGGGCTCGGCCTTTGCCTTAGCCTTGGGAGCGGTCTTGACCTCGGCGACCTTCGGCGCCGGCTCGGCCTTTACCGCGGGCTTGTCGTCGTCCTTAGCCTCTGCCTTGGGAGCTGCAGCCTTGGTTGTGGTCTTCTTGGCCGTCGTCGTAGAGCGCTTGCGCGTGGTGGTCTTGGCGGCCGGCTTTGCCTCGACAGCTGCCTTGGCCTTGGGCTCGGAGGGCGCCTCCTCGACCTTGACGGCGGGCTTTGCAGCGGCCTTCGGGGTCGTCTTCGCCGCGGCCTTCGTCGTGGCTGCCTTGGTCGTCGTCGACTTCGTAGCCGTGGCCTTCTTGGCGGTCGTGGTCTTGGTCGCGGCCGTCTTCTTGGCAGCGGTCTTGGCCGGAGCCTTTGCCGCGGGCTCGGCCTTTACCTCGGGAGCGACCTCGGCCTCGGCAGCTTTCTTGGCAGCGGCGGTCGTACGCTTGCGCGTAGTCGATGCCTTGGCAGTAGTTGCCTTAGCGGCGCTAGTCTTGCTAGCAGCGGCCTTCGTGGTCGTGGCCTTCTTAGCCGTCGTCTTGCGGGCCGTCGTCTTCTTGGCGGCAGGTTTCGCCGCTGGCTTCACCTCAGGATCGACCTTAACGGGCTCGGCTTCAACCGGCTTCTCCTCGGCCTTGGGCTCCTCAGCGGCAGCGGGCTTCTTGCCGGTCGCCGCAGGCTCGGCCTCAGCGGCAGCGGGCTCATCGACAGCCTTGGCCTCAGCCACACCCGCCGGGCGCTCAATCTCCGGGTGCATAAAGAAGTACAGGTCCAGATACTTGTCGGCCGAGCGCGTCCAACTAAAGTCCTGGCTCATGGCCTGCGTGATCAGCTGGTTCCAAGCATCGCGGTTGTCCCAGAACAGGCGTGCCGCGCGGAACACGGCGTCGCCCATCTCGTCGCCGTTAAAGTTGGTAAACGAGAAGCCCGTACCCTCGCCGGTAAACTCGTTATACGGAATCACGGTGTCCTTCAGGCCACCGGTCTCGCGCACGATGGGCAGGGTGCCGTAGCGCATGGCGATGATCTGTGACAGGCCGCAGGGCTCAAACTTCGAAGGCATCAGGAACATATCGGCGGCGGCATACATACGCTGCGACAGCGCTGGATCGAACTCGATGCGCGCGGCCATGGTGCCGGGGTACTTGTCCTGGAAGTAGCGCAGGCCGTCCTCGTAGTCGCGGTCGCCGGTACCCAGCACGGCCACCTGAACGCCGCCGGACAGGATTCGGTCGAGCGCGTACATGACCAGGTCCATGCCCTTCTGGCGCGTCAGGCGCGTGACCATCACCATGAGCGGGCGGTCGTCGCGAACCTCGAGGCCCAGTTCCTCCTGCAGCTTGGCCTTGCACACGGCCTTGCCGGAACGGTCCTCCACGGTGTAGTTGGCGGCAATGCGCTTGTCTGTTGCCGGGTCAAAGCCCGCAACGTCAATGCCGTTCAAAATGCCCTGCAGCGCGTAGGAACGCTCGCGCAGTACGCCGTCCAGGCCCTCGCCAAACTCGGGCGTCTGGATCTCGTTGGCATAGGTGGGGCTCACCGTGGTGATGGCGTCGGCATAGCGCAGGGCGCCCAGCATGTAGTTGATGCTGCAGGCGTCGCAACGCAGCTGCGAGGCGGCCGCCGGAATGTGCGCCACACCAAGGATGTCCTCCATCACGGTGTCGCTAAACTGGCCCTGGAACGCCACGTTGTGGATCGAGAACACGGTCTTGACGCGGTCATACAGCGGCAGGCCCTGGTAGAACTCGCGCAAAAACACGGGCGCCAGCGCCGTCTGCCAGTCGTTGCAGTGCAGGATGTCGCACTCAAAGCCGGCGGGCAGGTGCTGCAGGCTCTCGGTGATGGCCTTGGAGAAGAACGCAAAGCGCTCGCCGTCGTCAAAGAAGCCGTACGGATAGTCGCGCGCAAAGTAGCGCTCGTTGTCGATGAACATATAGGTGACGCCGTCGTGCTCGAGCTCCTCGAGTCCGCAGTACTCATTGCGCCAGCCCAGGCTCACGTAAAAGTCGGAGAAGTGCTCCATCTGCGACTTGTACTCGTCCTTGATGGTGGCGTACTTGGGCACCATCACGATTACTTCGGCGCCGGCGCGCACAAGCGCCGCAGGCAGCGAGCCCGCCACGTCGCCCAGGCCACCGGTCTTCACAAACGGTGCGCACTCGGCCGAGGCAAACACGATCTGCATCTTTTTGCTGGAATCAGCCATATTGTCTCCCTGTTGCAATTCGAGAATAGCCGCCTGGCGCAAACCGGGCGGCTATTCTACGTGTTACGAGCGATGTTGCGGTGCCTACGTTAATGCACGATGGTGGTATCGGGAGTTAACGGGGCTTTGCCCAGCACCAGGATGTTCTCGGGCGTGCCGCGAAGCTCGGTGTTGGTGGGAACCACGTTGTTCTTGTCCAGGATGGCGTTCTCAACGCGGGCGCCGCTCTTGATGATGCAGCTCTGGTTGATGATCGAGTTGGTCACCGAGGCGCCTTCCTCAACCACAACGCCGCGCGACAGGATCGAGTTGCGCACGGTGCCCTTGATGATGCAGCCGGCTGAGATGATCGAGTTGCACGCGTGGCTGCCGGTCGCATAGCGCGAAGGCGGCACGTCGTGAGCCTTGGTCAGGATCGGGCGCTCGGGATCGAAGAGCTGGTCGGCCACGGTCTGGTCGAGCAGGTCCATGCTGCGGCGATACAGCGACTTCTCGCTAAACACGCCCACGACCTCGCCTTTGTACTCGTAGCTGCACACGTCGATATTGCCAAAGTCGCCCTGGAGTGCCTCGAGCAGATCCAGATAGTCGGCGGCCTGGTAGTGGTCGATGATCTCGAGCAGCGTCTCGCGGTTGACGATGCAGCAGTCCATAGAGGCGTTGTCGCCGTACACGACGCCGGCGCTCACGCCTGTCAGGCGGCCGTTCTCGTTGATCTCGAGCTTGGTCTCGTCATCGACGTTGCGCGTGGCCTTGCAGTACACCACGGTCATCTGAGCGCCGGAGTTCTCGTGCGCGTCGATGATGGTGTTGAGGTCCATGTTAAAGATGATGTTGGTGCCCATCATCACAACGTAGGGCTTGTCCGAGCGCTGGAACAGCGTCTTGTTGGAGATGATGTCGCGCAGCAGGAAGCGCATGCCGCCCTTGGTGGTGCCATACGCGTTGCCGGGCACCATGAACAGGCCGCCCTTCTTGCGGTCCAGGCCCCAGTCCTTGCCCGAGCCCACGTGGTCGATCAGCGAGCGGTAGTTGCCCGGCATGACGACGCCGACGGTCTTAATGCCGGCATTCATCATGTTGGACAGCGGGAAGTCGATCAGGCGGTAGCGGCCCAAAAACGGAACGGACGCGATGGGGCGGTCCTTGAGCAGCACGCTGCCGTAGGTCGAAGAGTAGTTAGCGGTGATATAACCGATGGCCTTGCGATTGATCATCGGATCATTCCCCCTTCCCGATAACGACGTCATTTCCAACGACGGCCGTATCCTTGGTGGTATCGACAGAGCCGAGCTTCACGCCCTCTTCGACCGTGGAGTTCTCGCCCAAAATAGCGCGGCAGATGTGCGCGCCGCTCTTAACGTGCGCACCCGGCAGCAGCACGGAGTCCTCGACCACGGCGCGCTCCTCGATGATGACATCGGTCGAAAGGATCGAGTGGCGAGCGGTGCCGTAGATCTTGCAGCCGTTGGAGACCAGGCAGTCGTCCAGGCGGCCGTCCGGGCCAATGTAGTGCGGCGGACGCGTGGTGATGTTGGACATGATGGGGAAGTTCTTGTCAAACAGATCGAACTCGGGGTTGTTGCCCAGCAGGTCCATCGAGGTCTCGTGGAAGCTGGCGATGGTGCCGACGTCCTTCCAAAAGCCGTGGAACTCGTAGCTGTACAGGCGCTTGCCCTCGCCGAGCAGCTTGGGGATGATGTCCTTGCCAAAGTCGTGGCTCGAGCGCTGGTCCAGGGCGTCCGCCTCGAGCGCCTCGATCAGCACGTCGGCCGAGAAGATGTAGATGCCCATGGACGCAAGGTTCGAATCGGGCTTCTCGGGCTTCTCGGTGAACTTGGTGATGCGGCCGTCCTCGGGGTCGGTGGTCAGGATGCCAAAGCGGCTGGCCTCCTCCCACGGCACGGGCATAACGCTCACCGTGAGGTCGGCGTTGTTCTCAATGTGCGTCTTGAGCATCTTGCGGTAGTCCATGCGATACAGGTGATCGCCCGAAAGAATCAGGACGTACTTGGGGTCGTTGGCCTTGATGTAGTCGAGGTTCTGCGTAATGGCGTCGGCCGTGCCCGCATACCAGGCGCCACCGGTCTGCGTCTCGTACGGCGGCAGGATCGACACGCCGCCGTCACGGCTGTCCAGATCCCAGGCCTCGCCGGAGCCCACATAGGCATGCAGCAGGTAGGGACGGTACTGCGTCAGAACGCCCACCGTGTCGATGCCCGAGTTGGAGCAGTTGGACAGCGAAAAGTCGATAATGCGGAACTTGCCACCAAAGCTAACCGCCGGCTTGGCGATCTTTTGGGTGAGTGCCCCCAATCGGCTGCCCTGTCCTCCTGCGAGGAGCATCGCGATGCATTCTTTCTTACTCATCGATTTCTCCTTCTGTCATCGATGTTCTTAAACCCATTAGCGACGGGCGCGGCGCTCGGTCGCGCCCGTCGAGTAATGCCGTGCTGGCATAGGGGAACTCGCGCGCCTTTACGCGTGCCAGATCTCGTCGCGGTATTCGCGAATGGTGCGGTCGCTCGAGAACCAGCCGGAGGAGGCGGTGTTGAGCAGCGCCTTGCGGTTCCAGGTCTCCTGGTCGCCGTAGCTGTTCGTGAGCGCCTCCCACGCATCCACGTAGCTGCGGAAATCGGCCATGACCAGGTCGGGGTCGTTGTTGTTCATGAGCTCGTTGTAGATACTCTCGAAGTTGCCCGAAAGACCCGCAAAGGTGTCGTCCTTGAGCTCGTCCATAACGCGGCCCAGACGCTCGCGATCGTTGTTGAGCGTATCCCACGCAAAGTAGCTGTTGGATGCCCAGAGCTTCTCGACCTCGGGAGCAGTCAGGCCAAAGATGGCCTCGTTCTCGCGGCCGGCCAGATCGGCGATCTCGATGTTGGCGCCGTCGAGGGTGCCCAGCGTAATGGCGCCGTTCATCATGAGCTTCATGTTGGACGTGCCCGAGGCCTCCTTGCCGGCCGTGGAGATCTGCTCCGAGATCTCGGCGGCGGGGTAGATGAGCTGGGCGTTGCTCACGCGGAAGTTGGGGATAAAGCAGACCTTCATGACCTCGTTGACGCGGGCATCGTTGTTGATGACGTCGGCCACGGAGTTAATGAGGCGGATGGTCTCCTTGGCGAAGGTGTAGCTCGAGGCAGCCTTGCCGCTAAAGATGAAGGTCGTCGGCGTCACGTGGAAGTTGGGATCGGCGATGCGGCGGTTGTAGATGTCCATTACCTTCATGATGTTCATGAGCTGGCGCTTGTAGGCATGGAAGCGCTTAACCTGAACATCGAAGACGGTGTTGGGGTCGATGACCAGACCGGTCTCGGCCTTGACGTAGGCGGCCAGACGCTCCTTGTTGGCGCGCTTGGAGGCACCCACGGCCTTCAGGAACTCGGTGTCGTCCTTAAAACCTTTAAGCTTCTCAAGCTCAAAGGCGTCCTTCAGCCAACCGTCGCCAATGGCCTCGGTCACGAGCTTGGCATAGGTGGGGTTGGCCTCGGCAAAGAAGCGACGGTGCGAGATACCGTTGGTCTTGTTGTTGAACTTCTCGGGCGTCAGGGCATAGAAGTCCTTGAGCACGATGTTCTTGATGATGTCGGAGTGGATCTTGGCCACGCCGTTGACGCTGTGGCTGCAGATCACGGACAGGTTGGCCATGCGAATCTCGCCGTCCCACAGAATGGCGGTCTGGCGCAGACGCTCCTGCCAGCCCTCCTGCGTGGTGTCGAACGACTCGTGCCAACGACGGCTGATCTCGTCGATGATCTGGTACACGCGGGGGAGGAGCTTGGAGAACGTGCCGATGGGCCACTTCTCCAGAGCCTCGGGCAGGATGGTGTGGTTGGTGTAGCTCACGACCTGTGTCACGATGTTCCAGGCGTCATCCCACTCGAGCTTCTTCTCGTCGATGAGGATGCGCATGAGTTCAGGACCGCACATGGCGGGGTGCGTGTCGTTGGTGTGGATGGCCACAAACTGCGGCAGCAGCTCCCAGTTCTCGCCGTGCTCCTTCTCAAAGGTGTCGAGCAGGCTGTAGATGCCGGCCGATACAAACAGGTACTCCTGCTTCAGGCGCAGCAGACGGCCGTGCTCGCCGGCGTCGTTGGGGTAGAGGATGGCGCTGATGGCCTCGGCCTCGGCGCGCTCGGCGTCGGCCAGGGCATAGTCGCCGCGGTTGAAGGCCTCCAGGTCAAAGTGCTCCTCGACCGGCTCAGCGGCCCAGACGCGCAGCTTGTTGACGGTCTCGCCGGCATAGCCCACCACGGGGATGTCATAAGGGACGGCCAGGATGTCCTGCGTGTCCACCGTGCGGTAGAACGTGCGGCCGTTCTCCTCAAAGCCCTCAACATGGCCACCAAACTTGATGGTCACGGCCTTGTCCTGACGACGGACCTCCCAGGGATAGCCGTGGGTGAGCCACTCGTCGGTAGCCTCGACCTGGCTTCCGTTGACGATTTCCTGCTTAAACAGGCCGTAGCGGTAGCGCATGCCGTTGCCGTAGCCGGCAATGCCCTCGGCTGCCATGGAATCCAGGAAGCATGCGGCAAGACGGCCCAGACCACCGTTGCCCAGAGCCGGATCGGGCTCCTGGTTCTCGATGACGGAAAGGTCGAAGCCCATGTCGTCGAGCGCCTCGGCGACCATGTCGCGCACGCCAAAGTTGAGCAGGTAGTTGTCGAGCAGGCGGCCGATCAAAAACTCGATTGAGAAGTAGTACACGCGCTTCTTGCCCTCGGCGGTGGCGCGGGCGTCACTCTTGGTGGCAACGGTGCGCGCCTTCTCGGCCACGAGCTTTGCCAGGGCGTTAAAGCGGTCGAGGTCGCTGGCGGCCTCGACGCTCTTGCCGCTGATGCTCATGACGGCATCGCGATAGAGCTCGGTAAACTCCTGCTTGTTGTCGAAGATCTTATTCATACGTTCCTTTCCCCCGGGGATGATTCTCCCGGAACGGTTATGACTTGTATCCTACGCCCCGGCGAGGCGGGTAATTACAGCTGTAACGGCTTTGTTACGCATCCTTGGCCGACGGCTTAACAGAAGCAGACTTGGCCTTGGCAGCGGCCTTTTTGGCAGCCGGCTTCTTGGTCGCGGTAGCCTTAGCAGCGGGCTTTGCGACAGCCTTGGCCTTGGTCGTCGTAGCCTTTGCCTTGGTCGGAGCCTTCTTGGCAGCCGCGGGCTTGGGCTTCACCGAGGACGTGCGCTTGCGCGTCGCTTTCTTGGGCTCCTCAACCACCGGCGGCTTGTAGCTGCTGGGACCGCGGCGCTTAAGGACCACGCCTGCCAGGCCGGGCACCTTGATCTCGATGGAGTCCATCTGCCCGTTCCAGGGATAGGGCTCGCTCGAGCAGGTGTAGGGCTCCTCGCCGGCGTATCCGCTGCCGCCAAACTCGGGACGGTCGGAATCAAAGATGACCTCCCAGTCGCCCTCACGCGGCACGCCCACACGGAAGCTCTCATAGCTCGCCGGGTCAAAGTTGATCAGGATCACCAGGTCGTCATCGACGTCCTCGCCCTGGCGCACAAAGCTCACGATGGACTGCTTGGAGTTGTCCGCGTCGATCCAGGTAAAGCCGTCATCGGTGTAGCCGCGCTCGTACAGGGCGGGCTCGGCGGTGTACAGGTGGTTGAGCGCCTTGATAAACGCCTGATGATGCTTGTGGGTCTCGTACTCCTCGGTCAGGAACCACTGGATAGACTCGTAGTAGCGCCACTCAATAAACTGGCCAATCTCGTTGCCCATAAAGTTGAGCTTGGCACCGGGGTGCGTCATCTGGTAGAAGGCCAGCGTGCGTAGGCCGGCAAACTGGCGCCACCAGTCGCCCGGCATGCGGCCGATGAGCGAACACTTGCCGTGCACGACCTCGTCGTGGCTCAGCGGACAAATGAAGTTCTCGGTAAAAGCGTACATGATGGAGAACGTGAGCAGGCCGTGGTTGCCGGGGCGCCACGGAAAATCGGTCTGCATGTAGTGCAGGGTGTCGTTCATCCAGCCCATGTCCCACTTGTAGTGGAAGCCCAGGCCGCCGTCCTGCGGCGGGTAGGTCACGAGCGGCCACGCGGTGGACTCCTCGGCCATCATCATCACGTCGGGGTAGTGCGCCTCCACGGCGCAGTTGACCTGACGGATAAACGCGCTGGCGTCCAAGTCCTCCTCGGTACCGTACTTGTTGAACTTCTTTTGGCCCGGATCGTCGATGCCAAAGTTGAGGTACAGCATGCTGGACACGCCGTCCATGCGAATGCCGTCCACGTGGAAGTTCTCGAGCCAGTACAGTACGTTGGAGACCAAGAAAGAGCGGACCTCGCCGCGGGCGAAGTCGAACTTGTGCGTGCCCCAGTTGGGGTGAATCTCGTGCTCAAACAGCATATGGCCGTTAAAGGTGGCAAGGCCGTGGGAATCGGCGCAAAAACCGCCGGGTACCCAGTCCATGATCACGCCGATGCCCGCCTCGTGGCACGCATCGATAAAGTGCATGAGCTGCTGCGGATTGCCGTAGCGCGACGTGGCGGCGTAGTAGCCGGTCGTCTGGTAGCCCCAGGAGCCGTCGAAGGGATGCTCCATGAGCGGCATGACCTCGATATGCGTGTAGCCCATGTCGCGCACGTAGTCCACGAGCTCCACCGACAGTTCGTCGTAGGTGTAGAACTCGCCGCGCTGTGCGGGGAAGGGATCCATGGGGCCGGGGTAGTTGCCGTACTCGTCCGGATCGCCCTGCGGCGCGTCGCCGTGGCGCTTCCACGAGCCAATATGCACCTCATAGATGTTAAGGGGCTGCGACATGTGGTTATGGCTGGCACGGCGCTTGAGCCACGCGGCGTCGTTCCACTTGTAGCCATCGAGGGTCCACAGCACGCTCGCCGTTCCCGGAGGGCACTCGGCCTTAAAGGCGTACGGATCGGCCTTGTAGAGCTTTTCGCCCTCGTTGGTCTCGATAAGGTACTTATAGAGCTGGCCCTGCTCGGCACCAGGAATAAAGCCTTCCCAAATAGCGCTCGTATGCATGGGCACCAGCGGGTTGGCTTCCTCGTCCCAGTCGTTAAATTCGCCAATGACATGGACGCTCTTTACGTCGGGCGCCCAAACGCAAAAGCGCCAGCCGCGCGTACGGTTCTGCGTGTCGGGGTGAGCGCCCATCTTTTCCCAGCTGCGCTCCCACATTCCAATGCCAAACAGGTAGACATCGTCCTTGGAGAGCTCCGGTGCGTGCGGGGCGGCTTTGCGGGTAGCAGGCTTTTTGGTTGCTGGCTTTAGCTTTGTATCGCTCACGTTTGATCCCATCATGACGCGGCAGCGTGTTGCCTTGGTGACTAGATGCGAAAGGTCCAAGGCTGCACGAATCGAAGGGACGGCGATAGTTCTATGATTCGTTCCACCTCGCGTGCTCGGTGGAACTTTCGGCAGAAACTACGATAACACCTGTACGTTAGTTTTATGGACGAAAGCGGATTTGCGGGGGCGTTTAATCGGTAAGCGACATGTTTATACCACTGGCAGAATTGCTGTGGTAAAACCCTTGACAGTTTTACCAATTAGGGTTTCAAAACTGATAGGCTTACGTTTGGTAAAACGTTTTTAGCAGGTTGTTTACTATTTGACATCGAAAGGCTCGTTTATGAACCACATCGCTGCTCCAAGTGTTGCTTTTATTTTCGATTGCGACGGAACTCTGGTTAATAGCTCCCCCGTCTGGGGCCATGCGCAGACCGAGTTATTGCGCCGTCATGGCATTGATGTAACGGTCGACGATTTTGCCCAGTTTGAGCATTTGTCGCTCGAGGACGAGTGCCAGGCCTACCACGACACGTGGGGCATTGGCGCGAATGGTGAGGAGCTGTATCGTGAGCTTGGCGAGATTTTGATCGATGGGTACTCCAAGGTGCCGCCGCGTGAGGGGCTCCTGGCATTTTTGGAGCAGGCGAAGGCGGCGGGCATTGCCATGTGCGTGGCCACGTCCACGCCGGCCGAACTGGTGCAGTCCGCCCTTGCGGCTGCTGGCCTTGATCGCTATATGGAGTTTATTACTACGACGGGCGAGGCGGGGCGCTCCAAGCAGTTCCCCGACGTGTATGAGCTGGCGTTGCGTTGCCTGGAAGAGCGCCACGGGCACAAGTTCGAGCGCGCTTGGGTATTTGAGGACGCCGTCTTTGGCCTTAAGAGCTCTGGCACTGCTGGATTTAAGCGCGTGGGCATTTATGACCCGCACGGCCGCATGGAGCGCGACGAGGTTCGCGGCAACTGCGACATCTTTATCGACAGTTATGAGGAGCTGGATTTGGATCGCGTTCTTACGTATGAAGGTTAGGCGAGGGCGTTGTCCGAGAAAGTATTAGTGGTCTGCGGCTCGCCCGTGGTGGCGAGCGCGGATCTGTTGCGTAGGCTAGCAGGGGAGTATGACCACGTCGTCGCCGTGGACCGCGGCCTGGATGCCCTTCTAGATGCCGGCTTGAGCTGTGACGTATACGTAGGTGACGCCGATACGGTAAGCGACGCCGGTCGCACCCTAGTTGATGCCGCCAAAGACTTTGAAGTTGAGCGCCACGACCCCTACAAGGACTATACCGATCTGGCGTTGGCGCTCGATTCCATCCGACGCCGCTGGTCGGGTGCCGAAGTGGTTGCGACTTGCGCTACGGGCGGCCGTCCGGACATGGCACTTTCCGTACTGGGCCTGCTCGCGGGCTACGAGGACGCACCCATCTGGATCTTCGAGGACAAGGTGGTCGCCCGCATTCTTCACGCAGGCGAGTCGTGGACCATCGAAGGCGCCGAAGGCAAGACGTTCTCCATCATCGCCATAGCCCCCAACACCAAGGTAAGCGAACATGGCCTAGAGTGGGAACTAGATCACAGCCCCCTAGACCTCTTGGCCGACACGGGCATCAGCAACGTCGTCAGGTCAACAGCCACAATCCAAGTCCACACCGGCACCGCCATCGCTTACCTCTACAGGTAAGGTCTATCGCATCAGGGTTTTATCGGGACGGTGGATAGAAATAAGCGCTCGAAGAGTGTTTATTTCTGCCCCGTCCCAGGAAAACCCGTAAGTAAGAGATTCAACCCAAAAAAGTCCTTGCATCAAAGAAAGTCTTCCCCTATAGTATCTCCTCGTCACGGGGGCGTAGCTCAGCTGGGAGAGCGCTTGACTGGCAGTCAAGAGGTCAGGGGTTCGATCCCCCTCGTCTCCACCATCGTGAATGCAAAGGCCTTCGGAATTCCGAAGGCCTTTTTTCATGCCAAAAAACCACGCGCCACAAACCCCACCTACGCCAACAAAAAGTTGCACAATTTATTTCCCGTGCCTGTACATAGTTTGTTAGACAAACGAGATTATCGGCACAGCTCGCTGCTTCATTTAGGCGTTCAGGAACGCCCCTAATCACCGTTAGCATCCCAATAACCTGCATCAATGTGAATAACATCCCAAAACAACCCCCTTAAGCACGCTAAATGAACGATATGTTGTCCACCACAAGCCAAATCAGTTTCGCTACCAGCTTGTGCTACGGTACCTAACGTTACATGAGTTCAACTGTGCTCACGGCTCCAGCAAGTCGCAAAGCGCAGGGTCGATCAGCATCCGGCCGTAACGGCGGTGCCAGAAACACCACGAGCTCCAATAAAGAGGTCATGCGACTTAAATTGTTTGCAATAAGTTATTTCTAAAGTGCAAATGGTTACTAGTTTGCAAGCCAAAGCGTAGCAGTCTTCCAGCTGTTTGCGTGCGATTCAGTTTTGTACCCGCTTGACTGGTTCGCACGCAGCCAGCTGGGGTCACGGTCATTTTTGCGATACACTTCCGCGACCCTAGCAACTGCATTTGTACATACCGTTCACGGTGGGGCAGAGCCACGTGCTTGTCTGACTGGGCTCAGGGTTTGAATATGGAGCGCCTTCGCGCACAAGCGCCCTGGCGAAGCCATACCCAAACCCCGTGAGCCACACGTAAGACAGCAAGGGGGTGGTGCTCGTGTGGTATGTAATCCAGGTCATTAACGGTCGCGAAGACGTAATGCGCGAGCGCATCGAGCGCATGGTGCCGGCGAGCGCCATGCAGGAGCTCTTTTATCCCCAATTTCAAACCGAGATCAAAGTACACGGCGAATGGGTCAATACGACCAAGCCGCTCTTTCCCGGTTATCTTATCTGCGATACGGCAGATCCCCGTACCGTGCAACAGTATCTGCTGCGTATGGACGACTTTGCCCGGGTGTTATCCCAGGACGGTCAGTTTGTGCCGCTGGCAAAAGAAGAGGTCCAGCTTATTGGCGGCTTTACGCATAGGGGAGACCGCGTAGTGCCCATGAGCGAGGCCCTAAAAGACGGTGACCAGGTCATAGTGACGGCAGGTCCACTGTTGGGCCACGAAGGCCTTATCAAAACCATTAACAGACGCAAGAGCACTGCTTATTTGGAGCTCGACCTTTGCGGTCGACGCGTAACTACGCGCGTTGGCCTTGCCGTGCTTTCGGCCGAGCAGCGCGTCATGCGCAACCTTAAAAAGGCGATCGCCTAGTTGCAGGCGATCGCTACACAGAACAGGGAGGATCCCCGACCCGGGGACGAAGTCTTGGAAGAAAACGTGTCGGATAAAACTCAATTTGCAACGGATGCGCCTGCGGGGGCAGCGCTCATTGCTCAGGCCATGGAACGACGCGAGGGCGCCGGCCGCTACAAGGCCATGCAGTCCATCATGGACTGGGATCGTTCGCGTCTGGCCTATCGGGCCGTTAAGCGCGCCTTTGACATCGTGTTCAGCGGCTGCGTGCTGGCCGTCATCACCGTACCAAGCCTTGTGCTTGCCGCCGCTATCCGCCTTGAGAGCGAGGGCAACCCCTTCTACAGCCAGATCCGCGTGGGCCAGACCCGCCCCGACGGCAGCCTGTCCACCTTCCGCATGTGGAAGTTCCGCTCCATGTACAAGAACGCCGACGAGCGCCTGGCAGATCTCAAGGAGCAGAACGAGATCGCCGGCGCCATGTTCAAGATGAGGGAGGACCCCCGTGTCACCAGGATCGGAAAATTCATCCGCAAGCACTCCATCGACGAGTTTCCGCAGTTCGTCAACGTGTTTCTGGGTCAGATGAGCGTCGTTGGGCCTCGTCCGCCGCTGCCGAACGAAGTCGCGGAGTACACCGAGTACGACCTACAGAGGCTAGCAGTGAAGCCAGGTATTACGGGGCTCTGGCAGGTGACAGAGCGAAACTCCACCGGGTTCGACGGCATGGTCCGCCGGGACCTCGAATACATAGCCAAGCGCGGAGTCATCACGGACTTCAAGATCATCCTCCTAACGGTTCTGGAGGTCTTTAACGGGAGCGATGCGTACTAATGCAGCATGTTTTCATCATCGGATCCAAGGGAATTCCGGCAAACTACGGCGGCTACGAGACGTTCGTGGAGAAACTGACCGAGAATCAGGTATCGCCCGACATCAAGTACCACGTGGCGTGCGCTGTGGACTCCGCCGAGGAGGTCGGCGAGTTCGAGCACAACGGAGCGCATTGCTTCAAGGTACTACGCAGGCCCGTCGGAGCCGCTAGGGCGATCTTCTACGACATAGACGCCCTCAAGTGGTGCACCGCCTATATCGAGAATAACCGTGTCGAGCACCCCATCGTCTACGTGCTGGCCTGTCGCATCGGACCGTTTTTCGGAAAGTACGTAAAGAGGATCCACGCCCTTGGTGGCAAGGTCTTCGTGAACCCCGACGGCCACGAGTGGAAGCGCGCCAAGTGGAGCGCGCCCGTCCGCAGGTACTGGAAAGTCTCGGAGCGCGGGATGGTCAAGCACGCCGACCTGATGGTGTGCGACTCCAAGAACATTGAGAAGTACATTCGAGGGGAGTATGCCGACCTGGACCCCGAGACGACCTTCATCGCCTACGGGGCCGACATCAGGCACTCAGCGCTCGCGGACGACGACCCCAAGTTCACTGGATGGCTCTCCGAGAAGGGCCTCGAGCCCTTCGGCTACTACCTGGTCGTGGGACGCTTCGTGCCCGAGAATAACTACGAGACCATGATCCGCGAGTTCATGGCTTCCGACTCCAAGCGGGATTTCGCGCTCGTGACGGGAGTGGACGACTCCTTCCTCGCGGAGCTCGAGCGGAAGACACACTTCAAGTCCGACCCACGCATCAAGTTCGTCGGGACCGTCTACGACCAGGAGCTCCTGAAGAAGATCCGTGAGCAGGCTTACGGCTACTTCCATGGCCATGAGGTCGGGGGTACCAATCCGAGCCTCCTGGAGGCGCTGGCGTCCACGCGCCTCAACCTCCTTCTCGACGTCGGTTTCAACCGCGAGGTCGCTGAGGACTCGGCCCTGTATTGGAGCAAGGAATCCGGAGACTTGGCTGAACTTATCAATAGCGCCGACGTGATGGATTGGAAGTCGATCGAGGAGCTCGATACGGCATCGACCTCCGTTATCCGCGACCGGTATTCGTGGCGGTCCATCACTGACAGCTACGAAGACCTTTTCCTCGGAAGGAGATAACCAGTGAAAGGCATCATCCTCGCAGGCGGGTCCGGCACCCGCCTGTACCCGCTCACGCTCGTGACCTCCAAGCAGCTGCTGCCGGTCTACGACA
>CAUFRY010000024.1 GCA_959028445.1 uncultured Collinsella sp. | reverse complement strand
GACTTGCAGCGACGGACCTCAGGACACTCTTACACCACGTCTGCGCGCGCGACCAGATTTATGGGGCTTGGTTGCGAAATTAAGGCGATTTTAGCTTCGATTGCGGTTCAAGGGGCCTTGACTAGTGGTTCAGCTGGCCGAACAACTCGAAAAATGTAGGTGGGCCAACCTGCCGACTATGTGAAGCACGCGTATTTGCTCGTTTTGATGAAAACTAGGGTGCAGCCATAAGGCTGCGCCCTAGTTTACTGCGTGTCGGTGTGCCCAGACGGATTGCGCTGTGCCTGGCAGGCGCTCCCGCAGATGGATCGGTTATTTCGCGAATAGGTTCTTGAGGTTGAACTCGGCCTGAACCGTGCGGAGCATGAGGTCGGTGTCGTCGAGGCCCAGGTGCTGCTCGTTGGCGTCGGCGGCGAGGGTTCCACGGCGGCGCGCCCAGTTCTCGAGCGCGGCGGGCGCGGATTCGCGGGGGAGCGAGCGGACGTCGGCATCCAGGCTGCGGCAGATCTGGCGCGAGTCGATGACGATGATCTTGCCGGCGCGGCGTGCCTCGGCGTAACCGTCCAGGTGGATCTTGAACCAACTGTCCTCAAAGGCGGCGTTGTGCGCCATGTACGGGTACTTCTTCATAAGCTTGAGCAGCTGCTTCTGCAGTTCCTTGTTCTCGCGGAATGGCTTTTTGCCGTCGATGTCGTCCCAGGTGATGTGGTGGATATTCGACAACGGCACATCCTCGCCGCGGTAGATGTCGGGCAGACCGCAGTAGTGCGCCTCGGCGTCGTGCGGGACGGCGTCGCTGGTGAGCTCCATGATTTCCCAACCCACATTGATGATATAACCGCGCTCGGGTGCACGGCCGGTGGTCTCGATGTCGATACCGAGCACGGTGCCCTGGATGGGCTTGCGGGCGTAGGCCACGCCGAGCGCGTCGCGGTCGCCGCGGATCTCGCGCATGACCGACGCGGCGGTGCGCTTTTGCATCTTACCGATGGCCGCGCAGGTGTCGGCATCGGACAGGCCGCGCGAGAGCGTCGCGGGCGTCACGTTGCGCAGACGCGCCTCGCCAATCTGGTCGCACAGGTCGCGGTTGCGGTCGGCCAGGTCGCGCACGGTGGCAAAGTCGAAGCTGGGGTCGCCCTCGGCGGTAAAGTACTCGGTTTCGAGCACCTTAAGGGCCTCTTCGCCCTTCTGGCGCTCGGATTCCATGGCGCCGTGATCGCCATAGATAAACATGGGGATAAACGGCTGACGCTCGTATTCGAGTGCTTGTGAAACGTTCATATAACTGCTCCTTGGATGGGCCGCGTCGTGCGGCTCAGGGTCATTAAGATGTGGCGAGATGATAGTTTACCATGGGCAACTATTGGCATCGCGCCTAGGATAACTACAATACCCTAGTTGACCGCTAGGACTTTTACAATGCTGCCGAAAGACACGAAAGGTTCCATCCGTCATGGATTTGCTGATTGATATTCTGCTCGACGCCGGCAAGGACACGCTCTCGCTGGTACCGTTCTTATTGGTGACATATTTGGCCCTCGAGACCCTGGAGCACGTCGCGGGCGACAGCGTTAACGGCGCCATCAAGCGCGCCGGCGCCGCGGGTCCCGTGGTTGGCTCGTTGCTGGGCATGGTGCCGCAGTGCGGCTTTTCGGCAATGGCGGCAACGCTGTACGCCGGTCGTGTCGTGACCTTGGGCACGTTGGTGGCGGTGTTCCTTTCGACCTCCGATGAGATGCTGCCGCTGTTGCTCGCCGAGCAGGTGCCCGTGCAGACCATGGCGATGCTTTTGGTTTCGAAGGCACTGATCGCGCTGGTCACGGGCTTTATCGTGGACGCGGCTATCCGCGGCCTTCGTCGTAATGCCCGCGCGCATGCGGCGATTCGCCGTACCGTGCTGGGGACCGCTGCCAATCCGGCTCATGTGAACTGCGCGCACGACGACCATACCGGGGGCGACATCATTGATGAAGTGGCCGAGGCGGGCGTGAGCGCCGACCACATCCACGAGTTATGCGAGCGCGACCATTGCGGTTGCGATGATGATGAAGATGAACACGAGCGCGACCACGGACACAGCCATGACCACGGTCACACGGGCGAGCATGAGCACCACCACGGCCATGGGCACGACCACGGTCACTCCCACGAAGGTGCGCCCGTCCTGTCGATCATCCGCAGCGCGATCTCGCACACCGTGCAGGTCTCGGTATTCATTTTCCTGGTGACGCTGGTCCTGGTCGCCGTGCTCGAGACGTTCGGCGAGTCCGCGATCGAGCAGTTCCTGCGCGGCAACGAGACACTCGCTGTCCTGGGTTCGGCGCTTGTCGGGCTGATTCCCAATTGCTCGGCCAGCGTGGTCATTACGCAACTATATCTGGAAGGTGCGCTGCAATTGGCGCCGATGCTCGCTGGCACGCTTATCTCCGCTGGCGTGGGCTACCTGGTGCTGTTCCGCACCAACCGCAGCGCCCGCGAAAACGCTGTGTTTCTGATCATGATGTATGTCATCGGCGCGGGCTGGGGCCTTATCCTTTCCGCCTTTGGGTTCTAAGTGGATGTTTGGGGCATGCCGTAAAACTAGGACATGCCATAAATTCCACCGCCATGACCTGGGCGTTGGATGCGCGTCAATCGGCAAAACAAAAAGGTAGATTTTTAGGCATGTCCCAAAAATCTACCTTGGTTAGCGCAACAGCTCGGTGAGGTTGCGTTTAAAGCGGGCGCGATCTTCGCTGGTAAATGCCGCCGGTCCGCGAGTGCGTCCGCCGGCGCGGCGCACCTTCTTTTCCTCGTGGCGAATAAACAGCTGCATGTCGATGGTCGCTTTGTCGTAGACGCGCCCGCGCACGCCGATAGCGGCGGCATCGCGCCCGAGCACCATGCTCGCCAAGCCAATGTCCTGCGTCACGACCACGTCGCCCGTCTGCAGGCGTTCGATAATGGCAAAGTCGGCGCTGTCGGCGCCCACACTCACGTCGAGCGTCGTGACCCAAAAGCCGCGTCGCGCGTGCTCGGCATCGCGCGGGTCGTCGCGGCGAATATGCCGTTCCAGGTTTTGCGTGCTGTTGCCGGCGATAACAACGGCGACGCCTGCCCGCCGCGCGCAGTCAATCGACTCGCGCGTGACCGGGCAAGCGTCTGCATCAATAAAGAGCGTTCGTGGCATCTAGTGCACCAGTTTGCCAAATTGAATAGCACGAACAATCAGCGTTACGCCAAACACCAGCAGCGCGGCGCCGCTAAAGATGACGAGCATCTTGGCCGACCACAGCGGATAGATAAACACGAACATGCCGGCGATGATGGAGAGCGCGCCGCTCAGGATGGCGAGGGCGCGGTTGGACGAAAGCTCGGACTCCAGAATGGACATGACACCTTCGACAATCCAGCCAAAGCCGGCCACGATAACCACCATCGTGGTGAGCGTCGCGGTCGAGAAGGCCTGGTTGCGCAGGATTATGACGCCGCCCAAGATAATGAGTAGGTTGGAGATGATGCTCGTCACGCGCCAGCCGGTGGGCAGCAGCGGCTCAAAAATGGCAGTGAACAGCCTGATGGCAGCAGTGATTACAAAGTAAAAACCCAGGACAGTCGTCAAAAAGACGAGGGACTTGGCGGGTGCAAAAAGCAGCGCGATACCAGCAATGAGCGCTAAGACGCCCGTGATGGCGTAAATCCAGCGTACGGCCTTGACGGCTTTGCCCGCCATGCTTTTCTCGTCAAATCCAAACTGGCTCGATTTTTGGTCATCGTTCTTAAAGATGCCCATAATGTCTCCTTTCCGTGCGGCGTAAGCCTTGATCGTTACAACCAGTATCGCCTAAAGGCGCTGGCGTATGGGTCGGAGAGGGCGAAACGTAACCCAAAGGCCCCGAATTGTTTCCGTTGTTCCCCACGTTGCGATTTTCTATTCAACAGGTGTAGAACATTGCAGCCCTGTTCGTTATTGCCTACGTTTTAGGTTAGATTTTCCTAAGGACAATTGGCTTGTATTGGGGGTCCCTATGAACGAAGCAGTTCCCGAGGCGCCGTCGAGTGTCGAATCGATGGCAGAGCAGGGTTGCGAAAAGCTCGGCTTGGAAGCGTTTGATGCGCTGGTCCGTCGTGCCCGTACGTGCCGCCGTTTTGACGAGTCCATGCGCGTGCCGCGTGAGTTTTTGCTCGAGCTGGCAGAGCTGGCTCACCTGACTCCCTGCGGCGCCAATGCTCAGCGTCTGCGTTTTCATGTGGTGAGCGGTGCCGTGGATTGCGCGCGCGTATTTGATGAGCTTGCATGGGCCGGTGCGCTTAAGGATTGGCCGGGTCCTGCCGAGGGTGAGCGCCCGACCGGCTACATCGCGATTTTGGCTGAGCGCGCCGTTCCGGGCAAGCCAGCCGCTCCCATTACCGAGGTCGACACGGGCATTGCCGCGCAGACGATGATGCTCGCCGCCCGCAGCGCCACGCCCGAGGTGGCGGCATGCATGTTCAAGGCCTTTACGCCCCGCGCAATCGACGCCATGGGGCTCGATAACGACAAGTATGAGCTCAAGCTGATCATGGCGTTTGGCGTTCCGGCCGAGACACAGGTGATCGATGCGATCGATTCCAACCCCGACGGTTCCATCAATTATTGGCGCGACGAGGCGCAGGTGCACCACGTACCCAAGCGTCCGCTTGCCGACGTGCTGCTGTAGTTGAGCGTCACCGCGGTGTGATCCGGCGGTAAACCACCACAAAGGTACCTGTCCCCTTTGCGGTGGTGCGAGAGGAGGGCGTGTGGCAGATTTGTATTTGGTGCGGCATGGGCAGACTGAGCTCAATGTGCAGAATATTTTGCAAGGTGGGCACGATTCGCCGCTTACGGCGCGCGGGCGCGAGCAAGCGCTGGCGACGCGCGCGGCGTTTGAGGCACGTGGCGTGACCTTTGACCGTGTGTATTCCTCCCCGTTGGGCCGGGCGCGGCGTACGGCTGAGCTAATTGCTGGCGAGGGCCGCTCGATAGAGCTGGTCGATGACCTACGCGAGTGGCATTTGGGCTCGCTGGAGGGTACATCAAATCGCGATATGCCGCCGCAGCCCTGGGGCGATTATCCGGTGGCCTTTGGCGGCGAGTCGGAAGTGCAGCTCCAGTCGCGCATGGTCGCGGCGCTGTCCCACATCATGGCCAGGCCGCAGCACGACTGTGTGCTGGCAGTCTCCCACGGCTCTTCCTGCCAGGAGTTTCTTGAGTATGTGACTGGCGGGGGAGAGCTACCCGACAACGGTGCCGTGCTTCATTTTGGCTATTGCGACGGTGCGTTTTCGCTCCTTGATTGGTAACGAACGAAAGGACCCCTATGAATAAAGACCTGTATCTGGTTCGTCATGGGCAGACAATATTCAACCTTAAGCGCATTATTCAGGGTTGGAGTGACTCGCCGCTCACGCAGCTGGGATGCGACCAGGCGGCACGTGCCGGCATGTTCTTACGTGCGCGCGGCATTGAACCCGATCATGCCTACACCTCCACACTTCATCGCACCGAGCAGACTATCGCCAACCTGTGGCCGGGCTTGGCGTACGAGCGCCTGGACGGTCTGCGTGAGTGGTTCTTTGGCGACTTTGAGGCCGAGCGCGTGATGCTTATGCCCGAGCGGCCGTGGCGAGATTTCTATCGTCAGTTTGGCGGCGAGGGCCAGATGCAGGTGCGCGAGCGCATGGCGGCGACGATAACCGATCTTATGCGACGTCCGGACCACGAGTGCGTGCTCGCGGTGAGCCACGGCTCGGCTATCAAGGAGTTTTTGGACCACGTGCGGGGCGCGGCGGCCGACGAGCGCGAACGCGTGCCGGGCAACTGCTCAGTGCTGCAGTTTGCGTTTGACGATGCGGCCGATACGTTTGAACTGGTCGAAGTCTTTACGCAGGAAGACTACGCGCGCGAGCTGGGGCTTGAACCGCTCGTGGCTACTGCGGGTCCGCAGCGCGGATAACGCGAGCGCGGCGGCACGGGTCGTCGGCATAACTTCTCGACGCAAAAGGGGCGGAGATGCATGTACCTGCTGCATCTCCGCCCCCTGTTTGTTGGGCTGCCGATTTTTGTGCTGGACGGTCTGGTCTTGCTAGAACCGCGCGACCTGGTGCGTGAGCAGACCCGTCGGAACCTGCGCCGCGCCGCCGCTGACCTGCGCGGCGGGGAAGAGCGCAGCTACGGCAAAGTTGAACGGCTCTTTGCCCGTGTAGGTGCCGGCGGCACGTGCATCGTCGGCCAGGAGCTGTGATGCCTCGACTAGTGCGACAGCGTAGGCAGGGTCGTCGGCCAGTGCCGGCTCCGGCGCCTGGTCGAGCATGGCGCGGATGGCCCCGACGGCGTCCTCGCGCTTGACCTCCCACACGCGGTGCGTAATGCCGGCGGGGTCGGTGACGGCATAGAGTGAAGCGCCCTCTTTTGCGGCGCCGAGGATGATATCCATGACGGGAGAGGCTTCGTAGACAAGCGTTACGGGACGGGGCTGTACCTTGAGGTCGGCGATTGCGCGCGCAGCGGCGGTCGTATCGGCGGCAACCGCGTCGCCGCCCGCCAGCGCACCAACCGGGCAGATCGCCACGACACCCGTCACACGTCCCGGCTCGCCCGAGCATTCGTACACGTAATACGCCGCACCCGGGTCCTTGAGCATCAGACCATCGGCAATGGCTCCGCGCAGAGCATCGTTGCCGCTCAGGATGCTGCCCATTGCAGGCAGCGCCTCAAGCACGCGGTCCTGAGCCGGGCGGATGCAGGGAAACGGAAGTGCTTTCATGGGCGGTCCTAACGCACGAGTCGGTTTGTTCGCGGCTTATTATGCCCCAACTTGGCCGCTCGCGTCCCAGAGCACGTTATCGGCGAGCGCGTTTAGCACCTGCTGACAACGAACGATATCGGCGTGGGGTACATATTCGTTGGGCTTGTGCGCGAGCGCGAGCGACCCGGGACCGTAGCTCATACAATTGCGGTTACCTGTCTTGCCGGCAATGACGGCGGTGTCGGTGTAGCCGGTAAAGAAACCGACGGTCGTGTCCGCGTCCGTCACGTCATCGGCGGCACGCTTGAGCGCTGCTAGAAGGGGAGAGTTCGGGTCGCGCTCGATGGCGGGGCGGTCGCCCGTCACGGTGTAGCTGCCATGGCAACCGGGGACCGCGGCTTCGGCGCCGGCGATGGCCAGCTCTACCATGCGCTTCGCGGCGGCCGTATCGGTCGGAGGCGTCAGACGCATGTCGACCCAGACTTTGGCACGGTCGGGCACGACATAGGGGCGATATCCGCCCTCGATTTGGCCAAACGTGATGGTTGAAGGCCCCAGCTCATCGTGCGCGGGCAGCGCCATAAACGCGCGACGGAGCGAACACACGACCTCGGCCATGGCGGCGACGGCATCCGCGCCCTTCCACGGCTGGCTCGCATGCGCCGTTACGCCAGCCATTTCAATCTCGAACCACGTGCGCCCCTTGTGCGCCACCTGGATCTGTCCGTCGGTGGGTTCGGTGTCCAGCACCCATTCACGCGAGCCGACCCAGCCGGCATCGATCGCGGCCTCTGAGCCGCGCATATAATCTTCCTCGTCGACCGAGCAGATGAGCGAAAAGCCGCGGCGGGGCAACGCGCCATCCGCCGCCACGCGCTCGAGCGTATGGACCAGTGCGGCAATGGCGCAGGCCAGGCCACCCTTCATATCGCAGGCGCCACGGCCATAGAGTTTGTCGTTACGCACAACCGTCCCGAGCGGCGGCGTGTCCGCGTCCCAGCCATCGCCCAGCGTAACGGTATCCATATGGCAGATATAGACGAGTCGTGGCTCGTCGCTCAGTCCCGGCACGGTGACCATAAGGTTGCGGCGCCCGGGCAGCACCTCGAGTTCCTCAACCTGCACGGCATGGAGTACCGGATGGCTCAGCTGCGCCAACCGTTCCTCAACCAACGCTTTGATATAGCGCTCAATCTCGTCCTCATACGCACCCGGGTCTGAGCTGTCGATCCGCACGAGTCCTTGCGTAAGCCGCCAAGCAAAATCTGTATCAACCATAGGCACCTCACAGATAGTTAGGTCAACATACAGATTGTATGCCAAGAAGCGGCTCGGTGCATTTAATGGAGCGCTCACAAAAACGGGGCGCCTCTCGTGCGAAAGGCGCCCCGCGGGCATTCAATGTCAGTGACGGGCAGGCCACATGGGGAACTGCCCGTCAGATCAGCCGGCGCTATTTGATTACGCGCACGCGATACATCGACGGAATCTGCTTGAGCGCCTCGATGGTGCTGCTGTTCAGGTGCTCGTCGGTGTCGAACATGGTGTAGGCGTTCTCGCCAGCGGACTCGTTGGTCATGCGCTGCACGTTGGCGTTGTCCTTGGCCAGGATGGCCGTAATCTGGCCGATCATGTTGGGCACGTTGGCGTGCAGGCAGGCGATGCGGCTCGCGGCGCGCGCCTTGCCCATGCTGCAGGCGGGGTAGTTGACGCTGTGCGCGATGTTGCCGTTCTCCAGGTAATCCTTGAGCTCGCTGATGGCCATATCGGCGCAGTTGGCCTCGGCCTCGCCAGTGCCGGCACCCGAGTGCGTGGTGATAAACGTGTTGGGCATCTTGACGGTTTTGGGCGTGGCAAAGTCGCAGCTAAACCAGCTCAGCTTGCCCTCGCGCAGGGCTGCGTCGACGGCGTCCTCGTCAATGATGGTTTCGCGCGCGTAGTTGATGAGCACGGCGTCGGGGGCCAGCAGGTTAATCTGCTCGGTGCTGATCATGCCGATGGTGTCGGCCTTGCTGGGCACGTGCACGGTGAGGTAGTCGCAGCCGCGGCAGAGATCCTCGAGCGTGCCCACGCGCTGCACCTCGCGGCTCAGCACCCACGCGTGCTCGACGGAAATGAACGGGTCGTAGCCGTAAACGTCCATGCCCAGGTCGACGCAGGCGTTGGCGACCTTGGAGCCCACGTTGCCCAGGCCGATGACGCCGATGCGCTTGCCCTTGAGCTCGCGGCCCACAAAGGCCTTCTTGGCCTTCTCGGCATCGACCTGAATCTCGGGGTCGTCGGCGTTGTCGCGCACCCAGTTCATCGATTGCACCACGCCGCGGCTCGAGAGCACCAGCATGCCTAGGACGAGCTCCTTGACGGCGTTGCTGTTGGCACCGGGGGAGTTAAAGACGACGACGCCCTTTTTGGCGTATTCCTCGACGGGGATGTTGTTGACGCCGGCACCGCAGCGGGCGATGGCGCGGATGCCCTCGGGCAGCTCGTAGCCGTGCAGGTCGGTCGAGCGCATCAGGATCGCGTCGGCCTCTTCGGCGGTGCTCACAAATTCGTAGCCCTCGCCAAACTCGACTTTGCCGTCCTTGGTAATGTCATCGATGGTTTTAATCTTGCGCATGGAAAACTCCTTAGCAGGTTTGTCTAAAACAAGTGGTTTGAAGTGGCTGGTCGGCCCGCGTGTTGCGGGCTAGTTAGATCGCGGACTCAAACTATGCTGCGCTTCGAAGTCCTTCATGTACGTGGCCAGCGCCTGTACGTCCTCCATGGTGACTGCGTTGTACACGCTGGCGCGCATGCCGCCGACGAGGCGATGGCCCTTGACGTTTTGGATCTGGTGCTCTGCCGCGCCCGCAACAAAGGCGGCGTCGAGGTCGGCGTCGCCGGTGCGGAACGTGACGTTGGCGATGGAGCGACTGTCTGTCTGCGCGGTGCCGTGGAATAGTTTGCTGTTCTCGAGCAAGTCGTAGAGCAGGTTGGCCTTGGCCCAGTTGCGCTCGGCCATGGCGGCAAGTCCGCCGGTCTGCTCCACCCAACGGAACACCTTGCCGCACACGTAGATGCCAAAGGTGTTGGGCGTGTTGAGCATGGAGCCCTTGGCGGCCTGGGTCTTAAGGTCCAGGTACTGCGGCGTCTGCGCAAAGGCCGGGCCGTCAGCGATCAGGCCGTCGCGCACGATAACCACGGTGACGCCCGCGGCGCCGGCGTTTTTCTGCGCGCCGGCGTAGATGAGTCCGTAGCGCTCGACGTCGAGCGGCTGCGACAAAAAGCAGCTCGAGACATCGGCGACCAGCGGTACGTCGCCGCAAGCGGGCAGCTCGTGGTACATGGTGCCAAAGATGGTGTTGTTCTGGCAGATGTAGACGTAGTCGAGCCCGTCGCCTGCGGCCTCGGCGGCAATGCGCGCATTGATGTCGGCCATGTCGGGGATGCGGTCGAAGTTGGTGTCCTCGGAGCTCGCGAGCAGCACGGCCTCACCGTACTTGGCGGCCTCCTTGTACGCCTTGTTGGCAAAGTTACCGGTCACGACGTAGCCGGCGCGGCCGCGGTGCATGAGGTTCATGGGGATGCCCGCAAACTGCAGCGTGGCGCCACCCTGCAAAAACAGGACGCGGTAGTTGTCGGGGATGCTCAGCAGGCGGCGCAGGGTTGCCTCGGCGTCGTCGATGATCTGCTGGTACATGCTAGATCGATGGCTCATCTCGAGCACGGACATGCCGCAACCGCGGTAGTCCATCATCTCGTCGGCGATCTCGGCGAGCACGCTTGTAGGCAGCGCGGCCGGGCCAGCTGAGAAGTTGTGCACACGTGCCATCTTCTAGTTCCCCTCGTAGTCGTTTGAACGTTCGGGATACTTTAGCACAGTGGAGCGCCAGGCGCGACCGCATCACGGTAAAACTCGAGTGTGCCGCTATGATTTACAGGATGGTTACATGGGGGGGATGACCTTACCTGATGGCTCGCATCCGATTCGCCTCGGCCTTCGCTTGTTTCCAGGGGCGCACACGACCGTTGGTGAGGTCGTCGTAACCATGAGCGATGGTACGTTGAATGTGATCTTCGCGTTCCTGAATGGTAGTTAGTGCGCGCGTCTGATCAGAAATAGGCTTTACGACAGGCATACGAAACTCCTTACATAGAAGCATATGTATAACTCTATGTTGAATATAGCGGAGGGTGGCGTTGGGCGTGTGCGTGCCTGCATTCGTAAGCGCGGTTGTCTGGCAAGTGTGATTTGGGGCGACCGCGTTAAAGTTTCTAAGCTGCGAAAATGACCGTTAACCGGATTAAATTTTGTTGCTCAACATTTGACACTCTGGGCGTGGTAACTTTTTTACCAACAGGTATGATTATTGTCATGTGCGCCGCGCCTGCCCGCCGGGTTGCGGCGCACTTGTGACAGCCTTTGACACCCTTGGAGCGTGCACTGTGGATGTAACCACAAAAAGCGTTCGGGGGGGGGGTGCTCACCCGCGAGCAATTCCTCCCGCATGAGATGCGCATCGTCGCTGCCCTTCGTATGCAGGGCGCAAGCGACGAGCAGGTCATTGTACGCGTAAAGAGCGAGAACCTCTTTCAATATCCCACGGAGCGCATGGTCGCCAACCGCGCAACCGTGTGCCTTCGCCGCCTTGACGCCATGGTGCCCACGGACGCCGTATGCGCCGCGCGCGGCATCGACCCCAAAACCGCCGTCGAGGCTGCGTCATCCCTAACCGGGCTCATGGCATCCGGCGCTCCCACGCAGGCGGACCAGGCCATCTTCTACAGCATGATCTGCCGCTACGATATCGTGCGCGAGCTCGTGCTCGTCGAGGTAGGGGAGCGCCTACAAAACTTCGATTATGCCTTTACGGCGGTTGACCTCAACGCCTTCATGACACGCTTTACCACGGAGTATCCGGACGCGGCCCGCTGGACTGAGGCCACGGACAAGCGCATTAAGGGCTCGCTCCGCCAGACGCTCCGCCATGCCGGCCTTATCGGCGAGGGCCAGGGCCCGGAGTCCGAGCGCCTGTCGCCACTCTTCCTCGATTCCGATGTCGAGCGAGCCTTGGTTCAGCTGGGCGAGCAGTCGCTTATCGCGGTCCTTACCGGCAGGGCAGTGATGTAGCGTGGCTCCCGTCAAAAGCGCCGTCGGCCCTGTTATCACCCCGGCGACCGATCTCACCACCAATATCGGCATCCATTCCCGCAAGAGCGTCGTGGCGGCGCATGCCCGCTCCGAGCGCGCCTGTCAGGAATTTGAGCGCCGTGCGCAGCTTCTGCGCGAGTGCCTGTGCAGCGAGGACTTTTTGGCCAACAAGGGCATAGGCAATGAGATCGGCTTCCACACTTTTTGCTATGACCCCGCGCTGGAGTTTGAGGCGCGTGCATTATTTGACGCCCCTTCACGCGATGCCGAGGCCGACAAGCTTCCGTGCACGCTCAAGGTCGTGAACCTTTACGACGCCGTGCTGGCAATTCTCGAAAAGCGCCGTGTCCTCAAGGCTATCCCGCACCAAGAGGAGCGCCGCGGTACCCAGCGCGTGCTCGAGGACGTGGCCAAGTTCGCCTCGCCCGAGAAAGTCGCTGCGTACATCCTTGAGCAGACCGAGCCGCACGCGCCTGGAGACGTCGTTTTCCTCACCGGCGCGGGCGAGGTTTTCCCGTTCTTTCGCATACATACGCTTCTCCACTGCATGCTTGCGGATTTTGATGAGGTGCCTGTGGTCGCCGCCTATCCGGGCAGTTTCAACGGCTCTTCTTTCCAGCTCTTTAACCGTCTGCCGGCCGACAACTACTACCGCGCCATCGATATCTCGTAAGCACGGCTCCCCGCAGGCAAGTCCCTGCCGCCGGTAACAACCCTTTGCCATAACGTTCCCAAACCCAAAGGAGCACCCATGGACAACACGATCATTCGCGACCTCTTTGCTAAAGACATCAACCGCTCCATCAACGGCGTGGTCAAGGTCCAGGATTCAAAAGATGGGTCCATCCGCCAGGAGCTTGACGAGTACGTGGTGACGCGCGAGTTGCAGAGGCACTTTGCCACGTTCTTCAAGGCCTACGGCGATGCCATCGATGTGCCCACCGACAAGATCGGCGTGTGGGTCAGTGGTTTCTTCGGTTCCGGTAAATCGCACTTCCTCAAGATGCTGAGCTACCTGCTCGAGAATCGCCAGATCGGCGGTAAGAGCGCCATCCGCTACTTTGACGGCAAGATCGTCGACCCCATGGTCGAGGCTGCCATGGAGCGCGCCTGCTCGGTGTCCACGCAGGCCATCCTCTTTAACATCGATAGCAAGGCGGGCCAGTGGAAGCAGGGCGATACGGCTCCCACGGCGCTGCTTCGCGGCTTTGAGCGCATGTTCTACGAGGCGCGCGGCTTCTATGGCGAGGACCTAAAGCTTGCAAAGCTCGAGGAACACATCGATTCCCTGGGCAAGACCCAGGAGTTCCGCGAGGCCTTTGAGCGCGTCAACGGCGAGTCCTGGCTCCAGACCCGCGACACCTACAGCTACTTTGAGGACGACGTCGTCGAGGTGCTGCAGAGCGTGCTCGGCATGAGCGAAAAGGCCGCATGGAACTGGCTTGAGGGTTCTGAGGACGAGGTTTTGGCCCCCGATGTCTTTGCCAAAAAGGTCAAGGACTACGTAGACGCTCAGGCAGCGGCCCACGGCGGCAACTTCCGTTTGCTCTTTATGGTCGACGAGGTGGGTCAGTTTATTACAAACGACAAGGACCCAAGCCTTATGCTGAGCCTTCAGACCATCGTCGAGGAGCTGGGCGCCGCCTGCGGTGGCCGCGTGTGGGTGATGGTCACGAGCCAGGAGGCCATCGACAACCTGAGCCTGCCCGTGGGCAACGACTTTTCTAAGATCCAAGGCTGCTTCAATACCCGCCTTTCGCTCTCCAGCTCCAGCGTGGACGAGGTTATCCAGCGCCGTGTGCTCGAGAAAACCGCGCCGGCGGCCGATATGCTTGCACAGGTCTACGAGCAAGACGCCGCCGTCCTCAAAAACAACTTTACCTTTGAGGGTGGCTCGCGCTCCGACCTTGCCGGTTTCGCCAACTCCAAGGATTTTGTGGCCAGCTACCCGTTTGTGGGCTACCAGTTTAAGCTTCTGCCCGACGTGATGACCGAGGTACGCAAGCACGGTGTTAAGGCCAAGCACATGTCCACGGGCGAGCGCTCCATGCTGAGCGCGTTTCAGGAGAGCGCTCAGGCCATCCAGCATGACCAGACTGGTGCACTCGTGCCGTTCTGGCGCTTCTTCGACACAATCTCCAAGGATTTGGAGCACGGCATCATTCAGGTCGTCGTCTGTGCGGAGCGCGCGGCTGAAAACGCAGAGGGTCTTGAGAGCTACGATGTCCGGGTGCTTAAGCTCCTGTACTTGATCCGCTACATCGGCTACGTCAAGGCCACGGTCGAGAACATCTCCATCCTTATGATCGATAGCCTGGACGTGGACAAGCGCGCCCTTAAGGACCGCGTCAAGGAATCTCTCGCCCGCTTGGAGCGCGAGAGCTACGTGGCACGCCAGGGCGATACCTATAGCTTCCTCACCGACGAGGAGCAGGAGATAGCGCAGGAGATCGCACGCACCCCGATCGACAACGCGAAGGTGATTGAGTACATCAAGAAGCGCCTGTTCGAAAGCATCTACACTGCGCGCAAACTCAACCGCGGGGCCAACGACTTTCCGTTTGACCGCTATGTGGACGGCTCAATCCACGGTACCAGCATGGGCGGCATGGAACTTTCCGTGGTGACCATGGCCAGCGATCTGGGCCGTTCGGACGATGCCGAGCTGGCATTGAAATCCGTGGATAAGGCCATCGTGGCCTTGAGCGACGAGGTGGATTATTGGGCTCCACTCGTCAACGCCGCTAAGATTCGCATGTACGCCCAGACGCGCAATCTGCAGGAGCTACCGCCGAGTACCCGCCAGATTGTCGAGGCCAAAATGCGCGAGAAGGACTTTAACGAGAAAGAGGCTGACGCCCTTTTGGCTGAGGCGGTGCTCCATGCACGATGCGCCGTCAACGGGCGCATGATTGAGATCCGTGCTGCCAAACCCGCTCAGGTCTTTGAGCAGGTGCTGGCGCAGCTGTGCGATGTGGTCTTTGAAAAGGCCGACTATATCGGCGCGCCGGTCACGAGCGATTCCGATATTCGCTCTACTCTGGTGGGCAACGTTCAAGTGGGGCTCGCTGGCATGGACGCGGGCAATACGCGTGCGCTCAAAGAGGTCGAGGACTACCTCAAAGTGCAGCACCAGCGCCACCTGGATACCGCTATGGGCGATATCCAGCGCCAGTACCAGCAAAGGCCCTTTGGCTGGCGCGAGGTCGACATCGCAAATGTGGTGGCGCAGCTTGTGGTGGAGCAGCGCGCGCAGGTGCTGTTTGGCGGTCAGACGGTTCAAGCTAACGACAGCCGCATGGTGGCGCTCCTGCGCAAGGATGCCGATAAGGCCCAGGTGCGCTTGCGCATGCGCATGAGCGACCGGTTGCTACGCGCCACGGGCGAACTCATGTGTGACCTGTTTGATCTCAAGACCGTGCCCTCCAACGAGGATAAGCTCGTGGCCGAGCTCAAGGAGCGCCTTGAGGGCTTGCGCGAGGCGTGCCTCGCCATGGCACGCGACTACTACACGGGCATCAAGCCGGCCTACCCGTATCCCGGTGAGGACGAGTGCGAGAAGATGCGCTCGGAGGTGGCCGACGTCCTTAAGGACCAGAACGAGGCCGAGGCGTTCTTGACCACGTTCACCAAGCATGAGGAGCGTTTGCTCGATGCCAAGGAAGACTTTGACAAGGTGGTTGAGTTCTTCGAGTCCAATCAACGAACAGCGTTTGACCACGCCAGGGATTTCTTGAACCGCACCGAGGGTATCGAGTATGCCTCCGATGACATTCCCGGTGCGGTGGAGAACGTGGCAACGGTTCGTGAGATCCTCAAAGATCCCAAGCCCTACGGCCGTATTAAAGACCTGCAGCCGCTTATGGATCCCGTCGAGGATGACATGAAAAAGCTGTTGGGCATCCGCCGCAATGAGTTTTTGTGTCGCATCGAGAGCGATCTGCAAGACCTGCGGGCGCAGGCCGAGAGTCAAAAGGGCTTTGTCAATCAGGCCAAGGACGCCATAGCAGACGCCGGCACTAAATACGAGTCGTTCAAAAACCGTGCCCACAGCGCTCAAAGTCTCAACGAACTGAGCGTTGTTGCAACTAACTGGGGCGACTGGCTCAGTGCGGCGGCCAACGAGATGTACGACGCTGTGGATGAGGCCCGCGTGCGTATGGACAACGAGCGCCGCACCACCGAGGTCATGAGTACGGGCGAGGTGGTCAAGAAGGTCTCCAACAAGGGCGTCGCATCGTCTGCTCCCGTGCCCGCGCCCAAGCCCCAGCGCAAGATCAAGACTGTGCGCCGCGCCGATCTGGTCAAGCCGAGTCGTCTCTTGTCCGCAGAGGACGTGGAGCGCTACGTGGACGACCTGCGCTCCCGCCTTATGCAGGCGCTCGCTGCAAACGACGAGATCCGTATCAACTAACCCGCGGAGCCACCGGTGCCAAAGCGCGCACCGGTGGCTTATGGCGTTTAGAAAGGCTCATCAACCATGAACGATTCTGCTCTTAAGAGCTTCTGCACCTGGGCCCGTACGGAGCTCATCAAAGGCGTGGAGGCGCAGATGGTGCGCTACGGCATCACCGAACCTGCACCCGCGCCCGTTGGGTCCGAGACCGTCAACGGCCTGCCCCTAAGTCCGGCTGAGATTGAGCAACGCGACGAACTGCTGCGCATGCAGGCAGAGGTGGGTCACGAGGCGCTGCACGACCGTGCGGCCTACACCTGGTTCAACCGCATCGTGGCCATTCGCTTCATGGATGCATGCGGATGGCTTCCCAGCCGTATGCGCATGCTAAGTCGCGCGGACGGCAGCCATGGCAGCGAGGCCGTGGAGAACGCACTGGACGTGGAAATAACGACGGCCGATACCGATCGCATAGCCGAGCTCAAGATGGCGGGCTTGGATGAACCGTTGTGGCGCTACCTGTTTGTTGCTCAGTGCGAGGAGCTTGCCGATTGCCTGCCGGGCGTCTTTGAACGCGTGGGCGGAGCCATGGAGCTGCTGTTGCCCCAGGGCCTCATGATGGCTGACAGTGTGGTGGGCAAACTCAATGCCGTCCTCACTGACGAGGACTGGCGCGAGGGCGTAACCGTTCTGGGCTGGATGTATCAGTACTACAATGCCGACGTTAAAGACGAGTTCTTCAAGTCCAAGCGCAAGGCAGCAGCGGCGGACATCGCGACCGCCACGCAGCTCTTCACCCCCGAGTGGATCGTGCGCTATATGGTCGAGAACTCGCTCGGCCGTCTGTGGATGCTCAACAATCCGGGGAGTTTGCTACGCGAGCGCATGGAGTATTACATCGAGCCCGATGCTGAGCACGAGGACTTCATTCGCATTTCGAGTCCCGAGGAGATAACCCTCTGCGACCCCGCATGCGGCTCGGGCCATATCTTGGTCTATGCGTTTGAGCTGCTCTTCCATATGTACGAGGAGCGCGGCTATCGTGAGCGCGAGATTCCCGAGCTCATTCTTACTAAAAACCTTGCAGGTATGGAAATCGATTCCCGCGCGGCACAGATCGCGGAGCTGGCGCTTGCCATGTGCGCCCGCGAGCACGACCGTCGCTTCTTTAGGCGTGGCATTCGCGCCGACGTTACCGTGCTCTCGAGCATCCCGCTAGGGGAGGACGAGCTGCCGGGTAACAAGAAGCTCGCCGAGGAGCTGAGTCATTTGGGCGAGATCGGTTCGCTGCTCAATCCCTCAGAGGACGAGATCGACGAGCTCAAGGCTGCCGCCGCGAGTTGTTCCGATGACCTTTTTGCCGCTACGGCCAAAACTAAGCTCGAAAGCGCTGCCGCCATCTGCGAGAAGCTGTCCCGTCGTTTTACCTGCACCGTTGCGAATCCTCCGTATATGGGCAGCAGCAGCTTTAATCCATTCATGAGCAAGTGGATCAAGAAGAACTACCCCGACGTGAAGAGCGACCTCTGCACGTGCTTTATCGAGCGCGGTTTTAACCTTGTCGAGGATAAGGGCTACGCCGCAATGGTTACCATGCAGAGTTGGATGTTCCTGGGCAGCTTTGAGAAGATGCGCGCCAAGGTTATCGACAACAAGACAATCGTTTCCATGGCCCATCTGGGACCTCGCGCGTTCGATGCCATCGGTGGTGAGGTCGTCAATGTGACTGCCGATGTCATCTACAATGGCCGCGCGGCATGCGAGGGTGCCTATGTTCGCCTCGTCGACATCAACGGCAGCGAGGCGAAGCGTCTCAAGTTGCTCGAGGCGATCCGAAACCCCGACTGCGGCTGGTTCTATCGCCGCGACGCCGACACCTTCAAGCAAATCCCCGGCACCCCCATAGCCTACTGGGCCAGTGACGCTCTTCTGGATGCGTTTGGAAACGCAAAACAGCTCAGTGAGTATGGCAAGCCGCGCCAAGGGCTTGCTACTGGCGAGAACGCTCGTTTCGTTCGCGAGTGGTGGGAAGTCGATGATTGCAAGAGCGTCTATTCCTGTGGATCTATTCAAGAGTCGATTGAAAGCGCTTGCAAGTGGTTCCCCTACAACAAGGGCGGCGATTTCCGCAAATGGTACGGAAATAATAGCTCAGTTGTTAACTGGGAGAATGACGGACAGGAGATCCGTAATTACAAAGACCAGAATGGTAGATTGCTTTCCAGGCCACAGAATACAAACTGCTTCTTTAGCCCATCGATTACCTGGTCGAAGATTTCAAGCGGGTCCATTGCGTTTCGTTTTAAGCCTGCTGGGCATATCTTTGATGTGGCGGGCACGAGCGTTTTTAGCGACGAGGAGTCACTCAAGTATCTCCAGGGAGCTTGTAACAGCTCCGTGATCATGCGTGTCGCAAGCATGCTCTCGCCGACGCTTAATTTCGAGGTAGGCCAAATCGTAACCTACCCGATCATTCAGAACGAGGAACAGGAGCCGTTGGTCAACGACATGGTCGACTCGTGCCGCGAACTATCAAAAACCGATTGGGATTCGTTTGAAACCTCTTGGGATTTCAAACATAACCCTTTGGTGTAGGTGCTGGTTATGGACAAAGCCTGTATATCTTCATTTCATATGTCTCTGCATGAATCTAGCTATTGGACTCCGGATGAGATTTCTTCTATTTGGGATTTCTTTGTGACTAAATCTGTAGCTAACTCTGCCTCTCAAAGAAGAACCGCCTCTGATTATGGATTGAAACAATTGCCATTCGATACTCTTCTTGAGTATGAAGGGGTGCCTTCCGGGAAGCGTGAATTACTTATGGCTGATAATCTTGGAGATGTGATTGAGGAATATGGATTTAAAACAACTGTAAATCAAAAGTCGGCTGATGGAGTTAAACAAGAGATTGAAGCTCCGATTGATATCGTTAGTCCGAGGGTCCTCTGTATTCAACCTTATACAATCTCTGGTCGCAAGGGTCCCGAACCTAAAGACTCAGGTAAAGGAATGACTTTACTAACTCATATCCGCAATTCACTTGCACATGGGTGTACGTATTACTTCCCTAATGGAATGATGCTTCTCGAGGATAAAGCTGGTGGTTCAAGTGGAAAAACGACTGCCATGATGCTTCTGCCTCAAAAGGCGTTTACCGACTGGATAAAGGCGATTGATATTGACGCTCGTTTTTATTTTAAGGACGCTAGCAGAGGCGAATTTGAAAAGCTCATTCATAGAAAGAGCAACAAACACTAGGGAATTAATAAACGACGCGCTTTAATCCGTAAAGAATTTAAATCTGATAATTGTTTAGCTGGCTAGCGCAAATTTTAAATTTGCATAGCCGCACTTTTCAACAAAGAAAGGGCGGTCTGTCATGGCCACTTTACTTCAAGATAAATACGAGGCTCGTAAGGCCGAGGTCAATGCTCGCTTCGAGCAGCTTCGCACTAACGAGGAAGAGCTCAACCGAATCTTTGCCAAGATCTACAACATGGAGGGTGAGGTGCCCATCGAGGTCGAGGATAAGTTCGTTTCGGTGGCGCGCATCTTCGATACCGCAGATGAGATTCCCGAGAGCTATAAAGGCAACAAATACGTGCGTACCAAGCGCGACGAGATCACCTCGCTCATAAGCTATGCCGTGGGCTGCATGTTTGGTCGCTATTCGCTGGATGTGGACGGACTGGTCCTGGCCGATCAGGGCGCCACGGTCGACGACTATCTGTCAAAGATGTCTGATCCCGCGCACGTGACCTTTATGCCCGATAGCGATAACGTGCTGCCCATCACCGACGATGAGTACTTTGACGACGACATCGTGCGCTACTTTATCGACTTTGTGCGTACCGTGTACGGCGAGGAGACGCTCGAGCAGAACCTGGCCTTTATTGCCGAGGCGCTCGGCGGCAAGGGCACCTCGCGCGAGGTAATCCGCACCTACTTTTTGAAGGACTTCTTTAAGGACCACTGCCAGACCTATAAGAAGCGTCCCATCTACTGGCTGTTCGACAGTGGAAAAAAGAACGGCTTCAAGTGCCTTGTTTACATGCATCGCTATCAGCCCGACCTGTTGGCTCGCATCCGCACCGACTATGTGCATGAGCAGCAGGAGCGCTATCGCTCGCAGATCGGCTATGCCAACGATGCCCTTGCCAGTGCCGAGCGCGGCGAGCGCGTGCGCTTGGATAAGCGCGTCAAAAAGCTCAACGACCAGCTCAAAGAGATCATTGGCTACGAGGAGAAGCTGCATCACTTGGCAGACCAGATGATTAAGATCGACCTGGATGACGGCGTCAAGGTCAACTACGCCAAGTTTCAGGATGTGCTGGCAAAGATCAAGTAACTGCAGATACGGTAAGGATATTCATGCCCAAGATCGATGTAGAAGAACAGCTCAAACTGCGGTTTTTGCAACCGTTGCCTGCATGTATGCCCCGCCGTGTGGTGGTTTGGCACGATGCGGACGGCGAGTTTGCCCCTGAGTTTGAGCGATTGGCCGCCGAGGGTTTCGACGGCGCGGGGGCCGATGCTGGCGTTATGTCCGCTCACGGTGACTTTGAGCGCCCGGTGCGGTTTGTTGAGGCCTGCGAGGGCCGCATGTTTGCCGTTAAGAAGCTTATCAACCGCGATGACCTTGCGAGCGATATCTTGCTGTATCGCCGTTGCCCGCGCGGCAGGCTTGAGGGCGATTGGCTTGCCGATGTCGAGCTGTATGCCGATCGGTTCCAGGCTGACTATCTTTCGCTTTTGGCCGATCAGCTTGGTATCGAGAACATCGATGCCGTGCGCGAGAGTCTGCGCGAGCACAAGGCGTTCTTTGATGCCAAGACCCGCTGCGCTAAGTTTGCCGCGTGTGTTCCGCATGCCTCGGGCGCATCCGATATCGAACTCGGCATCCTTACGGTGATTTTTGGCGGTAAAGAGCTTGGTGACGCGCGCCCCGCGTTTGTGCTGCGTGGCTGTATGACCATGCTGCTGCACGAGGGTCCCGAGGCACTGGCCGAGTTGATGGACAAGTACTGCGTGCGCGATGTGCTCTCTGCCTTTATGCTTCGCTGCTATGGGTTTGAGGGACCGCTGTATGAGCGCGACTCATTGCTTATGCTTTCATCCCATGTGCTCCTTACGGCGGCGTCTACCGCGCTTCCCGAGGGGGCGCTCAAGGGGCTTGAGAGCCATGTGGCTCCCGCCTATGGGCCCTATTGCCTTGAGGCGGTGCGTACGTGGGACCAGGCCGCCGATACCCAGGCATCGAGCGAGGACCTATTTGAGATTTGCCGTTTGGTTGAGGACGCCCGCGGACTCTTTGCACGGTTCGAGACCTTGCCGATCGATGTGCTGACCTCGCTTGATGTGTTTCCGTGCGTCAATGAGGCTGTGCTCTCGCAGCTGTTCTGCTCGTTTGCGCAAGGTGCAGACCGTGTTGAGGATGCGCGTGCCTTTGCTGCGCGCCGTTGCGACCTAAGCTGGTACCGTCGTGTCGAGAGCTACTTTGACCTGCTTGCCGCTGTGGCCGATATGTGTGCGTTTAGGCAGGCGCACGCGGGCGGGTTCCATCTGGCGCAGCCCCAGCAGGTGTGGGATGCCTACACGTCCGATTGGTATGCCATGGATGCCGCCTATCGTCATATGTGCACCGCGTATCTGCGGGCGCGCTCCGTCGAGTGCGATGTGCTCGAGGAGCCCACCCGCGCTGTGGCGGACTGGGCGGAGAATCTCTACAGCAACTGGTTCTTGGCGGATGCCAATGCCTGCTGGACATCCGCTGCGCAAGGGGAGTGGGCCGATTGCGGCTACATCGAGGGTCCCGAACGGCAGGATGAGTTCTACTGGCATGTGCTGCCCACCTTTGTGGGCTCTGCTAAAACGACGGTCGTTATCGTGAGCGACGCGCTGCGCTATGAGGTGGCCTGCGACGTCGCGGCGCTGCTCGAGCGCGAGCGCGGCGGCAACGTCAAGGTTTCTAGCATGCAGGCGGTCTTTCCCTCCATTACAGAGGTGGGCATGCCCGCGCTGCTGCCGCATCAGGCGCTTGGGCTTGCAGCGGATGGTTCGTTTGTGCTGGCTGACGGCAAGCCCACCGCAACGACTCCGCAACGCGAGGCCGTGCTTACCCATGTTGAGCCTACGGCCCGCGCTTTGCGCTCGAGCGCATACCTCAACATGGCGGGAACCGAGCGTAAGGCGCTGCTCAAGGACTCAAGACTTGTTTACCTCTACCACAACAAGATCGATGCCACGGGCGAGAAGGCCGCTACGCAGGACGACGTCTTCGGTGCCTGTGCGGACACCGTGGAGGAACTTGCTGCGTTGGCGCGCCGCGTGTGCACCGACGCCCCGGGCGCGCGTGTTGTTATGACGGCGGATCACGGCTTCATCTACACGCGTCGTGAGCTCAACGAGTGCCAGATGCTCGGCAAGCCAGATCTTCCCTTCCTTGACGCTCCTGTCATGCACGGCAAGCGTCATCTGGTGGTGCCCAACGAGGCCGTGGCCAAGCTTTCGGAAGAGGCATGTGAGGTGTTTGTTAATGTTAACATGGGACGTTTGGGCGCCGGTTTTGAGGGGTTTGCCCCGCGCGAGAACGTGCACTTCAAGCGTCCCGGCGGCACTAACAACTACGTCCACGGCGGCATGAGCCTGCAGGAGCTCTGCGTGCCCGTTATCGGTTTTTGGCGTGCGCGCTCGGGTTCCAAGGACTTTGTCGACACGCGCGCGGCGACGCTGCGCGTACTAAGTGAGGGACGCCGAGTGACCAACTCGCTCTTCTCAGTCAACTTGATCCAGGAAGAACCTGCCCAAGGTAAGGTCTTGCCGTGCGAGTACGAGCTGGTGTTTACCGATGCAAGTGGCAACGAGGTGAGCGATACGGTCAAGGCGCATGCCAACAAGATTTCTGTTAACTCGCAGGAGCGCGTGGTGCATGCCAAGTTTGCGTTGCATGCAGCGGATGGATTCTCGGCCAAGGGTCCGTACTATCTGGTCTGCCGCGAGCGCGAGACGGGCAAGATCGTTTGGCGCGAGACGTACACCATCGCTGTTTCGTTTGCCCCTGTTGCTGACTTTGGTTTTTAGGAGTGTGCCCTATGTTTGATAGCCATGACGAAGATTTGTGGGAAGTTCCCTCGATTGATGTGGATGTGCCCGAGCAGGCTGCGGTGCCTGCAGGGGTGGCCGTGCCTGCTGCGGAGGCTGAGACTGCCGCGCCCGTTGAGGCTGCTGTGCCCGCCGAGGACGAATCCTCGACCGATGGCTATGACCAGGCCGTGGACGAGGCCCCCGAGGACGACGGCTACGACATGGATGGGCTGGACGGCAAACTGCTCGAGCACTTTGCTGGCAAGATCGTGCGCAAGGACCTGACGGCCCTTATGAAGCGCGGCGCCAACGTGCCCACCTTTGTACTGGAGTATCTGCTGGGCATGTACTGCTCAACTGATGACGAGGATGCCGTGGCAGAGGGTTTGGAGCGCATCCGCAGGATCCTCACCGATAACTACGTGCGTCCCGATGAGTCCGAGCGCATTAAGTCCAAGATTCGCGAGCTGGGTCGTTTTACCATCATCGATAAGGTGACGGCCAAGCTCGACGAGTACAAAGATATCTACGTGGCGTCGTTTGCCAACTTGACCATCGAGCCGTTTGTGATGCCGGCTGAGTACGTGCGCGACTATTCCAAGATTCTGCAGGGCGGCATTTGGTGCATCATGAGCATCGAGTATCGTCACCCCTTGGATGAGGAAGACGAGTTTGGCATGGAGGTCTTTGGCGACGATGCACCGCGCCGCTCCAAGGCCAAGCGCAAAAAGCGCGGACCCGAGGACTCTCCGTTTAGCGTGGCGTCGCTCACGCCCATCCAGATGCCCAATCTGGACCTGGATGCCATGGTCGACGAGCGCCAGTACTTTACGCGCGACGAGTGGCTCAACATGCTGCTGCGCTCCGCTGGCTATGAGCCTAGCGAGCTTTCCGAGAAAGAGCGCCTGCACTTTATCGAGCGTATGGTGCCGCTTATCGAGCGCAACTACAACCTGTGCGAGCTGGGTCCCCGCGGTACCGGTAAGAGCCACATCTACAAAGAGGTCTCGCCCTACGCCATTTTGCTTTCGGGCGGCCAGACCACCACGGCCAACCTGTTCGGCCGTATGAACTCCATGCGAGCCGACCGCGTGGGCCTGGTGGGACACTGGGATTGCGTGACGTTTGACGAGGTCGCCGGCATGCGTTTTAAGGATACCAATGCCGTGCAGATCATGAAGGACTACATGGCGAGTGGTAGCTACGCGCGCGGCCGCGACCAGATCAACGCCGATGCCTCCATGGTCTTTGAGGGCAACATCAACGACACCGTGCAAAATGTCCTTAAGACCACGCACCTGTTTGATCCGTTCCCGCCGGAGTTTAACAACGATTCGGCCTTCTTCGACCGTATCCACTATTACCTGCCGGGCTGGGAGATTCCCAAGATGCGCTCGAGCCTGCTGACCGGGCATTACGGCCTGATCACCGACTGCCTGTCGGAGTTTTGCAAAGAGATGCGCCGAAAGGACTTTACGCACCATATCGACCGGTATTTCCGCTTTAACAGCGACTTTAACAAGCGTGACGAGATCGCCGTGCGCAAGACCTTTAGCGGCCTTGCAAAGCTGCTGTTCCCCGACGAGGCCATGGACAAGGACGACGTGCGCTGGCTGCTGGACTACGCCATCGAGGGCCGTCGCCGCGTAAAGGAGCAGCTCAAGATTATGGCGGGCGTTGAGTTTATCGACGTTAACCTGGGCTATATGGATGCCGACAACCCGCAGGACGTGCATGTGGTGCGCGTGCCCGAGCAGAGCGAGGACACACTGATTCCCGACGGGCCGCTGCTGTCCGGTCACGTGTTTGGCGTGGGCAGGTCGCAGGGCGGTGAGGTTGCCGTGTACAAGCTGGAGAACAAGGCCGTTGCCGGCGAGTGCAAGTTTAAGCACGAGGGCGTGGCCTTTAACAAGCCGGTGCGCGATACGCTGGAGGCCGCGTTCGACAACTTTGTGAACCTGGCGAACCGCGTGGCGCCGGGCATGCACATTGGCTCCAAGGATTACCTGCTGTTCTATAACGACCTGCAGAGCAAGGGGCTGTCCGAGGAAGTTTCGCTCGCCGAGTTTGTGGGCCTCTGCTCTGCGGCATGCAACCGTCCGGTGATGCCCGCGCTGGCGATTCCGGGAATCTTGCGCATGTCGGGTTCTATGGACGAGATCCGCGGGCTCGAGGAGATTATGCGCGTGGCCAAAAACGCCGGCGCCAAGCGCGTGATTTTGCCGCTGAGCGCCATCGCGGGCTTGCAGAGCGTGTCGTCCGAGATTATCTCGGGATTGAGCCCGGTGTTCTACATGGATGGCGACCCGGTCGACGCCGCGAAGAAGGCACTGGATCTGTAGGAGTGCGGGCGAGCGGGCTTGCGTGCGCGTAGACCCGCGGGCGTGTTGGTGCGTAGTGCGTGAGGGGGTCTGCCATGGCGGGCGAGCGTTCTGTTGGCGAGTTGCTCGACGAGCTGTTTGGCTTTGAGTTGGTGGCCAAGCGCCAGGCGGCGCTTGAGCAGTACGATCGCGGGGAGTTGGTGCGCGAGGCGCGCTCCCGCGAGCTGTTGGGCGTGCTTAGGGGCGTCGAGGCTGCCGAGCGCGCTGCGCGCGACTCTGCCGTGCAAGCTGTTGATACGTACGTGCGCCGTGTTGAGAGTGCGGCCCTTGCGCGCGCTCGCAAGCAGGCGGGCGTTGTGGGTCCGCTGCAGATGGAGCGGCGCTATGCTGCCTTTTTGCGCATGGAGGACAAGGCCGAGCTGCTGACGCGCCTGGAGCAAACGCTTTCGTTTATCGAGGTAAAGCTGCGGGCTAATACGGCGGACAAGGTGCGCGCGGCGTACGATGCTGCTGGGGCTATGGTGCTGCAGGACGTGGCGCGCTTGAGTGACGTGCGCGTTGTGGACGCCGTGCCCCTGGATGCCGACCTGCTGTGTACGCAGCTGGAACAGTTGCGTTGTGCCGCCGATGCGACGGACCTTGCGGGCATGATCACAACGACGTTTGAGTCTGAGCTGAGTGCGACGGGGTCGCAGGGCACTGACGGGTTTACGGGCGATTTGGCTGGCGATGTTGCTGGCGACGTGGCGTTGGAGCGTGAACTTACGAACGTGCGCGGCGCTGCGCAGCGAGCGCGCTTGGCGGCGCAGGCGTATCGGGCCGAGCGCGCCGCCCGCGTTGCGGGGAGCACGCTGGAGCCGGTATCGTTGCCCGAGTCTGCGTGCGTTGCGTGCGAGACGGCGTGCGATGTCGGGGAGCTTTCCGAGTTGCTCGCTCAGGTTAAGAAGTCGTTTGAGACCTACCGTTGTGTTGTTGCCGACGGCGGGTTATTCTGCGCGTTTGGCTCTGACTCGCCGCATGGGATTTGCCGCGGCAGTAGCTATATCGACTACGATCCTCGGCTTGACGAAGATGTGTTGGTGGGCGAGTACGACGGTGCTACCAGGCACGATGTTCGGCGTGAGGTTGCGATTCCGGAGCTGGTGGATGAGGCTTCTGCCGAGGGCGGCGATTCACTCAAGGTTGCCGTGGCGCGCATGCGCGAGTTTAACGGGCGTCGCTACGATGGTGTGCTGGATGAGGATCCTGTGCGCCATGTGAATGCGTTTTGGTATGGACTCAAAAAGCTCGGCCAGTATTGTGAGGCCGCCGTGCGCGTGGATGAGCGTGCTTGGGATTGCTTTATCGATAAGGTGCAGTTCGCCTACGATGAGCCCGTGGGGCGTTTGGCTGCGCAGATGGACGACAAACAGGCGGCGGCTTTTGTTGCTGCCGTGGATGTGCTCGGCGTTGATGGGTAAGGTCCTGGTCTGGTAGGAGGCTACACCATGAAGATTGACGTTGATGTAGACCAGCTGCGCGAGAGCCTGCTCGACCGCGCGGGGTCTGCGGCGGGCGTGGGCTTTCCGGCCGCCATGCTCGACGCGATGGATATCGAGGACGAGTCGCCCCAAGAGCTCCTAGCCCGAGCCGAACGCGAAGGCCTCGACCTCCGCGACTTTGCCGTCGATGACGACTGCGGAGCGTCTGACGACTGGTGACCCCGGGTCAGTTCATCCTTTTCTTCCTGAGATATAAGAGAAATCCCTTTTTGAACGTCCTTCGGGTTCCAAAAAATAGCCGATCAGTCTTTGTATCTTCCTTGCTGTCAAACTTGATAGCCGTTAGCTCGATCGTACAGATGTAGTCAGCAACTTGGAATAGCCGGTAGGCTCGTGGTGTGGCTTCTCGGTATACGATGACATCCCTTGCTAGAACGTACTCAAGCGCAGAATGAATGACCTCCGTTACAATCGGTTGGCCGTTGTCGTAGTAAATCTTAACGGTGTCGTATCGCTGGAAGAATTCCAGATGGTCGAAAAGTTCAACTGTGAGGTCTCGCCTCATTCTCTCCGCGAGACCGTTTTGGTTGCCGGCGAATTCGCTCATTCGGTATTGCAGACAGAGATAGCGTATGGGGAGATGCTGAATGAACGCGCGAAATGCGCTCAACATGTGCCTTCGCTGCTCCTTGGGAAGATCTTTGTAGTCGCCGTTTCCATTCAGTAGGGGTCCTGCATGAAAAGGCGTATTGGGAAGCGAGGACTGCGACAGGGCGCGCTCGTAGCGGTCAATGCGTTCAACGATTGCATCGTTTTGATCGTGAAAAACGAGGGTGACGAGGTAGTAGTTGGAGACGCCTCCGAGGTCGCCAGATTCGTCAACAAAGACGGAGAGTTCGCTCATGATGAGCCTCCATTTTTGCAAAAAAAATGCCGGGGGTAAGACCCCGGCTCTTGGAGGCCCCTCTTTTGGAGGGAACCGTATTCTTTATACCATGAGATAAGGGGTGCTTTCAAGTAATATTATAATAAGCAAACATATGTTCGTCAAACTACCTGCGAAAAGTCCTTAGCCGTCCAGAGGTGGGTAGAGCGGCTCGTAAATTGCTGACGCAATGGGCCGGCGTTTTCCCGAGAAGTATTTAGTCTTGACTCGCATAAAAAATGCCGGGGGACATCCCCCGGCTTTTTTCATTTCGGTGTCAATTCAAATGTTTTTCAATCCATCCCCTCAATAAGTTGCGGTGAAATAGGGACTGAAATGGCTGTTCAGAGGCCTATTCAATCCCTATTTCACCGCAACTTATGGGTGGGGATGGCTACGACGCGAGCGTGGCGATGACGGCTTCGTCGCCGGCGTATATTAGGGTGTTGCCGTCGGGGATGATCGTTTGGCCGTCGCGCTTGAGCATCACCACAATAAACGGATGCTTGCCTTGCGGCACATCGCGCAGGCGCAGTCCCGCCAGGCGACCGTGGGGTGTCACGGTGACCTCGCGCAGCGTAACCTCGGCACGCTCTTCAAACGTCGGGGCAGCCATAACCAGAAGGTCTCCTTCCTCAATCACGGTATCGCCGTTGGGTAGTACCGGGTGCGCGCCGTCGCGCAGCACCAAGACCACGAGCATATCTGTGGCGCTGCCAATGTCCGCGAGCGAGCGTCCGGCAAACGGATGTCCAGCGCCCACCTTGAGCTTTACAAACGACATGCCGTCCTCGTCGCGGTAGTCGTTAAAGGTGCGGCGCACGTCGCCGGTCGCATCGATCATATCGAGCTTCTTCGCCACCGCCGGCAGCAGCGAGCCCTGCACCACAATGCTCGACACGGCAATCACAAACACCAGGTCAAATAGGTCGTGTCCGCCGGGAACGCCGGCCACCACGGCAAAGAGACTAAAGACGACCGAAGCTGCTCCGCGCAGACCCGCCCAGCTTACGAGTGCAACCTGGCGAGGGTTCGTCCTAAACGGCGCCAGCAGCATGCCTACGGCGATGGGGCGGCTCGCAAAGAGCATAAACGCCATGAGTGCCAGGCCCGGTAGCAGCATTTGCGGCAGGCGTGCGGGTGTAACGAGCAGGCCCAGCAAAAAGAAGATGGTCATCTCTGCCATCTCGGTGAGGGTGTCAAAGAAGTGCGCCATCTCGACTTTGCCGGTGATGTCGCTGGCACCCAGCACAATGCCGGCCAGGTATACAGCCAAAAAGCCGTTGCCGCCCAGGTAGCTCGGCAGCGCGTAGGCGACGATGGCCACGGCGAACAAAAAGATGGTCTGCGCGTCCTTGGCCGTTGCGTGCGCGCGTTCAATCAGGCGGCCCGCCGCCCAGCCGATGGCAAGGCCCAGGCCCACGCCCAGGAAAATCTGCTTGGCCAGCAGTGCGGGAATGTTGATGTCGCCGCCGGCCGCGAGTGTAGCGAGCACAGCGGTGAGCATGTAGGCGACGGGGTCGTTGGAGCCCGATTCGACCTCGAGCAGCGAGTCGGTGCCACCTCTCAGCGACAGGCTGTGCTCACGCAGTACGCTAAAGACGCTCGCCGCGTCGGTGGATGCCACGACCGATCCCAGCAGCAGGCTGCCGATCCAGTCGATCCCCAGCGCGAAGTGGGCGAACACGCCGGTGATGCCGGCAGTGATGACGACGCCGAGCGTGCTCAGCAGCACCGCCGGCGCAGCGACGGGCTTGGCGCGGTCGATATTGGTGTTAAAGCCGCCGTAGAACATGATGAACAGCAGCGCCGTGCTGCAGACGGTTTCGGTGAGTGCGTAGTCGCTAAAGTCGATATGCGTCGGGCCGTTGACGCCCAACAGCATGCCCAGCGCGATAAAGATGAGCAGGGTGGGGAAGGGGAGTTTTTTGCCGACGGGTTTGATGGTCAGGCACAGAATAATGACGAGGCCGATAAAGAGAAGGATCTGGTTCATGGATGGTGTCCGCTCCTGGGTGGTTGGCGTGGCACGGTCAGTTGTCTGCGGTTATTTGTACCCAAAGATGGTGGGTTTATGGGGTTGGATTGCGGGCGTGCGCGATATCGTCATAGACGGCTGCCGTCTTTGCCTCTGCTCGGAAACCCTTTCCAGCTTTATTGCAACGGAGTACAATGGGTAACGTTTAAGTTCAACTTGAAGTTTTAGTTGCGGCGCCGGGCTTCGGCCGCAATGCAAGGAGAGGCGTACCATGGCGATCTATGTGACATCTGATGCTCACGGGCACGTGCGTGCGCTTGACGAGGCCCTGTCTAAGATCTCGTTGACGTCCGACGACACGCTGTACGTGCTGGGCGACATGATCGATCGCGGGCCCGATCCGGTCGGCGTTATAAAGCTCGTGCGCTCGCTGCCCAACGCCCACGTGCTCAAGGGTAATCACGAGCAGATCATGCTCGATGCCATCATTGGTCAGGATCCGCTCGATGCCGAGACCTGGGATATCAACGGTGGCTGGACGACGCGCGAGCAGCTCAACGACATGGAATTTGAGGCATACGAGGAGCTCGTGCGATGGATGGCCGCGCTGCCGCTCTACGCGGTGGTCGAGACCGAGGAGCGCCCGTATCTGCTGGTACATGCTGGAATCGAGATGAAGGCGGCGCGCGCGTTTTTGCTTGAGCATGGCGTCGATTGTGCCGATGGCGTTGGAGCGGTGGGTGCCGATCGCGAGCTGCTGCAGCAGATGCTCGCGGTACAGTCGTCCGATGACCTGCTGTGGATTCGTCACGGCTATTGGGATGTGCCGACCGGGCTGCTTTCTACCGAGGGTAAGGGCCCGGTCGTTGTGAGCGGTCACACGCCAACGGTGTCGCTCGGGCGTTATTGCGAGGTCGGTGGTCTTGCGGGGCTCGACGAGGAGTCGGGCCGCGGGCAGATCGTGCGCCTGGGCGGCGAGGATGCCGCCGGTGTGCCCGATCGCATCGACATCGACTGCGCTGCCGCCACCGGCTCCGAGTTCGGTCGCGTGGGCGTCCTGCGGCTCGATGATGGGGCGGAGTTCTACGCGAACATCAACCCGGGCGAATAATCGGTGCAAGGGGTAGCTAATATGGGAAGGGTTTTTTGACTACTTTTGCCCTTCTGCCCGTAAATTGATTTCTCTGGGACGGGATTAAATAAGGCTCTGTTAGACCAGGATTGACATTCCGCCCGTCATCTTCTTGCGATTGCAC
>CAUFRY010000023.1 GCA_959028445.1 uncultured Collinsella sp. | reverse complement strand
GTGGGCGGCGGTGCTGATTCGCAATATAGGTGGTGTCGAAAGGGCCTAGGACTCATTATATATTACACAAGGTAAGCACCCCCCCCTGCATCCAGCACAGGAAATGACTCTCTCGTTCCCCAGTGACGCGGCGAGAAATACAGGCCACTGCAGGACGTTGAATGAACAGCCCGTGAAAACCGTTGTTTTCACGGGCTGCACCTGCTCAATACTTTTTTATTCTCCAGCCTCAGTCGTCTCTAAGATCGACCACGTAAACATGATCTGACTCCAGGACCGGGTCATCACCCGTCGCGGTCGCCCTGCTCAGCGCGTTGCGGGCGCGCCGCGTCGCCAGTTCCTCAAGTTCTCTTTCGTTGACGCGCTTAATAAGATCGCCAGGCTGGCAATCAAGCTCTACGCAAATATCCAGCAATGTCTTTAACCTAATTGCCTTCACCTTGCCATTTCGTATTTTTGAGATACTTGCCGGTGTGTGCCCGGTCGCCCGAATGATATCCGTACTCGTCTTTCCGCGTCGAAGCAATAAGCTTTCAAGCTCAATAATCAGATAGTCCATGCCGCCCCTCACACCAAATCCTCGGTCTGGTCTTGAAGCAGAGCTCCGTAGCGCCATATCGCAGAAATCGAGAAGCAGCAAACGGCCCCCAGCACAGCACCAATATCTATGGGCAGGGCCAGGTTTTCAAACATCGAATAGGCGTTCCCCAGCAAGTCGAAGGGGCCAATCACTATCGAAAGAAACCCCGGAGAAAACAAGAGGTCACCTATTGCTGCTGCAACAAACAGCCACCCGATAATCGAGATTCTTCGAGCATGCGAAAGGGTAAAGGGCGATTCGCCATGAGCCATGTCCATGCTGATTCCCCGCAGGGTCCATGTGGCCCCTCCGGAAATCAGAAGATACATCAAAGGAACCACTACGGAAACCGTCTTTGATGGATCATATAGGTTTCCTTGAGCAGCCATAAGCCCAATGGAAATAACCACCACCACCGAACAGCAACACACCGCTATAAACAGCGCCGTAAACAGAATCCCAAGCCTTCTTCCGAGAGTCATCATCTTCTGGATGGACTTATCGATCTTCTGGGCGCTATTCACCACAGCTCCTCCTAAAGCAATCAGAGGTCTTCTTACTTACTGTTTTTCCTACATTGTAACGAACTCGATAAGAAGAGGGTCGCTTCACGCCGCGCAATCCCGAACTCCAAGCGTTTCTCATCAGCATTGCCCATCTTTCGAGTCGAAATTCAAATCCAGTTTCTTATCGCATGCCAAAATCAAATCCTGATCGTGGCTTACAACAAGAATTAGCTGATTAAAGGGGTTTCGAGAGACATACTCCGTGAACTCCCGACGGCTTTCTTCGTCTAAATCATTCGTCGGCTCGTCAAACACAAGCACTTCCGGTTGCCTGCAAAGTGCTGAGATTATCCTTAGCTTCCGATACTCTCCACCAGAAAGGTCCCTACAATTCTTACCTTTTAACGATTCGACGGTTCGGCAGAAACTCGGCACAAGCTCGCAGAGATGCTCGCCCGTTCCCCGAATCGATGCCCTCTCAAGATAGTGTTCCACCGTTTCATTCGGAATAAAGAGCTTTTGCGGGCACACCGCAAACAGGTCATGTCGGATCGTCTCCATATCGAGCTCTTCATATGGCACCGACCCCAAAGCCCGATGTCCCCCAGCAGAATATAGTCCAAGAAGCACCTTCAGAAACGTGCTTTTGCCGCATCCGTTCGGCCCGGTAATGGCATAGGTTTCCCCCTCTCGACGTCCACGGAGAGATCGCGGTACAAGTAGGGCTTTCCCGCGTATCGGTACGCGATGTTGGACAACGATATGCTCTCCACGTGCCCAACCGTGAGGGTGCCGCGGTCCTCGGCGTCCTCCGTCAGAGCCCCCAATCGGTCGAACGAGGCCCTTGCGTCCTGATACGATTTGAAATAATTCAAATAATATTTGAAGCATCCGAACGCCATCGAGTAATACGAGTTCACCATTGTGAACTCGCCAATGCTCATTCTTCCGCTTAATATTTCCATTCCGGAGATCACAAGCAACGCTCCCCGGAACACAGATGAGATCAGGCCGTCGCTCGAGGTGGCCAGATTCGAGACCCTACTTGCTTTCATGTAAATCGGGTAGTACCCCTCGAATACCCCTTTGAGCGTCCGAGTGCTCTGGTCATATGCGCCATCGCACTTAATGTCAAACAACTGCGACAGCTCGCCGCTCACGGACGCGAAAAGCTTGCTCAACCCCTCCTTGTTCGCAAGCGAGCTGTTGTACAGCGGCTTTTTCAACGCCCTGAATAAAATGAAGTACGCAACAAGCGAACATGCACTTAACACCAGGAACACCGGATTGATCGAAAACAGGATGATGCATATCAACACAACCAGAACGACGTTAAGCCCGATCGTCAGGAAGTTGTTCACGACAAACGATGACACCGCATTCGAATCCGCATACACCCTCTGCGTTGTATAGGATGGATCCGCCTGCTCCCCCTTTTCCAGGGGCCCCCGTTCAAACGACTCACACGTGGTCCCCATCAGTCTCGTCGTCATCTCCAAGATGACGCGCGATACGTTCACGCCCATCGCATACGACATGAAGGAGGCCGATATCCCTATGCCCGCAACAAAGGCCGCAAACCATACGACGCGAGATGGGTCCCTATTCGTCACGAGAAAGTCTACAAACCCACCGTTTAAGGCGGGCATGATGCACGAGAGAGCGAAATTAACCAGCATGAGAATCACGAAAAGCCGTGACCCTTTACACCGAAACAACTCGTGAACCGTCTTCTTAAACATGCCAGCTCCCATCAAGCGGCCTTTTATCCAAAACTGAATATGTTCGCCGCTTAATCGCTCCCATATATCCCTTGTTGTTAATCCTTGCTCAAGACACTATCTCGGGCTGCGGTGCCCAGGATTCCATTTCACCTTTATATACATACGAATAGGCCCCCTATTTGCATAGGCAAGCGCGGCGATTATAACGGCAGCCACCATCAGGCCGAGAATAGCCCTTTTGTCCGGAAAAAGGGACGAGAGAAAAAGGCATATTGCGGAGAAAACTACAGACGCCCCCACCACTCGGTTTGCGCCTAGAGACTCGGCCGTCCGCTTTGCCTCCTCTAAACGCTCTCCCGATAGCAATGACATTCCGGCAAGCAATCCCGTGAGCTTGCCTCGATATATCATTATTCCGAACACCAGCAGCAGGCATGACCCCACCATTGGAACCACAACGCCCGGCATCGCCATCACTCCAGTCCATTCCTTGTCATCGAATCCTTGCGACGGCTCAGCGCATCTGGCGTCAAATGCAACCTCGTGTCAAACGGACTGCTCGCAAGCTCAATTACTTTGCATGAGCTCGAACATACCGGTTTAAACGGCATACAGTTTAGCCTCGATGGCCTACGTGATTCTCATGAACATATGCGGGGGTTCCCGGGGCTATACGACCGGGTACTAGACGCCATCGATATCACGCTGAACGAAACTTCGCTGCACCTTTCGATTGCCTTTTGTCCAACATCATTTAATGTCGACGATTTCAAACCAGTTTGCACGATGCTCCGGGACAAGCTGAAATCGTCGAGCAGGACCGACCGAATTGACCTTCGAGTCAGCCACTTATGCTCCTCGGCAGAGCCCGAAAAAACCGCACAATTCGCCCTTCAAATAATCAATACCGTCGGTTGGTCAACACGATCAACGACCTTCGATACGATCCAGGCTATCGAGGCTACTTCATGTTTGAGTGGGGCGACCCCATCGACCACTTGGTCAGATTCCCCCAGCTGCAGATGCAATTTGACCAAGTGGCCATCCACGCCAATGGCGATATCGTCGTATCCCCCTATATACCTCTCATCATTGGAAACGTTCGCAAACACAGTCTTCAGGAATACTACGATGCCGGAATGGCAACCGTTTGGGATAAACCCGTTATTACCGCGTTGGCCAATCGCATGCACTCGATTGACGAGATGGAAGAGATCTCATCGTTGATTGCAGACATCAATATGGACGGCGACCTCTATATCGACCTAATCGATGACGATCTAGGCGACCTGAGCGTCCTGTCCCAACTCTAAGGAGATGTTCCCATGTACGAGACCCCAGAAGTAGAGAAGATGGATTCCAAAACCGGCCCCATTCCCGTTGTAGTCAACTTCGCAGCCGTCGTGGATAACGTAGTTGCAGCCGTCTACGATGCCGTCGTTGCGGCCTACGCATTCTGGTACTCGGCAGATAACGACGGCACCGGGGCAAGTACGGCACAAAACTAGTCGCCAACCCATCGAGCAATCACCTCGCCTATCGCTGCATGCGATTGACTGCGCAGCCCTAGCCAACGCCCAGAGCGTCTTGAAGAGCTGCTTGTAAAATTCGCTCATTCAACAACGCGATCTCTTCACCAATCTCGGCCGGCCCGACAGAACTGCACACCAGTCGGACCGGCCAGACCCATAAAACGCTGCGTCCCGTCCACACCACACCTCACGAAACTCGCACTGCCACCACATGGGCGATTCGCGCCTCGATGTTGCGGCGCGATACTATCACGAATAGTCCCCGTCCAACAAGGCTATCCCTTCCACAGGCGTTTCAACTGTCAGTGGTAGCATTAAACTGAACGGTGAAAAATACACTAACACTAACAGCGGAGATGACGACGTCGATGCCCTTCATGCAGCTGAGCACGTCCATCGTCGGCTTCCATCGGGGCTGTTCCGACTGGGACTCCACCTTGGATTCCAGGTCCTTCTTCTCGTCTACCGCCCGCTTGACGCGCTCCTTATAGCAGTCGAGGGTCTGCTGGGCCGTGGGGTCGGCCATCTCCGCGGCTTCGATCCAGGCCCAGTGCGCCCTGGTCCACGTCCCGAGCCTCCTTCTCTGGTCGTCTCCGCCGGGGTGGCACTGCCCATTCCTGGGCAGGTACTTGGAGAGGCGCTGCTTGACGGTAACACGGTAACCTCTCCCGGGCATCGGCGGGGGCCTGGGAGAGGTCCCTGGCGCCCTCGCACTCGCAGTCGGGGACGTGGACCTCGACGATTTCGTGCAGTGCGAGCTGCTTGGCCGAAAACTCGGCGTCGCGCTTGTCGGTCTTGCGTCGCTTGTCGGCCGCGGGCCTCTGCATCTTGGAGACCGCGCCGATGACGCAGTCCACGCCGAGGCAGCGCGGCTCCCTGCAGAAGGGAAAGCCGGTGACGCCGGACTCGTAGACTGCCCCGGGCGACTCGATAGAAAGGATCGAGTCGGCGACGGAGGCGGGGTCGTAGGAGAAGGGGCTTCCCGCCGATCTCGCCCGTGAACGGATTGAAGGCGCATCCTTTGATGCTGCGGGCGTGCACCTCAAGGCCAATAGAGGCAACATGTGGCATTGTGAGCCAGTCTCGCATTGTGGCAACCTGGCTGGCTGCCGGATTTTAATGACGACGACCATTGTCAGCCTTGGCCCACGAATCAAAAGACGATACGAAGCAGGGGCTCACATTGTTCTGCTCATATCGTCTTTATGGCGCACTACCATTCACCGAAATTCGGCAACTTTTTCATTCTCTATATACATGTTTAAACAACATGTTCTACAATAGGGACAATAGAAATGGAAACTCGGGACGAGCCGTCTATCCATCTACGGCGCAGCCCCTTATTCAAAAGGACGGTGAGTGCATCCATGGAGCGTGCAAGCGGTGTTCTGATGCCCGTCTCATCCCTGCCCGGACCTTACGGAATCGGCGGCTTTGGCTGGAATGCCTACGACTTCGTCGATTTTCTCGCCTCGTGCAAACAACATTACTGGCAGATTCTGCCCCTTACGACGACCAGCTATGGCGATTCGCCCTATCAGTCGTTCTCGGCCCGCGCAGGCAACCCCAACTTTATCGACTTTGCCGAGCTTATCGAGGCAGGGTATCTGGAGCAGCGCGATATCGATGGCGTGTATCTGGGATCCGACCCCAGCAATGTCGACTACGGTGCTATCTTTGGCGGCCGCCGTCAGATTCTCGACCGCGCCGCCGAGCGCTTTGCTGCCGACAAGCCGGCCGATTTCGATGACTTTATCCAGGCCAACGAGGACTGGCTCATCCCCTACTGTGAGTTCATGACCGTCAAAGAGGAGTGCGGTCTCAAGGCGTTCTGGGAGTGGCCCGCGGAGCTCCACACCCGCGGCGAGGCTTCCGCCAAGGTCTGCGCCGACCATCCGGCGCGTATGCTCTACCACCAGATGACGCAGTACTTCTTCGATCGCCAGTGGAGCCGCCTCAAGGCCTATGCCAACGAGCGCGACATTCTCATCATCGGCGACCTGCCCATCTATGTCTCGCGTGACTCCGTCGAGATGTGGGCGACGCCTGAGCTCTTTAAGATCGATGCCGCCGGCAATCCCGTGAGCGTCGCCGGCACGCCGCCCGACCAGTTCTCGGCCACCGGCCAGTACTGGGGCAACCCCATCTACGACTGGGACGCCATGGAGTCCGACGGCTTCTCCTGGTGGGAGAGCCGCATTCGCGCCGCCCTCGACATGTACGACGTCATCCGCCTGGATCACTTCCGCGGCTTCGAGGCCTATTGGGAGGTGCCGTTCTCCTCGCCCGATTCGTCCTACGGTTCGTGGACGCAGGGTCCCGGCCTCAAGTTCTTCAAGGCGCTCAAGGAAAAGCTCGGCACGCTGCCCATCATCGCCGAGGACCTGGGCTTCCTCACCCCCGGCGTCATCGACATGCGCGACAACTCGGGTTTCCCCGGCATGAAGATCCTGCAGTTTGCCTTTGAGGGCACCAACTCGTACTACCTGCCGCATAACTACATCGCCAACACCGTCGCCTATGTGGGCACCCACGATAACGAGACGGCGCGCGGTTGGTTTGAGGGAACGGCCACCCCGCGTCAGCGCGAGCAGGCAGCCCTGTACACCCATCAGCAGGCCGGCGAACCCATGGCAGATGCACTCAATCGCACCATCGCCGCCAGCGTGAGCGACACGTGCATCTACACCATGCAGGATCTGCTCAACTTGGGCAACGAGGCGCGCATCAACACCCCTGCCACGCTGGGCGGCAACTGGACCTGGCGCATGCTCGACGGCGCCATCACCCGCGAGCTCGAGCACAAACTCACCGACTGGACCGAGACCTACTTCCGCATCCCGTCGGAAGCCGAAATCGAGCTTCCTCAATAGGAGCTACCGCGCCCGACCCCTCCCCACCGTGCGGACGCGCTTGCTTTTCCCGCGCGAGGCCACCCCAATCCCCTCGCGCGGGCTTCTTATGAATTGCAGACATGAAACAACCCATCACAGGAGAAAACATGCCCCAAATTAACCTCATGGAACTCGCCGAGCAGTCTTTTGGCACCTCGCTCGAGCAGCTCGACGACCGTCGCATTTACAAGCTACTGGTCAAACTCGTGCAGGAGCGCTCCGCCGCCTGCCCGCTCAACAACGGCAAGAAAAAGCTCTATTACATTTCCGCCGAATTTTTGATCGGCAAGCTGCTCATCAACAACATGATCGACCTCGGCATCTACGACGAGGTTAAGGACCAGCTCACCGCCGCAGGCCACGACCTCAACAAGATCGAGGAATTCGAGGTCGAGCCGTCACTCGGCAACGGCGGCCTGGGCCGCTTGGCCGCATGCTTCCTGGATTCCATCGCCACGCTGGGCTTGACCGGCGATGGCGTGGGCCTCAACTATCACTACGGTCTGTTCCGTCAGCGCTTTGTCGACAACCAGCAGAAGGCCGTCCCCGACGAGTGGCTCGGTGAGCAGGACATCCTGGTCGACGATGACCGCTCCTACACCGTCGAGTTCGGCGATTTTGCCGTTACCTCCAAGCTCGTCAACATCGATGTGCCCGGTTACGACCAGCCCACCAAGAACCGCCTACGCCTGTTCGACCTGGCGAGCGTCGACGACGGCCTGGTCCCCGGCAGCTCCATCGACTTCAACAAGACCGAGATCGCCAAGAACCTCACCTTGTTCCTCTACCCCGACGATTCCGACGAGCAGGGCCGCCTACTTCGCATCTACCAGGAATACTTCATGGTAAGCAACGCCGCCCAGCTCCTGATCGACGAGGCCATCGAGCGCGGCAGCAACCTGCACGATCTGGCCGACTACGCCGTTGTCCAGATCAACGACACGCACCCCACCATGGTCATCCCCGAGCTCATTCGCTTGCTCACCACCGAGCATGGCATCGAGTTTGACGAGGCCGTGACCATCGTACGATCCATGGTCGCCTACACTAACCACACGATTCTTGCCGAGGCGCTCGAGAAGTGGCCGCTCGCCAGCCTGCAGAAGGTCTCCCCTGCCATCGCCGACATTATCGTCAAGCTCGATGAGATCGCGAAAGCCGAGCACGATGACCCGCGCGTCGCCATCATCGACGAATACGACACCGTCCACATGGCCCATATGGATATCCACTTTGGCTTCTCCATCAACGGCGTAGCCGCCCTCCACACCAAGATCCTGGAAGACACCGAGCTTCATCCGTTCTACGAGATTTATCCCAAGAAGTTCTCCAACAAGACCAACGGCATCACCTTCCGCCGCTGGATCCATGGGGCCAACCCCGCGCTCGCCAGCCTGCTCGACGATGTGATCGGCACCGACTGGCGCAGCACCGGCGATCTGAGCAAACTCGCCAAGTTCGCCGACGACAAGGACGTTCTTGAGCGCCTGGCCGCCACCAAGGTCGAGGCTAAGGCCATCATGCGCCAGTTTATGGCGCTCGAGCAGGGCGTGACCATTCCCTCCAACGCCATCATCGATGTCCAGGTCAAGCGCATCCACGAGTACAAGCGCCAGCAGATGCTCGCGCTCTACATCATCTGGAAGTACCTCGATATCAAGAACGGCAACAGACCTAAGCACCCCGTCACCATCATCTTTGGCGGCAAAGCGGCGCCTGCCTACACTATCGCGCAGGACATCATCCATCTGATCTTGACGCTGTCGCAGTGGATTGCAAACGACCCCGACGTAGCTCCCTACCTGCAGGTTGTCATGATCGAGAACTACAACGTCACCGCCGCCGAGCGCGTGATCCCCGCCGCTGATATCTCCGAGCAGATCAGCCTGGCCTCCAAGGAGGCGAGCGGCACATCCAACATGAAGTTCATGCTCAACGGCGCCCTAACCCTGTGCACGCTCGACGGCGCCAACGTGGAGATTGCCGAGCTCGTGGGCGACGAGAACATCTATACCTTTGGTGCCTCGTCCAAACAGGTCGAGCAGCTCTATGCCGACGGCACCTATGACGCCGGTGTGCTCTACCGCAAGCCCGGTATCAAGCTGCTGGTGGACTTTATCACCAACCCCGCCTTTATGGCGACCGGCAACGCCGAGCGCCTGCAGCGCCTGCACGACGACATTAAGGGCAAGGACTGGTTTATGGCCCTGCTCGACATCGAGGAGTACATCCAGACCAAGGAGCGCGTGCTGGCCGACTATGAGGACCAGGACACCTGGATGCGCAAGACGCTCATCAATATTGCCAACGCCGGCACCTTCTCGTCCGACCGCACGATTTCCCAGTACAACGACGAGATTTGGCACCTGAGCTAATTTCGTTTCCTTTACCCATCCTCTTGAAAGCGGAGTCGTGGCGACACGGCTCCATTTTTTGTGCCCGCACGTTACCCTGTGACCCGACTCGGCCAAACAATCTCGATCTGTAACAACTACTCGGTAAAAACGGCCCCAGCTGTTACAGATTGAGACATACCGGCCCCTCCCCTTGGGTCTATCTCGATCTGTAACATCTAGCAGCTGAAATTCACCTTTGGTGTTACAGATTTAGATGAAATGGTTAGCTCAGCGGAACCGTCTCGATCTGTAACATCTAACGTCCGAAATCAGCCTCACCCGTTACAGATCGAGACAAGCGACCGGCCAGACAACCCCAACACAAAGAAAGGCTCCCCTCTCGCCCAGTGGACGGGAGGGGAGCCTTATATGTGACCGCGGCAAAAGGATGGCAATACCGCAGTCGCCCAAAGGGAGGGCCTGGATGCACCGGGCCTAGATAAGGTTCTTGCCAGACACCTTATCGAAGAGATGGGTCGCGTTCTTCTCGAACTTGAACCAGATGGAGTCGCCCGCCTTGAGCGCACCCTTGGCCTCAAGGTCGACAACGGGAATGATCAGGACGAACTGGCCATCGGGAGCGGTCACGTGGACATGCTCGGTCGAACCCATGAGCTCGGTCACCTCGACGGTACCCTGGAGCGCACCCTCCTCGCCCTTGTCGGCAAGCAGGATCTGCTCGGGACGCACGCCGGCCGTAATCTCCTTCACGTCGCCGCCGTCCCAGTTGAGGGCAAGCTGAGCGCAAGTCTCGGGGGCGAGCGCCACGTTCATATCCTCGGTCTTGACGGTAAAGCCGTTGCCCGAGCGCACCAGTTGGGCATCGAAGAAGTTCATCTGTGGCACGCCGATGAAGCCGGCGACGAAGATGTTCGCGGGATGGTTGAAGACCTCCTGCGGCGTGGCGATCTGCTGGACAACGCCATCCTTCATGACCACGATGCGGTCGCCAAGGGTCATGGCCTCGGTCTGGTCGTGAGTAACGTAGATGAAGGTGCCCTTGATCTCGTGACGCAGCTTAATGAGCTCGGCTCGCATCTGGTTACGCAGCTTGGCGTCCAGGTTGGACAGCGGCTCGTCCATCAGGAAGACCTTGGGGTCTCGCACGATGGCGCGGCCGATAGCGACACGCTGGCGCTGGCCGCCCGAAAGCGCCTTGGGCTTACGGTCGAGGTACTCGGTGATACCCAAGATCTCGGCAGCGGAGCGAACCTTGCGGTCGATCTCGTCTTTGGGAACCTTCTTGAGCTCAAGCGTAAACGCCATGTTCTCGTACACCGTCATGTTGGGGTACAGAGCGTAGCTCTGGAACACCATGGCGATGTCGCGGTCCTTAGGAGCGACGTCGTTGACGCGCTTGCCGTCGATGAGCACATCGCCCGAGGTGATGTCCTCCAGGCCGGCGACCATGCGCATCGTCGTGGACTTACCGCAGCCAGACGGGCCAACGAGGACGACGAACTCCTGGTCGTGAACGGTGAGGTTAAAGTCCTCAACAGCGAGCACACCATCCTCGGTAACCTTGAGGTTGTGCTTCTTCTCCTCGGTCTTCTTCTTTTTGCCAAAGAAGCCCTTCTTTTTGGACTCGGTGTTGGGATACACCTTCTGAACATGTTTGAGAACGATCTCGGCCATGTCTTTACCTTTCGATATGCGGCACCATGTTGAGGGCGCCGCAGAAACTTGCAAAACAGTTACGGCATCAGCCCTTGACGGCACCTGCCACCACGCCGTCGATGATGTACTTCTGGCAGAGGATGTACATGATGACGATGGGGATAACGACCATCATGATGCAGGCCATCATGGGGCCGAGCTCGACGTGGCCGTAGCCGCCGCGGAAGTACTGGATCAAGATAGGAATGGTCTTGTACTTGGTGGAGTCGAGCGTAAGGTAGGGCAGCAGATAGTCGTTCCAGACCCACATGGTCTCGAGGATGCCGACCGAAAGATAGGTGGGCTTCATGATGGGAAGGACGATCTTAAAGAACACCTGGACCGGGTTGCAGCCGTCGATCATGGCCGCCTCTTCGATCTCGAGCGGGATGTTCTTTACAAAGCCGGCGAACATAAAGACCGCCAGGCCCGCGCCAAAGCCGAGGTAGATAAAGCAGATGTTGAACGGCGTGTTGAAGCCGATGCGGTCCGCCAAATTGGACAGCGTGAACATGAGCATCTGGAAGGGCACGACCATCGAGAAGACGAACAGGTAATAGAAGAAGTTCGAGATCTTGCTGTTGACGCGCACTACGTACCAAGCACACATGGAGCAGCACACCAGAATCAGCACGACCGACGTGACCGTGATGATGAGCGAGTACATAAATGCCGAGGCAAAGCCCTGCTCGTTAAGGGCATGCATGTAATTTGCGAGGCCGTTGAACGTCTCGGGCGTGAGCAGATCGAATGCCGTGGTGGTGCTGATTGCAGTTGCCTTTTTAAAGGAATTGAGCGCAATCATGAACACGGGGTAGATCCACGCGAGCGACAGAATCGTAAAGAAAATCGAGAGCGCGCGGTTGATAACCTTATCGCGTTTCATTACTGCTGCACCTCCTTGGACCTCGTGGCCTTAAGCTGAATCATGGAGATGGCTACGACCAGGATGCAGAAGATAACTGCCTTGGCCTGACCGATACCCTGCCATGCGATACCGGCACGCGAATAGAACGTGTTGTAGATGTTCAGGGCGAGCATCTCGGTGGAGTGCGCGGGGGCGCCGCCGGTAAGGGCGAGGTTCTGGTCGAACAGCTTAAAGCCGTTGGTGATGGACAGGAACAGGCAGATAGTGATGGTCGGCATCAGGTTAGGGATCTTAACCTTCCAAAACGTCTGCCATGCCGTGGCACCGTCGACCTTGGCGGCCTCGATGTAGTCGGACGGAATGGACTGCAGACCAGCGATGTAGATGATCATCATGTAGCCGACCTGCTGCCACAGGGTCAGGATGATAAGGCCCCAGAAGCCAGCAGCAGAGTTAAGGGCGATGAGCTGGGCGCCCACGTTGGAGAGCAGGCAGTTGATCAGAATCTGCCAGATGTAGCCCAGCACGATGCCGCCGATCAGGTTAGGCATAAAGAAGATCGTACGGAAGATGTTGGTGCCCTTGAGCGCTTTGCGGGTGAGCGCCTGCGCGATGGCGAGGGCGATCACGTTGATGAGCACCGTCGACAGGAAGGCAAACGCCACGGTAAAGAAGAACGACGTGGCAAACTGCGGATCGGACAGTGCGCGCACGTAGTTCTCGATACCGACAAAGTGCGTATTGTTGATGGTAATAAACTGGCAGAACGAGAGATAGAAGCCCTGGATAAAGGGGATCACGAACCCGATCATAAACGCCAGGCACGTGGGCAGCATAAAGAGCGGCCACCAGCGCTTGAGTGCTTTGCCCATAGAAGGGTCCTTTCAATATGCAGGGGGCGGGCAAACCAACGTCTGCCCGCCCCCTGTCGCTAATCAGATAGCTTGGGCAGCAACTACTTACTCGGAAGCAGCCTTCTCGGTCTTCCAGCCATCGACGAAGGCGTTCTTGACGCCGTCCCACTTGCTGTTGTCGGCAGCATAGGCGATCAGAGCCTGCTTGAGGTTCTTCTTCCACTCCTCAGAGGGGATGTAGACGAAGTCCCAAGCGACGGTCTTCTTTCCGTCCTTGGCCATGGCGACGGCCTGCTGCGAGAAGACGTTGGTGGTTTCCTTGGCGCTCTTGAACGGGGCAGTCAGACCCATCTTGTCAGCGATGATGCTGGTGGCGGTGTCAGAAGTGACGCACCAATACATGAAGTCCTCGGTGGCCTTCTGGGCATCCTCGGAAGCCTGGGAGCTGACGCACCAGTAGTTCTCGCCGCCGGAGCACAGGCCCTGGTTCTCCTCGCCGTCGACACCAATGTAGATGGGCATCATGCCAATCTGATCGTCGGTCATGCCGGCCTTGGTGAGGTCAGCGTAGGCCCAGGAGCCGTTCTGATAGAAGACGGCCTTGCCGGTTGCGAACTCGTTGGTGGCGTCGTCGCCGGTCTTGGAGGCAAGCTGCGAAGGATCGCAGGTGGAGTCGGTGATGTACAGGTCGAAAATCTGCTTGAAGTTGTCGAGATACTCGCCCTTGATCTCGTCGTCCTCCTGGTTGTGCTCCTTCTCGAACTCGTAGTAGAGCGGGAGGTTGGCGAGGTGGGTGGTGTAGCGCCAGCTGGAGGAGTCATCCATGCCAGCAGAAGTGAAGGCACCCTCAATGCCAAGCTCGTCCTTGCGGGCCTGGATGTCGTCGGCACAAGCCTTCAGCTTGTCGAAGGAGTTGATGTCCTCGGCCTTGTAGCCAGCCTTCTCGAGCAGCTGCTTGTTGTAGATGATGCCGTAGCTCTCCTGGACCCAGTCGATACCCAGATCCTTGCCATCGGACTGCAGAGCCAGGGAGTCGTCAATGAGCTCACCGCGGAGCTTGGTATCGGACAGGTCGGCGCAGTAATCCTTCCAGTTCTTAAGGCCGGTGGGGCCGTTGACCTGGAACAGGGTCGGAGCGGAGCTCTTGGACATCTCGGACTTGAGCTTCTCCTCGTAGGTGTTGGAGGCAGCGGTCACGATCTTGACCTCGACGCCCTTCTCCTTCTTATAGGCCTTGGCGATCTCCTTCCACTCCTTGTCGACCTCAGGCTTGAATTGGAGGAAGTAGACCTCGGCAGCGTCACCAGAAGCAGAGGAGCCGGAGCCGGCAGAACCACCGCAGCCCACGAGACCCAGACCAAGAACCGCAGCCGCGGAACCAGCAAAGCCCAGGAACTGCCTTCTGCTCATTTCGTTCTTCATTACAATCCACCCTTTCACACCGTGGCGGCACCCTTTGCCGCCGCCTTCGGAGATTGGCTCGGGGACTTTGCCCCTTTTGCTGATTTGTACGATACGCTATTTGGCTAGTTGTTTGAACAAGTATTACTAGAGCGGTAGAAAAACTCCGGTGAACGGTAATTTCAACTTGATACTTGACAAGTTTTGTATAAACAATTATTTGTTATCGAATGCAGAGAAAACGCCCGGTCAAGCCGATGCATCGTCGGTTTGACCGGGCGTTTTCGCTTTGAGGGCATGAGTCTCGTCAGGCTGCGAGCTAGCCGGCTATCGCTTGGAATTGACGCGGTAATGGAAGATCTCGGGGTGTGTGCGAGTGTGCGTCACCTCAAACAAGATGCCATCCGAGGTGTACGACTGACTCTCCATGACGGCAACGCAGTTGTATTTGCCGAGGTCAAGATAGCTGCAGTCTTCATCGTTGGCGAGCTCGACACTCACCGTACGACGGCTCGCCATCACTTTGACACCGCGCTTGTGCTCCAGATAGCCGTAAATAGAATCTGCCGCGATCTCGGGGGTCAGGCCCTTGGCGATCGACGCCAAAAAATAGCCATGGTCCACTTGGCGCGCGTTGCCGTTGAGGCTTCGGACACGCACTACGCGAATAAGCTCCTCGCCCACCCTAAAGCCCAGGCGACGAGAGAGCTGCTCGGTGCAGACCAGATGTTCAAAAGACTTAACGTCCGTCGATGCAACGGCATTGTTGCGCTTTGCAAACTCGCCAAACGACTCAACCTCTTCGAGTGCGCCCAACATGTCGGTTTCGCCCTTAAGCCAAATAACGCGCACGCCCTTGCCGTGTATGGGCTGCACAAACATCCCGTCGGCCAGCATGCTCAAAGCGCGGCGGACGGTATTGCGCGTGCAGCCAAATTCCGCGGTCAGTTCGGCTTCGGTTGGCAGCATCTCCTGAAACGCATAGGTCCCATTAATGATGCGCGAGCGTATTTCTCGGTAGATTCCTTCGTATATCGCTTTTGGCATTGTTTCACCTCTACATTGTTCATTTCCGGCTAGGCACGATAGCATTTCTTAAAGTTGTTTAAACTGAATATCGGTAAAGCGACAGGATTTAACCGTTGACGGTTTCTGTCATGCCCAAATCGGTTTCGCTCAAAACTGCCGGTACGACAATCGTCCGGTCCTCTACAATGAATCCATTGTTTAAACGTTTCCCCACGCGCAACGCGCCTCGATACTCGGAAGGCAGAACATGCTGCAAAAAATCCAACGCTTTGGCGGGGCAATGTTCGCGCCCGCCATGCTGTTTTCTATATCAGGCCTCATGGTCGGCGTCTCCGCTCTCGCAACGACTGCGGACATCGTCGGCGATCTCGCCGTATACGGAACCCCTTGGTACGCTTTTTGGACCATCATCCAACGCGGCTCGTGGACGGTCTTTAAACGCCTCCCGCTCCTTTTTGCCGTAGCGCTGCCCATCGGCCTTGCCCAAAAACAACCGGCTCGTTGCTGCCTCGAGGCTCTCGTCGTCTATTTTGCCTATTGCTTCTTTTTGAGCGAAATCATTAAGCTGAGCGGAGACAATCTTGGACTTAAGTACCCGTCGTCTTTGACCTCCGCTAGCGGCATCACCATCATCGACGGCATCAAGACGCTCGACACCGGCATTATCGGCCCGCTGGCGGTGTCGGCAACCGTCGTCGCCATCCATGACCGCTTCTACGATGCCAAGGTTCCCGATTGGCTCGGTACCTTCTCGGGCTCCTCGCTGGTCTACCTCATCAGCTTTTTTGCCGTGTTCGCCCTTGCCGCCATCTCGGCCGCCATCGTGCCCTTCGTATACGCTGTGACCGAAACGCTGCGCCATGCACTTACGAGCGTCGGCCCCTTTGGCGTGGGCATCTTTGTGCTTTTGGAGCGAGCGCTCGAGCCCATGGGGCTGCACCACCTGCTCTACATGCCGATCTACTACGACAACCTGATCATTAACGACGGCATCTACGCCACGTGGAGCAGCTTGCTCCCCATCCTCTCCCATAGCACGCGCCCCCTTAATGAACTTGCGCCGTGGGCCGGTTTTACCGCCACCGGCTGGGTCAAGCTCTTTGGCCTTCCCGCCATCGCAGCCGCGTTCTACTCCACCGCAAAACCAGAGCGCCGCGCCGGCCTCAGGGTCATCCTTGTTCCCGCCATCATCGCCTCGGTGGTTTGCGGCGTTACCGAGCCACTCGAGTTTCTCTTTATGTTCACCCACCCCGGGCTCTTTTTTCTCTACGCCGTCTTATCGTCTTGCCTTGCCACAACCATGAATCTCTTTGGCATCGTCGGCATCTTCTCGGGCGGCCTCATGGAGATGGCAGCCTTCAACTTTATTCCGCTCATGCGCACGCATGCCGGTGCCTATCTTTTGGCACTCGGTATCGGCCTTGCCTTTAGCCTCATCTTTTTTGTGAGTTTTCGAGCACTCATCTTGATCTATGACCTTATGACACCGGGCCGCGAGGATCATGTCGCCAATCGCGCGGCAATCGATCATTTAACGGGAAGCGGCTTTGCCAAAGAGCAATCTCCCAATGACGAGGTCAATAGTCGATCCGATCAAGATCACGTCCTCGCTGAGCGGGCAATTCAGCTTTTAGGTGGCGTTGGCAATATTGTGGGCGCAACCAACTGCGCCACGCGCCTGCGCGTCGAGGTCGCAGACCCTTCCATCGTTGCAGATAACGCGGCGTTTGTCGCGGCGGGCGCCAAGGGTCTCATCATTACGGGCAAGACCGCCCAGGTGATCATCGGCATCTCCGTTCCCCGCGTTAAAGAGCATTTTGACCAGATCATGGGCCTCGAGCCGGGATTTGTGCCCACCGCCTCGGCCTCCCCTGTCGCCAGCCCAACCCACAAGCACGGCGATATCTGCTTCTTCGACATTGACGGCACGCTCGCCTGGCAAGACCCTCGAGTGGCACAAGAGCCTCCCGAGAGCGAGCGAGACCTGTCCCCCTATCCCAACGAGGCGGTCTCGCAGGCCGTCCGCGATTTCGTTGCAAATGGCAACATGGCCTTTATCTGCACAGGGCGCACCCTCAGCTGCATCCACCCCAAACTTCTTGAGCTGCCCTGGGCCGGCATCGTCTGCCTCGCGGGTGGCTATGTCGAACTTGAGGGACACGTGATTCGCGATTTAGCGATGACGCCCGGCATGCTGCAGCGCCTTGCCCCCTATCTTGAGCAGTCGGGCGAGGTCATCCGCTTTGAGGGCCTCAACGGCGTCGTGCGCATGAGTGCCGATGCCCCTGATGCCCCCGGATACGCGCGCACCCTGGGCGACGCAGTCACGCAGCTGCAACATTACAGCGCCTACAAGATCTTGATGTCTACATCGCTCGCCAACCACATCGCTCAAGATAAGGCACTTGAGCCGCTGCTGTGCTTTAACGAGCTCGAACTCGAGGTAACCGAAATCTCGCCCCGCGAATGCACGAAGCGCGGGGGCATCCAGTCTGTACTCGACGCCCTCGATCCCCACCACGGAACCGTATACGGCATCGGCGACGCCAGCAATGACGTCTCGCTGATGAACGCCGTCGATGTCGGCATTGCGATGGGCAACGCACCGGACTATCTCAAGGATAAGGCCGATTACGTGACCGACACCGTCGATCACGACGGTGTCGTTGCGGCGCTCGAGCATTTTAGGCTGATTTAGGCACGCTCCATCAAACGCACGCCCGTTGTCCTAAATCGCCAAAACTGCCGCGCCAAACGCCCTGATGTGGCAATATGTTGTCTGCATATTGCATCAATGCAACCTCAGAAAGAATGCGAGAACCCGTGTCCAGTCCGTTTACCAGCTTTTTAGCCCAGCACTTTGACCAGATCAACGACTATCTGGCCACGTTCTTTGACGGACAGGCGACCTCTGCCGATATCGAGCGCTACCTGTACGCGCCGCTCTCGGCTTTTACGGCCAACGCCGGCAAGCGCCACCGCCCGCTTATCTGCATGCTCGCCGCAACCGCAGTGGGCGGTAGCTTTGAGAGTGCCCGCAGCGCCGCGGCAGCTATCGAGCATTTCCAGTCGGGCGCGCTGATCCACGACGACATCGCCGACAACGGACAGCTTCGTCGAGGCAAGCCCTGCATGCACCTTACCGAGGGCACGGGCCTTGCCATCAATTGTGGCGACTTGGCGCTCACCATGGTCACCAAGACGGTTCTCGACGACCCCACGCTGGAGTCCGACGTGAAGCTGCGCGTGCTCCACGAGCTTACCGAGATGATCGTCCGCACCATCGAGGGTCAAGCGCTCGACCTGGGTTGGGTCCGTGACGGGCGCTTTGATATCTCGGTTGATGACTACCTGGACATGGCGACGCACAAGACCGCGTTTTACAGCGGAGCCACGCCACTTGCCGCCGGAGCCATTATTGGCGGCGGCAGCGATAAGCAAATCGAAGCGCTGCGCGCCTTTGGCCTGCACACGGGCCTTGCCTTTCAGATTCAGGACGACCTGCTCAACCTTGTCGGCACTAAGGAAGCCGCCAACAAGGACTTCCGCACCGACATCACCGAGGGCAAGCGCACGCTTGTCGCCGTACACACCCTCTCTGATGAGCGCCACCACGACGAGGTCGAGGCGATTCTTTCCTCGGGCACCGATGATCCCGCGCAGCTCGCACGCGCCGTGGAGATCTTCCAGGAAACCGGCTCCATCGATTACGCCCACACTTACGCGCTCGACCTGACCGCTAAGGCCAAAGCGGCCATCGAGAACGTTGAGCTTGATCCGCACGCACGCGAGCTGTTCCTCTCCATGGCAGATTTCTTTGTGGAGCGCCTTAACTAACTGGGGTTATAAAACCTGTCAGCAGCGTATTTAGGCACAACTTGCTACACTGTTGAGTGCATGTTTATGCATCCCTTTGCGTTGTCTATCCGACAGACGCTCAAATAGTACGAATGGTACGCCGAAAGGGGTTCGTTCATGGAACCTATTACAACGGGCATGCAAGGAGCAGCCGTCGAGGACGTGCAGTCTCGTCTCCTGCAGCTCGGCTACACGATTGATGCCGCCGAAGTCACCGACAAGTACTTTGGAGCCACCACTGAGCAGGCCGTCAGCACCTTCAGGCTCGACAGCGGCCTTGCTGCCGGTCATGCCGTCGATATCCCCTGTTGGAGCGCCCTTGTAGACGCTTCGTATAAGCTGGGCGACCGCACCCTCTATCTGCGCATGCCCAATTTCCATGGCGCCGATGTGCAGGCCCTGCAGCGCGCTCTCAACGTTTTGGGCTTTGCCTGTGGCGAAGACGACGGCTACTTTGGTCCGCATACCGAGGCCGCCCTGCAGCAGTTCCAGGAAAATGTCGGCCTGTTTGCCGACGGCATGGCCTTCCAGGACACCTACGCCTACATCAACCGCCTGCACCATGTGTGGGAGGGCAAGCCCTCGGTCACCGAAGCCGAGTCCCGCATCGGTTTTGCTCGCGCCGCCAACGTGCTCGAGCGCTTCCAGATTGCCGTTATCGGCGAGGACCCCATCGCGCGCAGTGTTGCGTCGCGCATGTGGAATATCGCCACGGCAACGACCGACAACAGCGGCATGATGCTCTGCGACTCCGAGGTTCCAACCGACGTTGACCTGGTGCTCGAAATCGCAAGCGACGAGCTGCCCGCAGATGCAGCGCCGCGCGCCACGATCGCCCTCGCCGAGTGTCACAACCTGGCCCAGCGCATCCGCACTGCCAATGTCGCCGCGCAGCAGAAGCCGGCTCGCATTCGCATTGAGCTCACGGGCATGACGCGCTACAACGGCACTTTCACGGCCAGCGACGCGCAGACACTCGCCGTACGCCTGCTCGACGGCGTTTGCGATGCCCTCGCAGATTAGGTAAACTAAACGAGTTGCTTTTGGGCAACGCCACACATTGGGACGTAGTTCAACGGTAGAACTCCGGTTTTTGGTGCCGGCTGTTGGGGGTTCGAATCCCTCCGTCCCAGCCATTAAAACTGAGCGCCCTGAGCCCATAACGGCCCAGGGCGCTTTTATGTGGGCAAGCGGAGGGATTCGAACCCGCAAGGGTGCGAAGCCGAGGAAACGCGAAGGCGCCCCAAGCCCATTAGGACCAAGAGCGCCTTTCATCTAGAAAATATCAGCCCAGTTCCGAAAAGCGAGCCGCTTGCGACAACCAAGTAGCCACAGGCCCCGGGAGAGCGGGGACACCGGCTTAGGTTTATCGCGAGTTCCGCACGAACAGGAGGCCACTTAATGTGGCCTCCGTCGTGAGCAGGACTGTAGAGCAGGAAACCTAAGCCGGTGTCCCCACTCTCCCGGGGCCGAACGCCCTAGTTGTTGAGCATGCGGTCGAAGCTTCCCGAGTCGCCATCCCGATAGTCGGCGGTCATCAGAATCTCCTGTGGAATGCGTCCGCCCTCGCGCAGCACGTTGCGGAACTGCACGCGCGTGACCATGGGCAGATCCTTGATCGTCGCCGCCAGGTTCTGCGGCACACCCTGGTTGGCAGCTGCGGGTTCGCACTCTCCGCCGGCCTTCACGCGACGCTTGTGCTCGGCAAGCATGGCGCGATACATACCGGCATGCAGGCGAATCTCTACCACATTGGCGTTACGGGTCTGCTCGACAATGCGCGCACCCTCTCGGTCGATGTCGCCCACGTAGTAGACATAGTTAAAGCGATAGCCGATCTCGGCCAGATAATCATCCAGTGCGTGCGAAACGCTCGCCTTGCAGCCACCGCCAAAGATCACGCCGCCCACCTTGGTGCCAAAAAGCTTGGCGTGCTTGCGGCCGCGCAGGAGCTTGACGATTTCGTCATAGGTGTCTAGGTTCTCGACCATAATGAACGGCTTGTCGGCGCCCAGCGTAAAGAAACCCGTAAAGTGCACGGGGCGGTTGGGGGCGACCTTAATCGCCTGCATGCTGATACCTTTTTCGGTCATACGCCGAATCAGGCGCTCGCCGTGCTTGCCGTCAAAGGCCTTCTCATCGTTAAAAATCTGGTAGGCGCGCTGGCGACGCGAAGCGACCGGCGTGTCGGCACCGCGATTCTGCTCAATCCAAGCCTGGATGATCGCAATTTCCTCGGCAATCTTGCGGTTGGACATCTCGTTGTGCTGAGTGCGCTGCGGAGCCTTTTTGCCGTCCTTGCCCTCGACCTTAACAATTTGAGTCTGCTGCTCCTTAATCTTGGAGAGCGCCATTGGCGTAGGAACGACCTTGAGCAGCTGCCTGCCCAGGACACGTGCCAGAGCAAACGCCGAAACCTCGCCATGAGCGGGCGGCTCAGGCTGCTGGGCGGCCGCAACGTTTGCAGTCGGTTTGGGCTGAGCCTGGGATTTGCGCTTGGAATCTGCCTGAGCTTTGCGCTCTTGCTTTGGCGCGGACGAGCTCTTTTGCGAACGTTCGGGCTTGTCCCCCTTCGCCGGCTGGCGCTTGGGCTGCTCCGCCGGGGCCTCAGCCTTCGCGTCCTTGCTTTGCGTCGCTGCCTTTTCGGCCGCAGCCTCGGCATTTGAGCCACGACCGCCGCGGTGACGACGGCGGCGGGGCTTGCTCGAGGCGCTCTCCCCCGCCTGCTTATCGGCGGACTGTTGAGCTTTGACCTCGGTGCCAGCCGCAGACTGCGACTCGGAAGGCTGCTGCTCGCGAGCCGCCGGCTCAACGGTTTTCTCGGTTTGTTCGGTCTTCTCGGTCTGAGTGGTCGAAGCCGGCTCGCTCTTCTCCTGACGCCTTACGGGATACGCGCGCCCCGCAAAACCACGTCCGGGACGACACGAACCCGGAGCCTTCTTGGCAGACTCCTCAACATCGTCTGCAACCTCAGAAGACTCTTCAGCCTCACGCGCGGCATCCTGCTGTGCAGCCTTAAAGTGAGCACCGCGACGGCGCTTGGGCTCTTGGGCCTCCACGGGCTTTTGCTCCTTCGTGGGCTTCTGCGACTCGGCAGCAGCCTCGGTCTCAACAGTCTCGGCATCCGTCTCACCCTTTTGAGCAACGGCGCGACGGAAGCGCTCCTGCTGGGCGCGGCGCTGCGCATCGCGCTTGCCACCCCCGCCAAAACCGCCGCGTCCTGCCTTGGCCGTAAAGGCACGCACGACGTTCTCATCGAGCAACTCATCGGTATCGACATGCTCACGCGGAGCAACTTCTTCCACAGCAGGCACGTCAGCGGAATCCTCGACGACAAAATCTTCGACGGACTCGGCAGGCTGCTCCTGGACATCGCGGATCTCGGCATTGATGGTATAGAACGCCGGGCGCCCGTTAATGCCGCTACCCTCGATCTTTGTCACGATATTTGCCGCGATAAGCTCATCGCGCATCGCCTTGGTGTCACATTCCTTATCGACGGAGCGGAAAATCTGCGCCAGCGCACTCGACTTAATCTTGAGCGCCTTGCGGCAGAGCAGGTCGTAGGCAACCAGCTTGGCACGCTCGGCAGAAAGCGACGTCTGGCTGCTCAGACGTTCAGCCAGGGCATCGACATTATTTTGGTTATCGGAATATACCGTCTTGGCCACGGGGCCCCTTTCATATGTACACATATACGTCTATATGGTACAACGCACGCCCTTATCCACGCAAAACATCTGCGAGAACACTCGAGCGTCACCAGCTTTTGCATGAAAAAAGGACCGAGCCCGCGAAGTCGCGGACCCGGTCTTTCCGAGTCATATAGATGTGACGTTCAACTCGTCAGGTCGACTAAGCCTTGGCGGCCTCGGCGTCGGCAGGAGCCTCAGCGGCAGCGGCGCGGCCGTACTCGGCCTTGCCCATCTCGGACCACTCGGGCTCCTCGTCGGGCATGGAACCGGCCTCCTTGCCGAAGAGCTCCTTGAGGCAGTTAACGGCAACGATGAGGCCCAGGACCATCAGCAGAACGGCAAAGACGAGCTGCAGGCCCTTGGTGGCGGCAACGGAGACGGCGGCCGTGGTGGCGGTAGCCGGGATGGTACCGAAGAAGCCGTAAGCCTGGACGGCGGCCATGCAGCCCATGGCGCTCTGCACCAGCGAGGTGAAGGTGCAGCAGAGCAGGAAGACGACGGGCACGTAGAGCATCCAACCCTTGCGGCCGGTGCACTTGCAGAACACGGCGAGGGTGATCATGGTCATGCCGCCGAGCAGCTGGTTGGAAGCACCAAAGAGCGGCCAGATGTTGGCATAGCCACCAAAAGCGAGGGCGAGACCAGGAAGCAGGGTAACGACCGTGGCGAACCAGGGGTTGCCGAGGACCTTCATATAGCCGGCCTTGGACTCGATGGCCAGGGCATCGTTGGTCTGGGCAAAGAACTCGGAGAACGAGGTGCGGGCGATGCGGGCGACGGCGTCGAGCGAGGTCAGGGCCAGAGCGGAGACGTTCATGGTCATAAAGACGGTAGCGAGCGTGCCGTCAACACCGAAGGCCTGCATACCGCGGGAGATGCCAGCGGCGAAGATCTGGAACGGGGTGGAAGCGACACCGGCGTTGAGGGCGCCGGTACCGGCGGTGTTCATGTCGGAGAACATGATGCCGGCGACGATGATGGCAAGGATGCCGACGAAGGACTCGACGATCATGGCGCCGTAACCGACCTTGACGGCGTCCTGCTCCTTCTCGACCTGCTTAGAAGAGGTGCCGGAAGAAACGAGGCTGTGGAAACCGGAGAGAGCACCGCAAGCGACGGAGACGAACAGGACCGGGAACATCATGCCGGAGGCAGTGGAGAAGCCGGTGAAGACCGGAGCGGTGATAGTGGCCTGACCGTTGACGCCCAGGACGACGATGCCGAGGACAGCGCAGACGATCATCACGATCATCATGATGGAAGTGAGGTAGTCACGCGGGGTCTTGAGCATCTGGATGGGCATAGCGCCAGCGAAGACCAGGTAGACCATAACGACGGCGAACCACTGGAACTTATCCAGGTAGACCGGGAACTGCATACCGACGGCGAACATGAGAACCATGAGGACCACGCCGGTGACGAACTCGGCAGCGCCGGTGAGGTTGAACTTCTTCTGGGCCCAACCAAAGGCGATAGCGACGAAGGTGAACAGGATGGAGATGGTACCAGCGCAGCCGGCGGCATAGGACTTGGTGAAGTCGATGGCACCGGTAGCAGCACCAGAAGCGTCAACGGCCGGGGTGAACATGAACGTCTTGCAGACCATGTCGGTGAAAGCGGCGATGACGATGATGCAGAACAGCCAGCAGAACAGCAGGAACAGGCGACGGCCGGTCTTGCCGATGTACTTCTCGATGAGCTGAGCGAGCGACTTGCCGTTGTTCTTCATCGAAGCGTACAGGGCACCAAAGTCGTGGACGGCACCAAAGAAGATGCCGCCGACGAGGACCCAGAGCACGACGGGCAGCCAGCCAAAGGCCATGGCGACGATCGTACCCGTGACAGGGCCAGCACCGCAGATCGAGCTGAACTGGTGCGAGAACGCGGTGAAGGCGGAGACGGGCGAGAAGCTCTTGCCGTCCTTCATGCGCTTGGCCGGCGTGAGGGCCTCTTTGTCAACGCCCCACTTGTTGGCCAACCAGCGGCCGTAGCCCAGATAGCCGCAGGCGAGCACCGCCGCGGCCACAACCATGAGCAAAACTCCGTTCATTACATTTCCTCCTCTAAAAAGAACTTCCTAGACATAAAAAATGAGGGCCGTCGGTTGCACTCGACGGCCCTCATCTTCATCAGCCGCCCGTTATCGTACGGGCTAGCTGTATGTGCTAACCCGCATCAGATAATTACTACGCTGATAATGTTTAGCTGATGCGTGAACATGTCTAAGAAATCCTCTTCAATCATGATGTGAACGATCCGTGCGTGTTCACATCCCCCAGTGGTTGAAAAGGAGTATGAAACTTTAGTTACCTAAAGTCAACGCAAATATGTAATGAATTTTCAACTTTTTTTGAATTTCTCGGTATAAAACGCCACTGACCTCGGACTTTACCCCACGACAGTTTTTGCATGAGAGATGCCCCTGAGAGCCGCGGGAGCCGGGCGGCGCATATGAACTTTCCTGCTCTACAGTCCTGCGCAAGACGGAAAGCACATTAAGTGCTTTCCTTTGCGTGCGGAACTCGCGATAAAGTTCATATGCGCCGCCCGGCTCCCGCGGCTCTCAGGGGCTCCCATCCCAAATGCGGAGCAAAGCTCCGCACACCAACTTTTTCTTTCAGCTAAAGAACGCCGAAAATTCGACGCTGGCTTGTTAACCTTGTTGGACGTTGTCGACGCCAATCCGGCTCAGAAGCCGCATCGATACAGAAAGGTCCCCGGACGGAGGGGCCGGATATAAGGTTTATCGCGAGTTCCGCACGCAAAGAAGGCCACTTAATGTGGCCTTCGTCTTGCGCAGGACTGTAGAGCAGGAAACCTTATATCCGGCCCCTCCGTCCGGGGACCGCGCCGTACCAGCTACAGCGTCATGTTCGGATCGGCGTCGACGTCGAACGGCGAGATTTCACCTCGGTCGAATTTACGGCGGGCGACCTCCGCGATCATGGCTGCGTTATCGGTACAGGCAGACAAGGGCGGCACCGTTACGCGAATCCCCTGACGCCCAAGCTTCTTGATCATCATCTCGCGCAGATGCGGGTTGGCCGAGACGCCGCCGCCGATGCAGTATTCCTTGCATCCGGTAGCGTGCAATGCGTTTTTGGCCTTCTTGTACTGCACGTCAAAGACAGCTGCCTCAAACGAAGCTGCCAGATCGGGCAGGTGAATCGTGCGCCCGGCCTTGGTCTCCTGCTCGATGTAGAGCGTCACGGCCGTTTTAAGGCCCGAAAGCGAGAAACGATAGTCTCCCCTGCTGTTGAGCGCACGGGGGAAATCAATCGCGCGGGGATTGCCTGTCTCGGCCAGCTTGGAAATGATGGGGCCACCGGGATAGCCCAGGCCCAGCGCCTTGGCCACCTTGTCGAAGGCCTCGCCCACGGCGTCGTCGAGCGTCTCACCGAGCACCTCGTAGTCGCCCCACGCCTTCACGTGCACGAGCATGGTGTGCCCGCCCGAGACAAGCGTGAAGATGAACGGCGGCTTGAGGTCGGGCTGCGCCAACAGGTTGGCAAACAGGTGCCCCTCCAGATGGTTGACGCATACGAGCGGCTTGCCGGCAGCGTAGGCAAAGCCTTTGGCAAAGGCAACGCCCACCACGAGGGCGCCCACCAGGCCCGGACCCTGTGTCACGCCCACGGCGGCAAGCTCGCTGGGGGCAATGGCTCCACCCTCAAGACCAAGCGATGCTGCGGCATCCTCGAGCGCCGCATCCACGACACTCACAATCACCTCAACGTGTTTGCGCGAGGCGATCTCGGGCACCACGCCGCCAAAGCGGGCATGAAAATCAATCTGTGTCGACACCTGGTTGGCCAGCATATTGCCATCCGCATCGATAATCGCCACGGCCGTCTCGTCGCAGGAACTCTCGATAGCGAGCACTAGGCGGCGGCGCTCAATTTCGGCACGCTCCCCCTCGGAGCGCCCAGGCGCAGGCAGCGGCCATACGCGCTGCTCTGCCGCCGTCGGCTCGGGCGAAGCATTGTCGACCGGAAGCACGAGGGGCAGCGGAGCCGTCATGACGATGGCATCCTTGCCGGCACCATAGTAGCCGCGGCGACGGCCAGCCTCGGTAAAGCCCAGAGCGTTATAAAGCGCAATCGCTCCCTCGTTGCCGTCCTCGACCTCGAGCGAAGCCGTGGTGCAGCCGAGCATCTGGGCATCATAGCTCACGTGCGACAGCAGTTTGCGGGCAATGCCCTCACGGCGATGTACCGGGTCGACGGCGACATCCAGAATCTGCACATCACCGTCCACGACCATACCGCCGGCAAGGCCCAGCAGCTTGCCGTCGTCGTGTGCTACCCACCAACTACGCGGCACAGCGACGTCCTCGCCCAGTTCGGACAGGAACATGCCCGGCGTCCACGCCTCGTGTCCGGCACCTTCAAAGCAGGCAGCCTCCAGCGCGCTCGCGCCCTCGGCATCCGCCGCGCCCATGGGACGGAACTGCAGATGACGACCGGCGAGCTCATCGGCAACGCCCGTAATTTCACTCTGCGCACTCTCGGCAAGACCAAGACGCTTGCGCTCGTTTTCCTCGGCATCCGAAAGGCGCGTGTAAATCGGCAGGACGCGAGCCGGATCGCCGTCACCCGCAGCGTGCGCGAGCAGCAAGCCCTCGCCCGAAGGCCACCACAGGTCGCGCTCCACGCAGCGGGCGGTCTCGTCCTCACCCAGCAGCTTGCCATAGCGCACGAGACCGTCACCGGTCAGCTGAACCTGGTCCCAGTCCGCCGCTTGGCGCCACTCATCGAGCGCCACGGCGGTCTTGACCACGTGTTCGCGCTCAAATTGGCGCTCGGGACCCTCATCGACCAGCATATACAGCGCCGGATATACCTCACCGCGCATAGCATCGGCCAAGATACCAAGCTTGCCGCGCACGCCAGCCTTCCACGCCGTCCAAGCGCAAGCGTCGAGCGTCGACACGCCCAGCAGCGGAACATTGGCACCACGCGCGAGGCCCTTGGCAGTGGAGATGCCGATACGCACACCCGTAAACGACCCCGGGCCGCGGCCGACCACGTAGTAACCAACATCGCTGCGATCCAGACCGGCTTGAGCCAGCACGCCATCAACGGTATTCACGAGCTCAACGTTGGCGTGGCGGCGACACATGTGGTCGCCACTCACGAGCTTCGTCTCGCCCGTCTGTCCATCAATCCAGCTTGCCGCGCAGGCAAGCATGTCGGTCGAGGTATCGAGCGCCACCACCAGCGCGTTGTCGTTATGCAAGCTCATCTTGTACAGCCTTATCAATCAAATGGGAAAGCTCCATTGCGCGGTCACCGTGCGCCTCAAGCGTTATCGTTCGCACATCGCTGTCGCCCTCATCACGCTTGAGCGTCACCGAAAGATACTCATCCGTCAGCTCGTCCTGGAATTGTTCGCCCCATTCCAGCAGGCAAGCACCCTCATAGCCCAGCACATCGAAAATGCCCGTATCCTCGAGCTCGTAGGCATGCTCCAGGCGGTATAGATCAAAGTGAAACAGCGGAATACGACCTTGATCGTGAACGGCCATGAGCGCAAACGTAGGGCTCGTAACCATATGCCCATCGCCCAGCCCGCGCGAGACGCCCTTGGTAAAGTGAGTTTTGCCCACTCCCAGGCCACCGGTCAGGATGAGCACATCGCCGTCCTCAAGGCACGGTGCAATTAGCTCGCCAAAGTACTCCGTATCGGCAGCGCAAGTCGTTTTGTAAGTACCTACCCCCAGGCGCTCCAGGGACATATATGCTCCTTATTATTCCGAGGCGTCCTCTGGTGCGGGATGTCGCTCCAGATAGTCGCCCAGCATCTTAAAGTCTTCCTCCAGCAGCTCCTGCCACGCCGGATTGCGCAGCGCTGCTGCCGGATGGAACGTGGGCATTACTACAAAATGCCCCATCTGGTGGAACCTGCCGCGCAGCTTAGTAATGCCAATCTCGGTCTTAAGCACAAAGTGCGTCGCGGGGTTGCCGAGCGTCACGATAATATCGGGCCAGATGCTTCGAATCTGCTCACGCAAAAACGGCGAGCAAGCCAGCACTTCCTCGGGACGCGGATTGCGGTTTCCCGGCGGGCGGCACTTAAGCACGTTGGCAATGTAGACGTCTTCGCGTTTGAGGCCCGCCAGCGACAAAATGCCGTTGAGGTCCTCGCCTGCCGCCCCCACAAAGGGCTCGCCCTGCAAATCCTCATTGCGGCCCGGCGCCTCACCAATAAACATCACGCGAGCGCGGGGGTTTCCCACGCCAAACACGATATTGTGACGCGACTGGTAGAGCTGGCAGAGGTGACAATCGCCCAGAACGGCCTCGATCTCCTCGAGTGCGACCTCACGTGGTGCCTGATGGGTATGGCCGGGGATGTGCATGACGCCCATAGCGGCTCCTACACGTAGACCTTGTCGAGACGCATGCCAAAGCCGCAGGCGACCTCGTAGTTAATCGTTCCGCGCAGTCGGGCCATCTCGTCCATAGTGATCTCGGCATCGCCATCGCGGCCGACAATGATCATCTCGTCACCATACTCGGCCTCGGGAATCTCGTGTGCCGGGTTGGACTGAATGGCGACCATAAACTGGTCCATGCAGATATTGCCAACCTGATGCACGCGCTCGCCGCGATACAGCACATCCATACGATTGGAAAGCGTACGCGATAGGCCGTCGGCATAACCGATCGGCAGCGTGCAGATCTGAACGCGCGTGCGCGGTACGCGGTAGGTAAAACCGTAGCCCACGCCCTCACCCATCGCAGGGTGTGCCACGCGCGTCACGCGCGCATGGACGCTCATAACGGGATCAAGCTGCATCACGCGGCCACTCAGCTCGCACGGCTGCATGCCATACAAGCCAACGCCGGCGCGGATCATATCAAAATGCATCGAGGGGTCGAGCATCGAGGACGGCGTGTTGGCGCAGTGCACGATACCGCACTCAAAACCCGCATCCTTAATGGCCTGAACGGCCTCGGTAAAGCGCTGACACTGCAGCTTGTAGTCCCAGCCCGAAGGTTCATCGGCCGTGGCGAAGTGCGTAAATACGCCGTCGCACTGAATACCGCGATGGAAATTTATACCGCGGACAAAGTCGAGCACCTGCGTGTAATGTACGCCGATGCGGTTCATGCCCGTCTCGATGGCGAGATGATACTTGCCCACCTTGCCCGCCGCGACGGCACATTCGCCATACGCAAGAGCAAAGTCAGACGTATAGACCGAGGGCATGATATCAAACTCGAGCAACGTCGGAATGGCCTCGATAGGCGGCTCGCTTAGGATGAGGATGGGTTTCGTAATCCCGCCCTGTCGGAGCTCAACGCCCTCGTTAACCGTCGCCACGGCAAACATGTCGGCACCGGCCGAATACATGATCTTGGCGCACTCAACAGCTCCATGACCATAAGCATCGGCCTTGACCACGCAGCACAGGCGCTGACGTGGATTCAACAAGTTCTTATAGGCCCTCGTGTTGCGACGGAGCGCCCCGCGGTCGATCTCGACCCAGGACCAGCGCGTCAAATCGGCTTTATTCATGATTAGTCATCCGACCCTTCGTCCATGATTCCCAGATCTTCGAGCGCATCCTTTGCCGCCAGTTCCATGGCAGGACCGATCAAGTCGATAAGATCGGTCGCGATGACGCTCTTCTCACCATACTCCGTCGCCGCAGCAAAACCGGCGTAGCTGTGAAGTGCGACGGCGTACGAATACAGCAACTCCCAACGATCCATCTCGTCGCGCATGGTGGCAAGCGTGCCGGCCAAAATACCCGCGAGAACATCACCCGAACCGGCAGTTGCCAGAGAAGCCGGACCCGAGAGCGGCAGCAGCACACGCTCAACGCCACAGATAGCCGTCGTCGGCCCCTTGGCAATGACCACCAGATTGTCGGAGCCTGCAGCCCAGACAACCTTCTGCGCGGCCGCAATCGCGGTACCAAGGTCGTTCACCTCGTCGCCGGCAACCAGACGCGAAAGCTCACGATAGTGCGGCGTCATAACCAACGGCTGCTCGCGACGATACATCTCGGGATTACTATCAATACCGTCAATGGCAATCTTAGCAAGGCAGTTGAGTGCATCGGCGTCCAAGATAAGCGGCACATCAAGCTCGAGCAAGCCCGAAACCACCTGCATAGCGCCGGCAGATGTCGTCATACCGGGACCGCACAGTACACAGCTGTACTTCTTTGCAATCTCGCACACCGTCATGCGCGCAGCGGCGCCAAAGGAGCCGCGGGAATCAGACGGAATAGCAAAGACGGGAATCGAAGGAAGTGCCATGCGAATAAGATTGGCACAGGCGTCAGGAGCCGCGACTGCCACGTAACCAGCACCCGCGCGAGCTGCAGACTTGGCCGCCATAATGGCAGCACCAGGATATTGCGCAGATCCGGCGACAATAAGCACAGAGCCACGGGAATACTTATCGATATTCGTAGGTAGTGGAGCAAAGTAATCAACTAAGTCACCGGGCTCGACAATCTCGGCGGCGTGGTCGACATCATCGATGACCTCGTCAAGACGGTCGTAAAGATTGCCGCAGATCAAATCGCCAGCATACTCAGGGCCATCAGCGCTATACAGACCAATCTTGGGCGCAATCATCGTCACCGTATGCTCGGCACGAATGCAGTCGTCATCAACAACGCCCGTCTCGGCATTCAGGCCCGAGGGGACATCAATGGATACGACACAATCGGCGCATTCATTGACCGTAGGAATCCAAATGGAGAACGGCGCACGCAGATTCCCGTGGAAACCGGTACCAAAAATGGCATCGACAACAACATCGGCCTTATCGATCAAAACCTCGAGTTCATCACGCGAGGGGCCGACGCAAACGTGCACATCGCGGCCGGCCGTACGACGAGCAACATGACGTGCCAGAGCAGCAGGAATCTCATCCGGCTCAACCGGAGAAACGATATCCACGTCCACACCCTTATGGCTCAGGATATCGGCGGCAACCCAACCGTCGCCGCCATTATTACCAAAACCGACCAGAACGAGAACCCGATCGGGATTGAGCTTCAAGACCTCGTTGGCGGCAAACTCACCCGCCAGCTCCATAAGCTCGGCCTTCGAAGTCCCTTCTCGTTCGATGATATCCTCGAGACGAACGACTTCTTCGGTACTCAAAACCGGTTTCATCTATGCTCCTAGCGTATCTTGCGAAGCATCGCCCAGGTGCTCCGTCAATGCTGAATTCTGCAGCTGCTCAAGCTCATCTAAAACAGAGCGAGCCTCTTTAAATGTCTGCGCAGCGCGTTTCTTGGTGCTCAGTTTTTCATCTTTTGGCTTAGGTCGAGCATCTTCGGTAATCGCGATGGCATTCGCAACGGCCAAGTCTCCCGTAAGCGTAATGGAAAGAGCGACCTCAACAACACCCAGTTCTTGAGCGATCTCGAGAGCACGGCCCGAAAGCAGCGCCTTCGGTTTGCCGAGTTTATCACGCGTTACCGAAACATCCTTGCGACCCACGCCTTGACTAAAACCCGTGCCGAGAGCTTTAAGCACCGCCTCGCGCGAAGCAAAGCGACTCGCATAGTGAGCAGCGGAACGCGATGATGCATCGCAATACGCACGCTCTTCTTCGGTAAACACACGCCGAGCAAACGACGGCGTCTTTTCAAGAATTGATTTCATGCGGGAAATCTCGACGATATCAACGCCGATACCAGCTTCAGCCATGTTCACCTCCATATCGCACAGACTAAGTTATTGTAGCCCGTTCACAGAAGATGCGACAAACGAGGGTTATAAAACACAGCCACTATGTGAGACAAAAACCCGTAAACGCAAAAAA
>CAUFRY010000022.1 GCA_959028445.1 uncultured Collinsella sp. | reverse complement strand
CGTACATGTACGGATGAATGTGGGAGGTGTTCGGATGAAGTCGATAATCAAGGCAGATATGGGGATATAAGGCGCATCGGCGTCAGCCGATATACATATACGGCTGCAAGTGGTATACTGTTTTCATGGATAGATACAGGAGCAACGACAACATAGTCTGGGACTGCGACTACCATGTGGTCTTCTGCCCGAAATACCGCAGGAAGGTGCTCGTGGACGGCATCGGCTCCCGCTTCGAGGAGATCGCGCACGAGGTCGCGGAGGAACTCGATTTCGAGATAAGGGAAATCAAGGTCATGCCCGACCGCGTGCACATGCTCGTCTCAGTCGACCCCCAGTTCGGCATCCACCGGGCCGTGAAGCGCATCAAGGGCAGGACCAGCCACGACCTGCGCGCCGAGTTCCCGCAGCTGAAGCGCAAGCTGCCGACGCTCTGGACGAACAGCTACTTCGTCTCGACCGTCGGCGGGGCGACGCCCGAGGCCGTCAGGCAGTATATCGAGGACCAGAGGAACGCGTGAGGGCCATGGACAAGACCTTCGAGTACCGCATATACCCGAGCGCCGAGCAGGAGGCCCTCCTGCAGAAGACCTTCGGCTGCTGCCGCTGGGTCTACAACAGGGTGCTGGCGATGAGGCGGGACGAGTACGCGCGGACGGGCAAATCGAGGCACATCAACTCCTACATCACCCAGATCCCCGCCTGGAAGAGGGCGGACGCGCCGTGGCTCTCCGAGGTGGACTCCATGGCACTGCAGCAGTCCCTGCGCGACCTGGACAAGGCATTTAAGAACTTCTTCCGCGCACCAGGCAAGGTGGGCTTTCCGAAGTTCAAGTCCAAACGCGCGGGGAGGAAGAGCTACCGCACGAACGGCGTCGGGATAATCGACGCCAGGCACGTGAGGCTGCCAAAGCTGGGGACCGTCAGGGCGCGGGTGAGCCGTCCCGTGGAGGGGCGCGTCCTGTCCGCGACGGTCAAGCAGGTGCCGAGCGGCAAGTACTACGTGGCGATATGCTGCGCGGACGTCCCCGCCACGGACGCGCCGGCCCCGACCGTCGGGTTCCTGGGAGTCGATGCGGGAATACACGACATAGCCACCTGCTCCACGGGGGAGCGCCTGCCCAACCCCAAAAACCTGCAAAGGAGCGAGAGGAGGCTGGCGCGGGAGCAGCGGCGGCTCTCGCGCAAGCGGAAGGGCTCCGCAAATCGCGCCAGGCAGCGTGTCAGGGTCGCGCGGGCGCACGAGAAGGTTGCCAACCGGCGGAAGGACGCCTTGCACAAGTTCACGACGCATGCGGTGGGAGAAAGCCAAAACATCGCGGTCGAGGACCTGAACGTCAGGGGCATGCAGAGGAACCGCCGCCTCGCCAAGGCCGTGGGCGATGCCGCCATGTCGGAGCTGGCGCGCCAGCTCGAGTACAAATGCGCATGGTCGGGGCGCGGCTTCGTAAGGGTGGGCAGGTTCTATCCGTCCAGCAAGACGTGTTCCGCATGCGGTTACGTCTACAGGGGACTGACGCTGGCCGAACGGGTATGGGACTGCCCCGCGTGCGGCATGCGTCACGACCGCGACCTGAACGCCGCCGTCAACATCGCCCGCGAGGGAAGGAGAATCCTGGAAGGTACCGCAGGGCATGCGGGAACCGCGGCAGACGCCGCAAACGCTTGTGGAGAGGGCGTAAGACCTACGGCTGCATGCGCAGTCTAGGCAATTCTCGGTGAAGCAAGAATCCCCTGGCTTTAGCCATGGGGAGTGTCAAATAATGGTGGGCACGCAAACGATTGGAGAGCGCATACCTATGTCACAAAGCCAGAAAAAAGAAGCCATCGCCCAGGCGGCCGAGCAGGAGCTCGCATCGCTTGCGGGTCGTGGCGTGCGCATCGCAGGCAACGCGTGCTCGCCGATTGTGCTGGTAAAAGGCGATTTGGATGAGGCCGAGCGCTCGGGCGGCGAGCTTGCCGCAGGCGCGGATGGCGCGGCGCTGCGTAAGGCGCTCGGGGCCATCGGTTATGCGCCCGAGGATTTTTGCGTGCTGGCAAGCGTCGCCGGTGCGGGCGACGGAACGGTGGCGGTGGGCCATGCCCTGCCGTGCGAGCTGTTCCGCGAGGCGCTCGAGGCGCTGGACCCCGAGGCGGTGCTGTTGCTGGATGATCGTGCGGCCGATACCATGCGCGAGACCTATGCCGATATGCTCGTGGCGATCGACGACTTCGACACCGCCATGCTCAAGCCCGGCCTGGTCGCCCATGTGCAAGGGCGCCGCGTGCTCGCGCTCGACGGCTTTGAGGCGGCGCTCACCGACAAGGCCGCCAAGCAGCGCATGTGGGCCTACATTAAACAGCTGACTCCGGCCGCCGCGCCGCTGTAGCGGACCGGCGCTGGCAAGGTGGCCCCGGCGGGCCGAGCATGCCGGCAGCTTGTCGCGTCCCTACATCACGGCACGCAGCTCAAATCGGTCGCCGTGAATGCGGAACTGGCAGTTGCCGTTCATGCGCTCGACGGCGAACTTAATGCTCTTGGTGCCAAAGCCGTGGCCGGCGTGCTGGGCCACGGGCATGCCGTCAACCATACGCGGCGGGCGGTCAAACGTGTTAGAGACCAAAAGCAGCAGCTGCCCGTCTTCGTAGCGCAGGTCCAGATCGACGAATCGTTTGCCCTGGGGAGCGGCGCTCGCGGCGACGATGGCGTTGTCCAGGGCATTCGAGAGCACGCTAAACAGGTCGACATCGGCCACATGGACGTTCTCTGGCACGGCGGCGCGCAGGTCGGCGGTGATACCGTTTCGGTTGATATCGGAGCTAAATGACGAAAGCACGATGTTGACCGTTTCGTTGGCACAGTAGCGGCGCACGGCGGTGCGGTCGTTTGTCTCACAGAGTTCGTTGATGCGCCCGAGCGCCTCGTCGACGTGACCCTCTTCGATTAAAACCGCAAGGCCGCGTAGGAAGTGGCGCATGTCGTGGCGCAGAATCGACAGCTCGCGCCCAGATTGACGCCAAGCCTCGAGCTCTTTGATGGCGGCGCTGTCGCGGGTTTCGAGCATCCAGCGCTCTCGCTCGGCGGTTTCCTTTTCTTCGTATTCGCGCAGGTAAACGGCAAGAAACATAAGGTAGAAGGCACAGAGCGCAAAGGCCAAAAACTCAACCGTCACCACCGAGCCCGAGTGGAACAGCGTGGTGTAGACGTTGGTGGCATAGTCAAAGACGTAATAGACGAGCGGCAGGATTAAAAGGATGCCCAGCTCGGTGGTGCTTTTAATCGCCAAGCGTGGACCGATGTCGCCGGCCCAATGCAACAGGACGGCAAAGACGGCGAGTGTGGTCGCGATGCGCGCCAGGTAGTACGCGATCTGCGAATCGGTTGCGGCAAAGGCGGCGATGCCCACCCAGTTGCTGAACTGACAGCTCAGATAGGCACTCGTAATGCCGAGCACGGCAAGCAGCGGGCTCAGGCGGTAGCGCGCGCACAAATAGATGACGAGCGGCAGATGCACGACGAGTGGATATACCTGGCGGGCGAAAAGCTCGCCGCCGACGGCATTGGCGAGGCCAAATGCGCATCCGGTTACGGCACCGACCAGCACCAGTTCAAGCGCATGACGCCGGTTGATCTCGACACCGCACAGCGCCGCCGAGGCAAAGACGCCAAAGAGCAACGTCGTGGCGTGGTGGATTGCCCAAAGGATCATTTCGACCGAGGAGACCATCAGCGCCTCCTGCCTTCGAAGCGCACCGCAAAGTAGGCGTCTTGGAACCCCTGCTTGCTGCTGCGCGACAGCGGAATGCACGCGCCGGAGCGCATGGCGATGTCCGTGCGATCGAAGTGGTCGATGTTGCGCAAGTTGACCTGGTAGCTACGGTGGCATTTAAAGAAGGTGACATTTTGCGCCAAACGGTCCTCGACGCTGCGGAACGACTCGAGTGCCTCGATATCGCGTCCGTCGCGCAGGTGGAAGACCACGTGCTTGTTGCGCGCCTCGGCATATTCGATGTCGGACAGGCGCAGGGCGTGGTAGCCAAAGGACGTTTTGATCACGAGCTCGTCGGTCGCCGCCGGGCGCATGCTCGAAAGCTCGTCGAGTAACTGCGCCAGGCGTTCGTAAGTCACGGGCTTGAGCAGATAGTCGAAGGCGCGGACCTCGTAGGACTCCAGTGCAAACTCGGGCGATGAGGTGAGAAACACCAAGCGCACGGCGGTATCGGCCTGGCGCAATTCGCGCGCGGTGTCCATGCCGTTGACGAGCGGCATGATCATGTCGAGCAGAATGATGTCGGCGCGCGATGCGGCATGGCGGGCCAGCAGGTCCTCGCCGCGCGTGACGAGCGCAACATCGACCGCCGTGCCCGTCTCGGTCGACCAACGGTCGATCATCCGGTGCAGTTTATCTAGAAAAGTGACGTCGTCGTCGCAGGCAATAATCTTGAGCATTCGGCCCCCTTAGTAATTCGATTTTGCCACATCGGGCACGCGCCGCTTGCGGAGACGCGTCCCATTTGCGCCCCGCGTCGTGCAACTCGCGCCGAGCGGTATTGCGGTGGCGAAAGATGCCTCCTGCGCCATCGAGAGCTCGGCTATCCTCAGCTTGCCAGTTCGAATATGGACCTGCCACATGATCGAATCTTTATTTCAACTTTACACCTAGGTTTACAGCTGTCTTGTCAGCTGTAAACCTAGGTGTCATACTAAAGCCCCAAGATTCGCCAAAAGAGAGGGGCCTTGATGGCACAGAGCGCGAACATGGATGCGTCGGAGCTTGCACGCGATATCGCGGCCGGCCTAGCATCGGCAACGACGGCAACGGAGCGCGCGGCACTGGTGCCTGCAGAGCTCGTCGAGGCCATTCAGCAACTAAAAACCCAACGTGACGCGGTGGTCCTGGCGCACTACTATGTGGCGCCCGAGGTCCAAGCCGTGGCTGATTGCGTCGGCGACAGCTTCTACCTGGCAAAGCTTGCCAAGAGCCTGCCGCAGCAGACCATCGTGCTGTGCGGCGTGGAGTTTATGGGCGAGAGCGCCAAGCTGCTCAACCCCACCAAGACCGTGCTGCTGCCCGAGCCGGGCGCGGACTGCCCCATGGCGCACATGGTCAAGCGCGAGACGGTCGACGCCGCCCGCGCCGAGTACGGTGACGACCTTGCCGTGGTCTGCTACGTCAACTCCACGGTCGAGATCAAGAGCTGGAGCGACGTGTGTGTCACCAGCTCCAACGCCGTCAAGATCGTGTCCGAGCTGCCGCAGCAGCATATCCTGTTCATCCCCGATCAAAACCTGGGCCGCTTCGTAGCCGAGCAGGTGCCGCAAAAGCACGTCATTCTCAACAATGGCTACTGCCCGCGCCACCACATCATTACCGTCGAGCAGATCGTCGACGCGACGGAGGCTCACCCCGACGCGCTCGTGCTGGCGCATCCTGAGTGCAAGGCCGACGTCCTGGCGGAGGCCGACTACATCGGTTCCACCGCCGGCGTCATCAAGTACGCCGAGGAGTCCAACGCGAGCGAGTTCATTATCGTGACGGTCCGCGGCGTGCTCTACGAGCTCGAGCGCCGCTGCCAGGGCACCGGCAAGAAGTTCTACTTCCCCGCGGTGCAGCCCACCTGCGTCAACATGGACCTCATCACGCTCGAAAAGCTCGTGCGCTGCCTGGAAACGGGCGAGGGCGAGGTGCAGATCGGCGTCTCGGACGAGGCAGCAGACCAGGCCAAGCTCACGCTCGACCGTATGCTCGAGTACGCAGCGCGCTAGAACAATGTGGCATGAGGGATGGTCCCTTATGCCACATTCAAGGGAGAGGATTCCTGTGGAAACCAAGCAATACCCCGATATGGAGTGCGACGTCGTCATTGCCGGCTGCGGCGTGGCGGGCCTGTACGCGGCGCTCAACCTGCCGACGAGCACGCGCGTGATCATGCTCTCCAAGGGCGCGGTCGACGAGTGCGACTCGATGCTCGCGCAGGGCGGCATCTGCGTGCTGCCCGAGGGCACGGACTACGATGCCTTCTTTGAGGACACCATGCACGCCGGCCATTACGAGAACCGCCGCGAGAGCGTCGACATCATGATCCGCTCGAGCCGCTCGGTCATCAACGACCTGCTAGCGATGGGCGTGGATTTTGAGCGCAAGGCCGATGGCAGTCTCGACTTTACCCGCGAGGGCGCACACAGCCGTCCGCGCATTGCCTTCCATGCCGATATCACCGGCAAGGAGATTACGACCAAGCTGCTTCAGGCTGTCCGCAAGCTGGACAACGTGCAGATTTTTGAGCACGTGGCCATGACCGACATCCTAACGGGCGAGCGTGACGGCGCCACGATGTGCACCGGCGTCGTCGCCGTTCCCGTGGACGAGAACAGCTCGGTTCGTCCTGCCGACGAGCTGGCAAATGCCGCCGAGGGCGTGCATGCCGGCGAGCCGTTTAAGATCCATGCCCGCCACACGCTGTGGGCGACGGGCGGCATCGGTGGCGTATACGACCATTCGACCAACTACCCGCAGCTCACGGGCGATGCCTGCTACATTGCTCAGGAGCATGGCATTAAGATGGAGCACCTGGACTACGTGCAGATCCACCCCACGGGACTGTTCTCGCCGCAGCCGGGCCGCACCTTCCTGATCAGCGAGAGCTGCCGCGGCGAGGGTGCGATTTTGCTCAATGCCGCCGGTGAGCGCTTTACCGACGAGCTGCAGCCGCGTGACGTGGTCGCCGCCGCTATTCGCGAACAGATGAAGCAGGACGGTACCGAGCACGAGTGGCTGAGCTTCGCCCCCGTCGAACGCGATGTGGTGACCGGGCATTTTGCCAACATTCGCGCGCGCTGCCTTGAGGACGGTCGCGACATCCTGGACGAGCCCATCCCCGTCACGCCCACGCAGCACTACTTTATGGGCGGCGTGTGGGTCGACAAGGACGGCCGCACCTCGATGCCCGAGCTCTACGCCGCCGGCGAGACGGCCTGCAACGGCGTTCACGGCAAGAATCGCCTGGCTTCAAACAGCCTGCTCGAGGCGCTGGTCTGGGGTCGTCGCGCCGCGTGGTATATGCGTACCGGCGAGTCGCTGGCCGTGGAGCAGGCGGGCGATCCCGCGCTCGATGGCCGTCATCGCGCCCTGAGCGCCGATACCCTGGCAATCGATGATTTGGCCCGTGCCGCCGGCACGCAGGCCGTGGAGGAGTAGACCATGAATCCCATTACCATGAAGCTCGTCGTCGATGATCTGATTCTGCAGGCTCTGCGCGAGGACATTACCTTTGAGGACGTGAGCACGGCGAGCGTGTGTCCCACGGCGCGTCCCGCCACGGTGGAGCTTATCGCCAAGGCCGATGGCATCATCGCGGGCCTGGATGTATTCGCTCGCACCTTTGAGCTGCTGGATTCGCAGAGTTCGGTGCTGTTTGATGTTGCCGATGGTGACGAGGTGCACGCCGGTGACCACGTGGGCCAGGTGCGTGGCGATGCGCGCGTGCTGCTTTCGGGTGAGCGCGTGGCGCTCAACTACCTGCAGCGCATGAGCGGCATCGCTACCTATACGCACCAGATGGCCGCGGCGCTCGAGGGCACCAAGACCGTGCTTGTCGACACACGCAAGACCACGCCGGGCATGCGCGTCTTCGAGAAGGCTGCGGTCGAGATCGGCGGCGGCAGCAACCACCGTTACAACCTGTCGACGGCCGTCATGCTCAAGGACAACCACATCGATGCCGCCGGTGGCGTGACGCGTGCGATCGAGATGGCGCGCGCCCATGCATCGTTTACCACGACGGTCGAGATCGAGTGCGAGAACCTGGACATGGTGCGCGAGGCTGTGGAGGCCGGCGCCGACATCATCATGTTCGACAACATGACCCACGACGACATGGCTGCTGCGATTGAGCTTATCGCCGGTCGCGCCAAAACCGAGTGCTCGGGCAACGTGGACGCCAGCAATATCCGCGCGCTCGCCGACCTGGGCGTTGACTTTATTAGCTCGGGGGCGCTGACGCACTCTGCGCCGATTCTCGACCTCTCGCTTAAGCACCTGCGTCTGCTGGACGGTAAATAATGGACGCCCGCGAGCGTCGCCGTGCCATCATAGGCGTGCTCGAGCGAGCCAAGGAGCCCGTTTCGGGCAGTGCGCTTGCTCGTGAGGTGGGTGTGAGCCGCCAGATTGTCGTGCAAGACATCGCCCTGCTGCGCGCCGATGGGCACGATATCGTGGCCACCAATCGCGGCTACGTGCTGCAGGAGGCGGCGGGCAGCCCGGCTGTTCCCACGCGCGTGGTCAAGGTGCACCATAGCGTGGAGCAGGCAAGTGACGAGCTCACGAGCATCGTCGACGCCGGAGGCGCCGTTCTCAACGTGATCGTCAATCACCGCGTGTATGGCAAGATCACAGCCGATCTGGACATTCGCAACCGTCGCGATATCGAGCGCTATCTGGAGGGTATTGCCAACGGCAAGAGTTTTCCACTGCTGACGGTGACAAGCGGCTATCACTTCCATCGCATCGCGGCGGAGGACGAGCAAACCCTCGACGAGATCGAGGCGATGCTCAAGGAGAAAGGCTACTTGGCGGACCTAATGCCCTACGAAGACGATCTGTCCTAGTAACGACGAATGCAAAAGGAGGCCTCCGCGGCGATGCGGAGGCCTCCTTTTTTGTGCACGGTGTACTTTTGAGTGTGCAAGTGGGGAGTTGTTACTCCTCGACGATCTCGGTGATCGCGCCAGCGGGGCAAGCGTCCTGGCAAGCGCCACAGGCGACGCAGGAATCCTCGTCAGCGACGGTAGCGACGTCCTGGAGCTCCAGAACGCCAGCGGGGCAGGAGTCGACGCAAACGCCACAAGCGATGCACTCGTCGGCATCAATTACGGGATGAGCCATGGTAGTTTCCTCTCTGTTGACCGACGCTACAGACGATGCGCGCCGGTTTGATTCGGGCAAAAACATACCACGGGAGCGACCGTTTGCAATACCCTCTGGCCGGCATCTTCATACCGTTCGCCGAGTATGCCAAGGTTTACTAAAAAACGCGCAGGTGGGGCCGTTGAGCTGCGCAAATGTTAGCTAAAGGTGACTTGAAATATTGGACGATTGAGCGAGCTTGCGGAAAGGGCATCCCGTTATTTGGCCGAAAACCGGGTTGCAGTTTCCGGTTGGGCCCGCTAGCGGAAACTGTGTCCCAGAATTCGCGCTCAGACTGGGACACGCTTTCCGGTTGAGGGCTCAACCGGAAACCGCATCCCGAAATCGACGCTCAAAACGGGATGCGCTTTCCTGAAGGCCGCCCCAGACTGCTCCACACGCCCCAAGCTCAAGCCTCAGTCAACTCTACATAGATCTCAATAGATCTGCCGAGAACTCCAACAACGCGTCTACCTGCGTATTTGCGAACCTAAACTCTTGGCAATAAGAAATCTTATATGAATTGACTTAGATTTTGTATATTCCGGCCCATAAGGGGATACACTACATCCTGAAAGACAAGCCGAAACACCGCGCGGCAGACCGCCGAGTCGGTGCAAACGCACAAGAGAGAGGGAATTTCTAATGGGCAAGATTCTTGGTATCGACCTTGGTACTACTAACTCCGCAATGGCCGTTCTCGAGGGCGGTTCTCCGACCATTATCGTGAACGCCGAGGGCGACCGCACCACCCCGTCCGTCGTGGGCTTCCGTGCCGACGGCGACCGCGTCGTGGGTAAGGCCGCTAAGAACCAGGCTGTCACCAACCCCAAGAACACCGTGTTCTCCATCAAGCGCTTCATGGGCCGCAAGTACTCCGAGTGCACCTCCGAGATCAAGACCGTGCCGTATGAGGTCAAGGAGGGTCAGGGTGGCCGTGCCGTCGTCGACATCGAGGGCAAGGATTACACCGCCGAGCAGGTGAGCGCCATGACGCTCGCAAAGATGAAGGCCGACGCCGAGAAGTATCTGGGCGAGACCGTCACCGACGCCGTCATCACCGTCCCGGCCTACTTCAACGACGCCCAGCGTCAGGCCACCAAAGACGCCGGTAAGATCGCCGGCCTCAACGTCAAGCGTATCGTCAACGAGCCGACCGCTGCTGCTCTGGCCTATGGCCTGGACAAGCAGGGCACTGACCAGCGCATTCTGGTCTTCGACCTGGGTGGCGGCACCTTCGACGTCTCCATCCTCGACCTCGCCGACGGCGTGTTTGAGGTTCTGTCCACCTCGGGCGACAACCACCTGGGCGGCGACGACTGGGATCAGCGCGTCATCGACTGGATGGCCGATAAGTTCCAGCAGGAGAACGGTGTCGACCTGCGTCAGGACCCCATGGCCCTGCAGCGTCTGAAGGAGGCCGCCGAGAACGCCAAGAAGGAGCTCTCCGCTGCCCAGCAGACCACCATCAACCTGCCGTTCATCACCATGAACCAGTCCGGCCCGCTGCACCTCAACTACACGCTGACCCGCGCCGAGTTCGAGAAGATCACCCGCGACCTGCTCGAGCGCTGCAAGCAGCCTGTCACCAACGCCCTGCGCGACGCCAAGCTTAAGCTCTCCGATCTGACCGAGGTCATCCTCGTCGGCGGCTCCACCCGTATGCCCGCTGTCCAGGAGCTCGTCAAGACCATGACCGGCAAGCAGCCCAACATGTCCGTGAACCCCGACGAGGTCGTTGCCGACGGTGCTGCCGTCCAGGGCGGCGTGCTCACCGGCGACGTCGAGGGCATCCTGCTGCTCGACGTTACCCCGCTGTCGCTGGGCGTCGAGACCATGGGCGGCATCATGACCAAGATGATCGACCGCAACACCACGATCCCGACCTCCAAGACCGAGGTCTACTCCACCGCTGCCGACAACCAGACCAGCGTCGAGATCAACGTGCTCCAGGGCGAGCGCGAGCTTGCTCGCGATAACAAGTCGCTCGGTAAGTTCCAGCTGACCGGCATCCCGGCTGCCCGCCGCGGCGTGCCGCAGATCGAGGTTACCTTCGACATCGACGCCAACGGCATCGTCAAGGTCTCCGCTAAGGACAAGGGCACCGGCAAGGAGCAGCAGATCACCATTTCCGGCTCCACCGCGCTTTCCGACGACGAAGTCGATCGCATGGTCAAGGACGCCGAGGCTCATGCCGAGGAGGACAAGAAGCAGAAGGAAGAGGTCGAGGTCCGCAACCAGACCGACAGCCTGTGCTACTCCACCGAGCAGACCCTTAACGAGCTGGGCGACAAGGTTTCCGCCGACGTGAAGTCCAAGGCCGAGGCCGCTATCGCCGACGCCAAGAAGGCGCTCGAGGGCTCTGACGTCGAGGCTATCAAGGCCGCCGGCGAGTCCCTGCAGTCCGTGGCCTACGAGCTGGCCCAGGTTGTCTACGCCGACGCTCAGCAGCAGACCGACGGTGCCGCTGGCGCCCAGCCTGCCGATGATGACGTCGTCGACGCCGACTACGAGGTTGTGGACGACGAGGACAAATAATCATGTCCGCCCGTAAAGCTCGCACGGAGGCGGCCGCCGCTGGCGCCGCCCCCGTTGACTCTGAGGAGAAGGACGTGAAGATTCCCGTAGAGGCCGCAGACGTTACCGAGGCCAACGAGGCCCCGGCCGCCGAGGCTGCCGAGAACCAGGTAGAGGATTCCAACAAGGAGGCGACGATGACCGAGGACGAGATGGTGGAAGCCGCTATCCGCGCCGGTGAAGAAGCCGCCGACAACGACTTTAAGCTCAAGTTCGAGCAGGCCCAGAAGGAGCTTGCCGACGTGCGCAATGAGCTCGATGCTGCGGCAGAGGCTCAGAAGGCCGCCGAGGACAAGGCAAAGGACGCCACCGAGCGCACCGCCCGTCTGCAGGCCGACTGGGAGAACTTCCGTCGCCGCACCGCCAATGAGCGTATCGCCGAGCGCGAGCGCGCGACCGAGAAGCTCGTCACCGCGCTGCTGCCGGTGGTTGACGATATCGAGCGTGCGATCGACCATGCCCGCAGCCAGGAGCTTGCCGACGACTTTAAGCAGTTCGTCGACGGTGTCGACGCGGTGCATGCCAAGCTGCTCGATGTGTTTGCGCACGAGGGCGTTGAGCCCATCGACCCCAAGGGCGAGGCGTTCGATCCGCTCGAGCACCAAGCCGTGGGTCGCGTCGAGGACGCGTCGCAGTACGATGAGACCGTCAACGACGTGTACCAGAAGGGCTACCGCATGGCGGATCGCATCCTGCGTTCCGCGATGGTGACGGTGACCTACGGCGGCGAGAAACGCCCCGCACCGGAGCCCGAAGCGGCGCCCGAGGATGCTGCGGCCGATACGGCCGAGAGCACCGAGGAGTAATTGAGAAGGGCCCCGGGGCAACACCCGGGGCCCTTTCTGGCCTAGTGCCATATGAAAGCATGAGCCGCCGCCCGCTGGGCGGCGGATGAAACAGGAGAGGAGCTACGATGGCTGCAGGCAAAACCTTCTATGACATCCTGGGCGTATCCAAGAGCGCCTCCGACAAAGAGATCAAGAGCGCGTTTCGCAAGCTCGCGCAAAAATATCACCCCGATGCCGGCGGCGACGAGGCCAAGTTCAAGGAGATCAGCGAGGCCTACGAGACGCTTTCGGACGAGAAGAAGCGCAAAGAGTACGACCAGATGCTCATGTTTGGCGGCATGCCGGGCGCGGGCGGCGCGTATGGCGGCGGCTACGGTGCCGGCGCGGGTGCCAGCGGCTGGGGCGACATCTTCGACAGCATCTTTAGCGGCAACGGCGCCTGGGGCAGCGATTGGGGCTCGGGCTTTGCCGGGGCTGCGGGCGCTGCCGGTGCCGGCGCGGGTCGCAGCCGTGCTCGCAAGGGCGGCGACCTGTCGCTGACCGTCGATGTGACGGCCGAGGACGCGTTTCGCGGCGTGACGCACAAGGTCACCTACCGCATTCCCTCGACAGGCGAGCAGCAGACCATCACGGTCTCGGTGCCTGCGGGTGCGGTCGACGGCGGCAAATTGCGCTACAAGCGCCGTGGCGAGTACGGCGTTGCCGGAGGCGAGCGCGGCGACTTGGTCGTGACCACGCATGTGGAGGAGCATCCGCTGTTTAAGCGCAAGGGTGCCGACGTGACCATGGAGGTGCCGATCTCGGTCTATGAGGCGGCGCTCGGCTGCACGGTGGATGTGCCCACGCCCGGCGGCGCGACGGTTCGTCTGAAGGTGCCCGCTGGCACCCAGACGGGCAAGAAGTTCCGTTTTAAGGAGATGGGTGCACCCGACGTTAAGCATCGCGGCCGCACGGGTGCGCTGCTCGTCGAGATCAAGGTGCAGGTTCCCACGAACCTGTCCGACGATGAGCGCGATGCCATGACCAGGCTGCGCGAGGCCGACACGCGCGATTATCGCGAGAAGGTCAACCGTTACAAGGCGACGTACTAGGGCGGTCGTGGCGCACGCCCGCGCCCGCGGGCTTATGATGGACGATAACGAGACGGAAAGGGGTCAGGTAGCATGGCCGAGGACAATAGGAACAAACCGCTGTACATGATCAGCGTGGCGGCCGAGCTGACCGGCATGCATCCGCAGACTCTGCGCGTCTACGAGTCCAAGGGCCTGGTGAACCCTCAGCGCTCGGGCGGTAACACGCGTCTGTATTCGCGTGCCGATATCGAGCGCCTGGAGCTCATCAACCAGCTCACCGACGAGGGCATCAACCTTGCCGGCGTGGTGCGCATCCTCGATATGAAGGAGCGTGCCGAGGAGCGTGAGCGCGAGAACGAAAAACTCCGTGCCCGCGTACGCCAGCTCGAGGACGAGCTGCACGAGTACAAGATGCAGAAGAAGATCACCGCCCTGGCCCCGCGCGACGGCTCAGTTAACCCCGAACAGGTCATGCGTAAGCTGCTGGGCGCCGGCGGGGATTTGTAGTTACGCGGGTTTACCAACCCGCGTAACGGGCCGACGCTGCGCGACGTCCAGAGCGACAATTTGTCATTCAAAAGGCAAGGCATGACCAGAAGGTCTATGCCTTGCCTTTTTCATGCCAACTTGTTCGCTCTGGACGTCGCTCGCTGTCCGTCCTCTACTTGCGGCGTTGTTTTGCTCCGAATTGGTGGGCTTTCGCTGTCCGCGCCAAAACATCGGCGTTGTTATGGGTAGTCATTGGGGACGTTCTTAAATGACTAGTTGAAAGGGACACACTTGCACCAAATCCGCCGGTCCTGCACCGGGCTCGTTCTATGCTTTACCGAGATAAAGTGAACGTGCAGATTCGTAACCCACTCGCAACCGTTCTATGGCACGATATTGAACGAATGTATGCTATGCGCCCGAGCCTTTCGGGCAGAGTGGGAGACAGTATGGTTAAGCTGTACGAGGACGGCATCTACCTGCGCGGCGGCAGCGAGGTCGTGCCTGCGGCCGAGGCTGCCGAGCGCGGCATTACGCAGACGCCTGAGGACGCCAAGCGTGGCACCATCGCGTATTCGATCCTCCAGGCACACAATACGTCTGGAGATCCCGAGGCGCTCAAGATTCGCTTCGACGCCATGGCGAGCCATGACATCACCTTTGTCGGCATCATCCAGACGGCGCGCGCCTCGGGCATGGAGCAGTTCCCGCTGCCCTACGTGCTCACCAACTGCCACAACTCGCTGTGCGCCGTGGGCGGCACCATCAACGAGGACGACCACGTCTTTGGTCTCTCGGCTGCCAAGAAGTACGGCGGCATTTTCGTCCCGCCGCACATCGCCGTCATCCACTCCTTTATGCGTGAGAACTTCGCCGGTTGCGGCAAGATGATCTTGGGCTCCGACTCGCACACCCGCTACGGCGCCCTGGGCACCATGGCCGTGGGCGAGGGCGGCGGCGAGTTGGCCAAGCAGCTGCTGCGCGATACCTACGATGTTGCCTATCCCGGCGTTGTCGCCATCTACCTCACAGGCGCCCCGCGTCCCGGCGTCGGCCCGCACGACGTGGCGCTCGCCATCATCCGCGCCGTCTTTGCCAAGGGCTACGTCAAGAACAAGGTCATGGAGTTCGTGGGCCCGGGCATCGCGAGCATGACGACCGACTACCGCAACGGCGTCGATGTCATGACCACCGAGACCACCTGCCTGTCGAGCATTTGGGCCACCGACGAGGACACACACGCATTTTTGACCATGCACGGCCGCGGCGACGACTACCGCGAGCTCAAGCCCGCCGATGTCGCCTACTACGACGGCTGCGTCGAGGTCGATCTGTCGAGCATCAAGCCCATGATCGCGCTGCCGTTCCATCCTTCCAACGGCTTTGAGATCGACGAGCTCAACGAGAACCTCGAGGACATCCTTCACGAGGTGGAGCTCGAGGCCGCCAAGATCGGCGAGGGCAAGACGCACTTTAGCCTGCTCGACAAGATCGTCGACGGCAAGCTGCACGTGCAGCAGGGCGTTATCGCCGGCTGCTCGGGCGGCAACTACGACTCCGTGGTCCAGGCTGCCCGCGTGCTCAAGGGCGCCAACACCGGCTGCGGCGAGTTCTCGCTGTCGGTCTACCCCACGAGCCAGCCCGTGGCGCTCGAGCTTACACGCCGCGGCTACATCTACGACCTTATGGAGGCCGGCGCGATTGTGCGCACGGCATTCTGCGGCCCGTGCTTTGGCGCCGGCGACACGCCCGCCAACAACGGCCTTTCGATCCGCCACACTACGCGCAACTTCCCCAACCGCGAGGGTTCCAAGCCGGGCAATGGCCAGCTGAGCGCCGTGGCCTTGATGGACGCCCGCTCCATTGCGGCGACGGCTGCCAACGGCGGCGTCCTGACGCCGGCGACCGACCTGCCCGAGGAGACTTGGGACGAGGCCTGCGAGTACACCTTTGACGACGCGCCGTACAAAAAGCGCGTGTACTGGGGCTTTGGCAAGGCGGAGCCTGCCGACGAGCTGGTCGAGGGTCCCAACATCAAGCCGTGGCCCGCGATGGAGCCTCTCGGCGACGATATCCTGCTCAAGGTGTGCTCCAAGATCATGGACCCGGTCACCACGACTGACGAGCTCATTCCCTCGGGCGAGACGAGCTCCTTCCGCTCCAACCCGCTGGGCCTGGCCGAGTTTACTCTCAGCCGCCGCGATCCGGCCTACGTGGGTCGTTCCAAGGAGGTCGACGCGGTGGAAAAGCGCCGCGTTGCCGGCGAGGCAGCAGGCGACTTGGCGGCGCTCGATGCCGAGCTTGCCGGCGTGTTTGAGGCACTGGCCGGCGCCGGCGTCGCGGCCGATGCCAAGGCGACCGAGTACGGCTCCATGCTCTATGCCAAGAAGCCGGGCGACGGCTCTGCCCGCGAGCAGGCCGCGAGCTGCCAGCGCGTCATCGGCGGCCTGGCAAACATCGTCCACGAGTACGCCACCAAGCGCTATCGCTCCAACGTGATGAACTGGGGCATGGTGCCCTTCCAGATGGAGGCCGAGCCCAACTTTGAGGTGGGCGACTACGTCTTTGTGCCGGGTATCCGTGCCGCGCTCGATGGCGACCTAAAGGACATCGCCGCCTACGTGGTGCGCGCCGACGGTGCGGTCGAGCAGATTGAGCTCTACATTGCCGATATGACGGCCGAGGAGCGTGCCATCGTCAAGGCCGGCTGCCTGATCAACTACAACAAGTTCAAGGCCGCTGCCGAGTAACGCACTTAATTGTCCGCCCGGGGCTTACCCTTTCCCGCTCGCTCACGCGCTTCGCGAGGGTCGCGTTCGGGAAAGGGTAAGCCCCGGGCTACATTTCCGCGTTCTCGTCGGGTCTTGAGGGACGCTAAAAATAAACTTGCTTGATGCCGCCTCTTTTTATTGGGGCGGCTTCTTTTTGGACCACCACAAAGGTGCCTGTCCGGCGGGTTCTTATTTCGATGGGGTCCAGGTTATTTCATCGTCAAATAGCCAAGTGCGTGCTGAGCCACTGTCGCGCGCTGTCTGTGGATCGGGCTCGCAAGTTTGTTCGTAGGCATCTTCGGTACACCGATCCATAAAATCGACGACTGCCGTCTGGTCGCCCTCCATGACGTAGATTACGTCGCCATCCGAGATATAGACCCCCGGCCCTTCGTTGTCCACGTAGCCGGGGTCGTATGAAACGTTGCATAGTCTGCTCCCGTTTGCCGCATCGAGTTCAAGGGTCGAATAATACCCGTCATTCATTTGGCCTTTCTTGGCTCGATATATTGCGGCGCCGTACCATCGCTTAAACGTCTTGCCTTTGAGTAAACTGGTTGCCTTGCCGATAAGCTGCTCATCTTGGGTATAGCGCGTGGCTCCAAGTTCGATTCGGGGATAGTTGCTGACCCCAAGCGCTGCGGGCGTACCGTCGAAATCGACGGTGATTGAATCGGGTTTGACGATATCGGTGAGGATTTCGATGGGATAGCTTATGGTTTCAACCGCCGCCTGCGTCGCCGAGGCAGGGAGAAATGCGAGATAGATAATGCCTACGCCGACTGCGGTAATTGCAAACGCTAAGATGAGCAGGCCGATATAGGTGGAGCGTTTCACGGTGGGCACCTCTCATGTAATATGCAATCATTAAGATAGATGATACAAGCTTACGACAATATTCAAAAGAAAGCGATCGTTCGAAATGGGGGGCTAAAAGGCCCTATTGGGCTTCGATTTGGGATCGCCAAACGTAGACTGGGCTTGATACCGCCTCTTTTAATCGGGGCTGATTCTTCTCTGGACCACCACAAAGGGGACAGGCACCTTTGTGGTGGTTTGCATGTCATGAGAGCACTCAGAAAATCTTATATATAGAGACTTAGATTTGTGTATAAGATCGTACAAAGCTGGCAACAATACTTCTCGAACAACGTGAAGCCGCCCCGTAGGGCGGCCGCCCCAAGAGAGGTGATTCCATGAGAATCGATAAGCTAGCAATGACGTCGCGCGAGGCGTTGCAGACCGCCATGAGCACGGCTGCCGACGCGCAGGCCGGCGCGGTGGAGCCGATTCACTTGCTGTCCGCCCTGCTCGGTGCCGGCGAGCGCAATATCTCCGTGATTATCGAGCGCATCGGTGCCGACCCGGCCCAGCTCGCACGCTCCACACAAGATGCCATCGACCGCGCACCCAAGGTTTCGGGCGAGGGTCAGCAGATGGGCCTGTCCAACGAGCTCGTTCGCGTCATCGAAAAGGCCGAGAAGAAGGCCACCAAGATGGGCGACAGCTTTGTGGTGACCGAGCATCTGCTGATGGCACTTGCCGAGGATAAGGGCGAGGCGGGCCGCGTGCTGCGCGACGCCGGCGTTACCAAGGAGCGCATCGAGCAGGTCTACGAGGAGCTGCGTGGCGATGACCGCGTGACATCTGCCGAGGACAAAACCCAGTTTGAGGCGCTGGAGCAGTACGGTCGCAACATCTGCGACCTCGCCCGCGCTGGCAAGCTCGACCCGGTCATCGGCCGTACCGATGAGATTCGCCGCACCATCCAGGTCCTGTCCCGTCGCACCAAGAACAACCCCGTGCTCATCGGTGAGCCGGGCGTCGGCAAGACGGCCATCGTCGAGGGCATCGCCCAGCGTATCGTGGCCGGCGACGTGCCGAGCACCCTACGCGACCGCGACCTCATCGAGCTCGACATGAGTGCGCTGGTCGCTGGCGCCAAGTACCGCGGCGAGTTCGAGGACCGCTTGAAGGCCGTGCTCAAGGAAGTGCAAAAATCCGAGGGCAAGGTCATCCTGTTCATCGATGAGCTCCATACCATCGTGGGCGCGGGTGCCACCGAGGGCTCCATGGACGCCGGCAACATCCTGAAGCCGGCGCTTGCCCGTGGTGACCTGCACGCGATCGGCGCGACCACGCTCGACGAATACCGCAAGTACATCGAGAAGGACGCGGCGCTCGCCCGTCGTTTCCAGACCGTTATGGTGAGCGAGCCCACCGTCGAGGACACCATCTCGATCCTGCGTGGCCTCAAGGAGAAGTACGAGATCTTCCACGGCGTGCATATCACCGATAGCGCGCTCGTGGCAGCTGCCGACCTCTCCGATCGCTACATCGCCGACCGTTTCCTGCCCGACAAGGCCATCGACCTGGTCGATGAGGCGGCAAGCCGCCTGCGCATGGAGCTCGACAGCATGCCGGTCGAGATCGATGCCACCACGCGTCAGCTCACCCAGCTGCAGATCGAGGAGCAGGCACTCATGAAGGAGACCGATGACGCCTCCAAGGAGCGTCTGGAGGCCCTACGTCAGGAGATCGCCGAGGTCCAGGAAAAGCTCAACGTGCAAAAGGCCGGCTGGCTCAACCAGAAGAACGCCATCGACCACGTGCAGGAGCTCAAGGGCCGGCTCGACGAGGCCAAGAGCGAAGAGGAGCGCGCGACGCGCAACGGCGACCTGGGCCGTGCGTCCGAGCTGCGCTTCTCCGTGATTCCGGGCCTGCAGCAGCAGATTCAGGATTCCGAGGCCGCGCTCGAGGCACAAAAGCAGCAGGACGGCGAGGGCCTCAACGAACAGGTGACCTCCGATGAGATCGCCGAGGTCGTGAGCGCCTGGACCGGCGTGCCTGTGTCCAAGATGATGCAGGGCGAGCTCGACAAGTTGAAGGGCCTGGAGGGCGAGCTGCATAAGCGCGTCATCGGTCAGGACGAGGCCGTCTCCGCCGTTGCCGCGGCCGTGCGCCGCAGCCGTGCGGGTCTCTCCGATCCGGACAAGCCCATCGGCAGCTTCTTCTTCCTGGGCCCCACCGGCGTGGGTAAGACCGAGCTCGCCAAGGCGCTTGCCGAGTGCCTGTTCGACGACGAGCGCGCACTCGTGCGTATCGACATGTCCGAGTACATGGAGAAGTTCAGCGTCCAGCGTCTGATCGGTGCGCCCCCGGGATACGTGGGTTACGACGAGGGCGGCCAGCTCACCGAGGCCGTGCGCCGTCGTCCCTACTCCGTGATCTTGCTCGACGAGATGGAGAAGGCCCATTCGGATGTCTTTAACGTGCTGTTGCAGGTGCTCGACGACGGCCGTCTGACCGATGGCCAGGGTCGCCAGGTGTCCTTCAAGAACACGATTATCATCATGACGTCTAACGTGGGCTCCAAGGCTATCGCCGAGCTTTCGGGCAAGGACGAGGAGGAGATGCGCCATCAGGTCGACGCCGCCATGGCTCAGACCTTCCGCCCCGAGTTCCTCAACCGTATCGACGACATCGTGGTGTTCCATCCGCTCGGCATGGCGCAGATCGAGAAGATCGTCGACATCCAGCTTGCCGACGTCCGCGCGCGTCTGGCCAAGGAGCGCATGACGCTTGCCATCACCCCGGCGGCCAAGCAGATGCTCGCCGTGGGCGGCCTGGACCCGGTCTTTGGCGCCCGTCCGCTCAAGCGTCTGGTCCAGCGCGAGGTCGTGGACGCCATCGCCGCCGCCATCATCGACGGCACGGTGCGCGAGGGCGATCAGGTGACGGTCGATGTCGATAAGGACGGCGGCTTTACCGTCGTGTGCGATAACACGCCGGCGGCCACCTACGAGGTCCCCGATGCCGAGTAGATTTTTGGGACATGCCTTAAAATCTGCCAGCCGTTTCTAAACGCCAAGGGCGGCGGATCCAATTGGGTCCGCCGCCCTTTTTCGTGCGACAATCGATGATGCCAAACGGATGCGATGTAAGGAGCTATGCAGATGAAAGACGAGATCAAGACAAGCGCGCCGGCGCCCAGGCCCACGTCCAAACCGGCGCCCAAGCCGCGCGACCCCTACATCCGTGCCGAGAACGAGGACGATGACGGTTACGACCCCTACAGCGACCGACGCCCCGAGCGTGAGCCGATGTTCGAAGCCGACCCGTGGCGCTGAGTGCCACCCAAAAGGCCACCAATAAGTTGCGGTGAAATAGGGACTGTTTTGCGGTTTGACTAGCAAAAACAATCCCTATTTCACCGCAACTGCGTTAGGGATCTTTCTACAGGGGGAGGGTAGTCAAAAAAGCCCCGTCCCAAATTGACTGCTCGGGGAGTCGCATTCGAGCTCGGTTGTCCTCTTAGCCACTCGATATCCTTCGGAGCAATAACGGTGATAAAACTTGCTTAAGTGTTAATCAAGCTACACACAATCTTGCTCTCTAATTAATCAAGAATCGGTATAATTTTGATTAGCTAGAGAGCAAGATTGGAGAATCATGGCATTCAACGACTTGATCGCCCAGAAAATAAAGGACTTTGAACAGCAGGGGGTTCCGCAGGTCTTTGAGCGAGACCTTGATCTAGGAAACCCACAGGAGCCAAAGCGCGACAACATCGTAAATGTGATTGTGGGGGCCCGCCGTTGTGGAAAGACGTATCGCCTGTATCAGGAGATGCGGCGGCTTCAAAGCCGGGGCGTCGAGCTTGACCGGATGCTTTACTTCAATTTTGAGGATGAGCGCTTGCGCCCGTATGAGCCATCGCTGCTGGCGGACGTGCTCGACACGTTCTATGCGCTGTATCCTGTTGCTCGAACCGAGGGCGCTTACATTTTCTTTGACGAGATCCAGGAAATTCCCGAATGGGGTGCGTTTCTGCGGCGTGTAGTCGATACGGAGAAAGCGACCGTCTATGTGACGGGATCTTCTTCTAAGATGCTGTCCTCAGAACTTAAGAGCGAGTTCAGGGGTCGTTCTCTTGTGCGAGAGCTTTTTCCGTTGAGTTTTTCGGAATACGTTCGATATAAGACGGGGAGCGTTCTCGAGCCAGATGCGACCTTTTCCCCGAGCGATGCAGCGCTGCTTCGACATCATCTGATCGGGTATCTTGAACGAGGGGGATTCATTGCGACACTTGAGCAGACGCCTGCAGACGCGATTCAGCTGCTACAGGAATATGCTTCGCGAACGGTCGCCATGGACGTCGTTGAACGCTACGACGTCAAGAACCCTCGCCTGGCATCGCTGTTCCTGACGCGGTGTATGGCATCTTCGGGACGAGAGCTGTCGGTGAACAAAGTGTATAACGAGTTCAAGAGCAGGCAGATACCCGTCAGTCGTAATTCGCTCAGCGACTTACTTGAGTATTATGAGGACGCCTACCTGTTGTTTTCTGTGCCGGAGTTCACGCGTTCACTGGCAAATAACATGCGGTCTGCGTCTAAGGTCTACGCTGTCGATCCTGCGATGTTTGGAGCATTCTCTCCCGCATCGGCATTGGACCAGGGCCAGAGGCTCGAGACCGCAGTGTTCAATGCGCTAAGAAGAAGGACTCCCGCGGTGAGGACCGGCTCGGTCTGCCGCCTGCTGATCAAAGAGAAGAGCAAAAGCCATGAGGTGGACTTTGTGGCTGGGGACGCGCTTCTCATGCGGGCTTATAGCCTGATTCAGGTAAGTGCGGATATGGCAAGTGAGAAAACGCGCGAGCGCGAAATTGCCGCGCTTGATGCCTCGATGGCCCAGTTCGATCTTGGCGAGTCGGCAATCGTTACCATGGATGAACAGACCGATATTCCATGCGAGCACGGTGTGGTCCACGTTGTGCCCGCATGGAAGTGGCTCCTTGCCTAATCATCTATGGACCTGTGGGGTCAGGACCTCCTGGCTCCTTCATCACGGTTGGGGAGCACCTTGCTGCGCCAGGCTAGTCCTGGGCTTTGATACTCGGCAGCAGGATCTGCGCGAGGTAGTCGGTTTCGAGCTTAGTGGCACCATCGGCCTTGCCGTCTTTACCCACCAGGTCGTTCTTGATCTGGCTATACGTATAGCGGTTGCCGGTCGTAAGCTCGACAAGCTCAATGGCCGCGTCCATGGGGTAGGTCGACACTGGATCCTGGGTGCGCCCGTTGATAGTCTGGGGCACCACGTACGGATAGACGGGGCCGCTGGCATAGACGGTATAACCGTTGCCTAGATTGGCCGCACCCAAAACCGTATCGCCCTCATCGGGCGTAAAGCTCTCGCCCTCGCGCACCGCGACGAGCGTCACAATCGGCGTATCGCTGTCGCCGGCAAGATAGATGCATAGCGTGCTGCCATTTTGCCAAGTCTCGACCTTGCCGTACCACTCGACGGGGATATCGAGCTGGTAGAGGTCGGTTGCCTTGTGGCGAGCGTCAGCATCACGGGACGCCTGTGCCTTTTGCGCGCTCACGGCATTGACGGCGGCGTCGCGCCGCGCGGTTGCTGCCTGCTGGAGCACTTTGGCAGCCGCGGCGGAGCTCGCACCGCCCTCCTCGGCATACTTGGCGGCGGCATCGATCTGGTCGTCAGTCACCGTGTCGGCCGAAGGCACCTTGAGCTTAAAGGTGGCCTGGGCACTTAAATCCTGTCCATCGCTCTTAACGGTGACCTGCGTCTTGGTGGTCGGGACGGTATAGATGGTGCCGTCGGCCGCGATGGGGGAGGCAGCGATGGAGAGCGTGTAATCGCCGGGCAGCAGTTTGATGCCGCGGCCGTGCTCGTCAACATAGAGCGTTTCGCTCACGGAGGAGCCATCAGCGTCCTGACCGCTCACCTGTACGGGAATCTTGGAGCCGGCGGAACAGTCGAGGCCCGCGGCATGCACGCCAATCTGCACCGACATCATCGTGTGGGCATTGGCGGCGGTGATGGCAGCCTGCTCTTGCCGGTATCCGTTCCAGGCTGCGTAGCCTGCGCCGCCGGCGACGAGCGCGACGGCCACGACACCGGCGACCATCAGATTGCGGCGCTTGGGCGACATCTTGCGATGGCGAACCTCGGCCTCGCGTGCCGAGGGAACGGACGGCAGGGGAATATCGCCCATGGCGATGGTTTCGTCCACGGCTGGTGCGGAACCCAGGCCAGGAAGCTCGCGGGTCAGCGAATCCTCGGCCGGCAAGCTGTCGAGCAAGATGGTTTCCTCGCTCGTATCGGATTCGGTCTGGTCGTCGGCCTCACATTCGGAATCCTCGTGCCCCGCCTCGTCTTCGGTGGGCGCGGCGCCATCGTCTTTTGCATCCTGATCATCGGGCTGCGCCTCGATTTCCGGCTCATCCTGCGCATCGACGCTCGAATCGTCAAACGCAATTTCGGCCAGCGCGATCTGGTCTAGGCTCTCCAGGGCCTCGGCGCACGCTTCTGCATCTTGGGCCGCATCCTCTTGGCCCATCGTCTCATCTTTCATATATCCCCCAAGCTCAATATCGGGACAACACTGTACCCAAAAATGGAGCCATATAAAGCGCATGCGAAATATAAGATCCGATTTAACCCGAGCGCATCGTTCAGCCGCATCCTCGCGGCAGCAAAAAGCCCCCGGAACGCGAACGAATCACATTCCGGGGGCTCTGCAATGCGTTGAGTTGCACGGAGCCGGCTATGCTGCTTCGCGCTCAAGCGATGTCTGCGTCAGGCGCGTTACTCGGCGTGCGCGTAATCAACCTTGGCGCGGCGAGCGGTGGCCTTCTCCCAATCGCTGGTGCCCTCAAAGACATCCTGCTTGTAGGGATTGCGGCCGAGCTTCTTGGCGCGGTAGGCGATGTAGATGATCGCGGCGATGTTGGCGACCAGTGCGGCGATCGAGACCGCGGTAGCGGCGCCGGGGTCGAGCGTGGAGTGGGTCACAAAGATGGACTCCTCCTGGAAGTACGGGAACACCTGGGCAAACATGCACCAAATGGCCAGCGTAAAGGCGCGGTTCTGGATCCAGCCGCCCTTGTTCCAGATAAAGGCGGCGACGGTGGGCGCCAGCAGCAGCGCAAAGCCGCAGAACCAGGAGTGGGTGGGCAGGCAGTTGTAGGTGTAGCAGAAGTTCCAGATATCGTAGGCGATGATGTAGACCCAGGTCATGTCGGGCCACAGCATATCGGTCTGATCCTCGGAGGCGTAGACGCTCCACCAACCGGTCATGCAGAAGATGTTGATGAGACCGGCGATGCCGTTGAACACGTTGTTCCAGCCGGCCAGCTGCGTAGCACCTTCGGAGGTGACCCAAGTGGACTGGCCCAGGACAAAGAAGTGATAGGCGCTCTCAAAGTCGGACACGACGGCGATCAAGATGTTGATGGCGACGATCACAAACGGCCACGCGCGGAACCAATGCGCCTTACCAATCTTTCCCCACTGGTACTTAATGGCAATGAAGCCCCAGCAACCGGCCAGCGCCGCGTATACCTTGGCGTAGTGGAACCAGCTGTTCTGGTACACATGGGTGGGGTTGGTGAGCGCCCACTCGGCACCCTGCGAAACGCCCACGGCGATAGCGACGCAGTAGATGGTCATGGCCAGCGGAGCCACGCCAAAGATGATTGCGGCGCCCAGCTTGGTGCGGCGGCCGACCTCGTTGAGCACGATCAGGCCAATAAAGACCATGGCCCAGCCGGCCCAGTGGATAAGGGTATCGCTACCCCAAACATCGAACAGCATGCTGCTCTCCTTTCACACGCCCGCGGCCCCTCTTCTGATCGCGGGCAGTTTGGCCAAATGTCGTCAGTTCTGGGGCTTGCGCTCCGGATACTTGGCGGTGTAGCCCTCGATGTGGAGCGTCGAGGCGATGATTTCCTTGACCGTCTCGTCGGGCACATCGGGGTGCGTGCGGATATACATCAAAAGACCCATGATGAGGGTGTAGAACGTCTCGTAGACATGGTCGATGCGTAGCTCATGATGGGCGACAAAATCCACCACGGTGGTGTCGCAGATATACTGCGTCACGCGTTGGACCACGTTGTGCAGAAAGCCGCCGTAGAGCGCACCGCTGCTGGAGGTGAGCGTACTCGGCAGCTCGTGGCCGCTGGCGACCAGGCGCTTAAAGAGCGGGGCGACGGTGTCGAGTGCGCCCTCGATATCGCCGACGGTGCGGTTGGCATTCCACTGCTCGAGCTCGGAGATAAAACCGTCGATTGCCTCGTCCATGACGGCGGTGACGGCGGCGTCCATGTCGGCGAAGTAGTGGTAGAACAGCGAGCGCGTGCAGCCGGCTCGCTTGGTCACGGCCGATACCGATAGGTGGGACACGCCCAGCTCGGAGCTTACGGTGCGCACGGCATCGAGGATCTCGCGACGGCGTTCGTCGCCCGTCAAGCGCTTTGCCGTGCTGTCGGGCGCGGGGACGGCGTCGGCCACAGAGGTGTTCGCTGCGTTACTGCTCATGTGCTTGCCGCCTTTCATCCGTTTGAGCCTGACCGTTCGCCTAACAGTCTTGAATATTGTTGACGGTTCGTCAATACTGTTTTTGACACAATGTCAACAATAACGGGTGAACGGCGTGGGGGCATGTCGAGCCCGTAAAAAGAGGGGCGCTGCGTGCCTGCCAGGCTGCGGCAAGAGAAGGGACGACTATGATTCTCAACGGACCGGGGATTAGCTACACCGAGCCCGATATCGGTGCGGAGTTTGTGCCGCCGCTGCCGGAGCATCCGCGCGAGGCCATCGTCAAACTGTGCGAGCACTGCACTAACCGCCTGCTGCATCGCGACGAGCTGCTGGGCTACGAGTACTGGTCGTTTGCCGAGGCCGCAACTGACGAGCAGGCCGAGGTACTCTGCAAGATGAAGATGCGCCGTCCCTACACGCTGCCCGAGATGGTCAAGCTCACCGGCATGCCCGAGGCCCAGATCGAGAAGATGCTCGACGATATGAGCTACACGGGCCTGCTCGAGTACAACTGGGAAAATCCCGAGCGCGCCAAGCAATGGGTGCTGCCCATGCTGGTGCCGGGTTCCGCCGAGTTCCTCAACATGCGCGTGAGCCAGCTCGAGGAGCACCCGGTCTACGCCAAGTTCTTTGAACAGGCATCCAAGGGCCCGCTGTCCAAGGCCACACCGATGGTGCCGCCCGGAGGCGCCGGTATCGGCATGCACGTCATTCCGGTCGAGAAGGCCATTGACGCCGCGAGCACGTCGGTGCCGATCGAGCATATTGAGCACTGGCTCGACAAATACGAGGGTAAGTATGCCGCTAGCACCTGCAGCTGCCGCGCGAGCCGTCGCGTGATGGGTGAGGGCTGCGCCGACGACCCGGCCGATTGGTGCATCGCCGTGGGCGATATGGCCGACTACGTGGTCGAGACCGACCGCGGCCATTACGTGACGCGCGACGAGGTCTACGACATCCTGCGCCAGGCCGAGGACAACGGCTTTGTGCACCAGATCACCAACATCGACGGCGAGAACAAGATCTTCGCCATCTGCAACTGCAACGTCAACGTGTGCTATGCCCTGCGCACCTCGCAGCTGTTCAACACGCCCAACCTGTCGCGCTCGGCCTATGTCGCCAAGGTCGAGAAGGACAAGTGCGTGGCCTGCGGTCGCTGCGTTGAGGTGTGCCCGGCCGGTGCCGCCAAGCTCGGCCAGAAGCTCTGCAGCAAAAAGGCCGGCGGACAGGTGCCCGAGTATCCGCGCCAGGAGCTGCCCGATGCCACCAAGTGGGACCACACCAAGTGGTCGCCCAACTACCGCAACGATAACCGTATCGAGACGCACGAGTCCGGCACCGCGCCCTGCAAGACGGCTTGCCCCGCGCACGTTGCCGTCCAGGGCTACTTAAAGCTCGCGGCGCAGGGCCGCTATGACGAGGCGCTGGCGCTCATCAAGCGCGAGAACCCGCTGCCCGCTATCTGCGGCCGTGTGTGCAACCGCCGCTGTGAGGATGCCTGCACCCGTGGCCGTGTGGACGCCGCCGTGGCTATCGACGAGGTCAAGAAGTTTATCGCCCAGCGCGATCTTGATGCCGCGACCCGCTATGTCCCACCCGTGGTGACGCCGACGCGCGCCGGCGGCTTCGATCAGAAGATCGCCATCATCGGTGCCGGCCCGGCCGGTCTGTCCTGTGCCTTCTATCTGGCCGAGAAGGGCTACAAGCCCGTCGTGTTCGAGAAGAACGAGCGCCCGGGAGGCATGCTCACCTATGGCATTCCCAGCTTTAAGCTGGAGAAGGACGTTATCGAGGCCGAGGTCGAAGTTATTCGCCTGATGGGTGCCGAGTTCCGCTATGGCGTGGAGGTCGGTCGCGATGTGACGCTCGACGAGCTGCGCGCGCAGGGCTTTAAGGCCTTCTACGTTGCCATTGGCTGCCAGGGCGGCCGCCTTGCGGGCATTCCGGGCGAGGGTGCCGAGGACGTGACCGTGGCCGTCGACTTCCTTCGCGAGGTTAACAGCGGCAAGATCGATTCCCTGTCCGGCCGCACCATTGTGGTGGGCGGCGGCAACGTGGCTATCGATGTCGCGCGCAACGCCTGCCGTCTGGGTTCCGAGCACGTTGAGATGTTCTGCCTGGAGAGCGATGCCCAGATGCCTGCCAGCGAGGAGGAGCGTCGCGAGGCCATTGAGGATGGCGCGCACATCAGCTGCGGATGGGGCCCCAAGGAGATTCACCTGGACGAGGCCGGTCGCGTGTGCGGCATCACCTTCAAGCGCTGCACGCGTGTCTTTGACGACGAGGGCCGTTTTGCGCCCGAGTACGACGAGAACGATCTGCGCCGTGTCGATGCCGACCGTGTCGTCATGTCGATTGGCCAGTCCATTGTGTGGGGCGACCTGCTGGCTGGCTCCAAGGTGGAGCTCGGCCGCGGCCAGGGCGCCCTGGCCGATCCCCAGACTTACCAGACCGCCGAACCCGACATCTTTGTGGGCGGCGACGTCTACACCGGCCCCAGCTTTGCCATCGATGCCATTGCCGCCGGCCACGAGGCTGCCGTGTCCATCCATCGCTTTGTGCAGCCGGGCTCCACGCTCACCATCGGCCGCAACCAGCGCCGCTACACCGCGCTCGACCGCGACGATGTCGTGATCGAGAGCTACGACAACGCGAGCCGCGAGGTTGCGCATGTGGACCGCGAACGCGAGAAGGCTGCGCCGTTTAGCGAGTATGTTGAGACCTTTACCGAGGAGCAGGTGCGCGCCGAGACCGCCCGCTGCCTGGGCTGCGGCGCCTCGATCGTCGACCCCAACAAGTGCATCGGCTGCGGCCTGTGCACCACCAAGTGCGCGTTCGACGCCATCCATCTGGATCGCGACCGCCCCGAGTGCTCCACGATGGTCAAATACGAGCAAAAGCTTCCAAGCCTGGGCAAGTACGCGCTCAAGCGCGCCATCAAGATTAAATTCGGGAAGAAGTAAGAAACGCAACAAGCAGGAGAACGGCGCAGAGAGCGGTTGGACAGCGAGCGAGTCCCAGGCGTGGCGAGGTGCCTTGAAAGAGGAGGGCATAGGGCTTTTGCCCATGCCCGACGATTGAAAGGCAGATCGCCCGTCTGGGGCTCGCGCAGCGTCAAGCCGACCGCCGTTCGGTAGAACGGCGGAAGGAATTAAAAGTGCACGAGCTCGGAATCGTCTATCACATCATTCGCGATGTTGAGAATGTGGCGCGCGCTCATGGCGTGCGTCGCGTTTCGAGCGTCACGCTGCTGCTGGGCGAGGTCTCGGGCGTCGTCCCCGATCTACTACTCGACGCTTGGCGCTGGGCGGCGGATAAAAAGCCTATCACGCAGGGCGCGGAGCTTATCGTGGAGCCTGTCGAGGCCGTGACGCATTGCGAGGCGTGCGGCCGCGACTACGCGACGGTCGAGCACGGCAAGACTTGCCCCCATTGCGGCAGCGGTGAAACATACCTGCTGCAGGGCCAGGAGGTCATGATCAAACAGATCGAGACTCCCGACGAGGACCCGGCAGACGCTGCTCCTGACGGCCTCTCCGACGCACCCGATGCCGTCGACGCCGCCAACCCACTCCACATCGTCTAGGATCCCCTATAAGTTGCGGTGAAATAGTTCCTAAATCCAGCCTTCTGACTCTTAAACAAGAACTATTTCACCGCAACTTTTTTGAGTAGTTTTGTTGAGCATAAGTCGTGCAAATAGTCAAGCCATGTCTGTTTAAACAAAATAGTGACAGTACGAGCACATTCGCACTTGCTTAATATCGATATTAATGAACAGCTTGCTTGTATCTATAAAATACATAGCTTGATGAGCGACGCCTTGTCGTGTAATGAGTCAAAAAGCAGTAACGTAATCAACTTGTAACAAACCTAGACGTTTAAACAAATAATCCAACCTTTTGCGGATTTAGCTATAATTCCACAATCCAAACAGGTATACTCCTTTCATGTCGTGTAGGAAATACGTAGACAAAAAGGAGGTTATGTGATGGTAAGTATTGTTCTTGCTAGCCACGGGGACTTGGCAGCTGGAATCAAGCAGACGGGCTCGATGGTCTTTGGCGATCAGCCGTCTGTTGCCGTGGTCTCGCTCGAGCCGAGCATGGGCCCCGACGACTTCCGTGCCAAGGTCGAGGAAGCAGTCGCTTCCTTCGAGGACCAGGAGCAGGTGCTCTTCCTCGTTGATCTGTGGGGCGGCACGCCGTTCAACCAGATCAGCGGGCTCATCGAGGGCCACGATTCCTGGGCTATCGTCACCGGTGTCAACCTGCCTATGCTCATCGAGGCATATTCGCAGCGCTTTGACGCAAAGAACACTGCACATGCGATCGCAAAACATCTCGTGACTGAGGCTAAGGCTGGCGTGCGTGTCAAGCCCGAGTCTCTGGAGCCCGAGGAGAAGAAGCCGGCTGCGGCCGCCGCTGCTCCTGCAGGCGCCATCCCTCCGGGAACGGTCATCGGCGATGGGCACATCAAGATCGCCCACGTCCGTATCGACACCCGTCTGCTTCATGGTCAGGTGGCCACCACGTGGACCAAGCAGATCAACCCCAACCGCATCATCGTGGTTTCCGACGGCGTTGCTCACGACGAGCTCCGCAAGACCATGATCGAGCAGGCTGCCCCTCCGGGAGTCCATGCCAACGTCGTGCCCATCAAGAAGATGGCCGAGGTCGTCAAGGACACGCGCTTTGGTGACACCAAGGCCATGCTGCTCTTTGAGAACCCGCAGGATCTGCTCAAGGCCATCGAGGCCGGTGTCGACATCAAGGAAGTCAACATCGGTTCCATGGCTCACTCCAAGGGCAAGGTCGTCGTCACCAACGCCGTCGCTATGGGCGATGATGACGTTAAGACTCTCGAGGCCCTCAAGGCCAAGGGCGTCAAGTTCGAGGTCCGCAAGGTTCCTTCGGATTCCTCCGAGGATCTCGACGCCATGTTGAAGAAAGCTAAGGCCGAACTGGCCGCTCAAGCATAGTAAAGGAGGGTCCGATACATGTCTGCAATCACTATTCTGCTTGTTGCGATTGTCGCGTTGCTTGCCGGTATGGAAGGCATTCTGGATGAGTTCCAGTTCCATCAGCCGCTCGTGGCATGCACGCTTATCGGTCTCGTAACCGGTCACCTTCAGGAGGGCATCCTCCTGGGCGGTTCGCTCCAGATGATGGCCCTTGGCTGGGCTAACGTCGGCGCCGCTGTCGCGCCTGACGCCGCTCTGGCCTCGGTCGCTTCTTCGATCATCATGGTGCTCGCCCTCAACGGTGGCGCCACCGATTCGGCCAAGGCCGTTACCACCGCTATCGCCGTCGCCGTCCCACTGTCGGTCGCTGGTCTGTTCCTGACCATGATCTGCCGTACCATTGCTACCGCTATCGCTCACGCCATGGACGGTTGCGCCGAGAAGGGCGACTTCTCCGGCATCGAGCGCTGGCAGTATGCTGCCATCCTCATGCAGGGCCTTCGTATCGCCATCCCGGCAGTGCTTCTGTGCGTCATCCCGGCCGAGGCCGTTACCAACGCGCTTAACGCTATGCCCGACTGGCTGTCCGGCGGCATGGCTGTCGGCGGCGGCATGGTCGCTTCCGTCGGTTACGCCATGGTCATCAACATGATGGCCACCAAGGAGACCTGGCCGTTCTTCGTCCTCGGCTTTGTCCTTGCTGCCATCCCTCAGCTCACGCTGATAGCCCTTGGTCTCATCGGCATCTCCCTTGCCCTCATCTACCTTGGCCTTAAGGATCTGGCCAAGCAGGGTGGCGGCATGGGCGGTGGCTCCGGCGACCCGCTCGGCGACATTCTGAACGATTACGAGTAGGAGGGGAGTGATACATATGGCAGAGAACAAGATTCAGCTCACCAAGGCTGACCGCAAGAAGGTTTGCTTCCGTCATCAGTTCCTTCAGGGCTCGTGGAACTACGAGCGCATGCAGAACGGCGGCTGGTGCTTCGCAATGATCCCTGCGATCAAGAAGCTCTACACCAGCAAGGATGACCAGATTGCCGCTCTTAAGCGCCACCTGGAGTTCTATAACACCCACCCCTATGTTTCCGCCCCCGTCATTGGCGTTACCCTCGCCCTCGAGGAGGAGCGCGCCAACGGTGCTCCGATCGATGATGTCGCCATCCAGGGCGTCAAGGTCGGTATGATGGGCCCGCTCGCCGGCGTCGGTGACCCCGTCTTCTGGTTCACCCTTCGCCCGATTCTGGGCGCTCTGGGCGCTTCCCTGGCCATGTCCGGCAGCATCGTCGGTCCGCTGCTGTTCTTCTTCGCGTGGAACATCATCCGTTACGCTTTCCTGTGGTACACGCAGGAGTTTGGCTACAAGGTCGGCTCCTCCATCGCCAAGGACCTCTCCGGTGGTCTGATGGGCAAGGTCACCGAGGGCGCTTCCATCCTGGGTATGTTCATCATCGGCGCCCTGGTCGAGCGCTGGGTGTCCATTTCCTTCACCCCGATCGTCTCCACGGTCAAGCAGTCTGCTGGCGCCTTTATCGACTGGGCTAGCCTGCCCTCCGGTTCCGAGGGTATCAAGGAAGCGCTGACGATGTACAACTCCGTCGGTGCTACCGCCCTTGATCAGATGAAGGTCACCACGCTTCAGGCCAACCTCGATCAGCTCATCCCCGGCCTTGCCGCCGTGTGCCTGACCCTGCTGGTCTGCAAGCTCCTCAAGAAGAAGGTCAGCCCGATCGTCATCATCCTGGCTCTCTTCGCCGTCGGCATCATCGGTCGCTTCTGCGGCTTCATGTAAGCACGCTTCGGCTTAAGACCGAGAATTGCTAGGCAAGGGCTTTTGAGCCATTGAAACGGACCGCACCCGGTGGGTACACTGGATGCGGTCCGATTGTTTTTATTGGAGGGCGAGGCGCGTATGGCGCAATCTCAGAACAGCACGGTCGATCTGGCAACGCCGGCAACCTGCCTGATGGGGCTTACCAGCCACGGTAACGTGATGGTGGGCAATAAGGCGTTTGAGTACTATAACGAGCGCAATCCCGAGGATTATATTCAAATCCCGTGGGACGAGGTCGACTATATTGCCGCCGAGGTCTTGCGCGGCACCAAGAAGATTACGCGTTTTGCCATCTTCACCAAGGACAACGGTCACTTTACGTTTTCGACGCGCGACGACAAAGAGACGCTGCGCGCTGTGCGCAAGTACGTGGACGAGGATAGACTCGTGCGTTCGCCCGACTTTATCGACGTAACGACCAAGGGCGCCAAGAGCATCCCTGCTGCCATCAAAAGCCTCTTTCACAAAGGCGACTAGTCGTCTGCGATAGATGGCGGAAAATGCATCCCGGAATTCGTTCTCATTCCGGGATGCATTTTCCTTTTGAGCGCCAGTTGGGAAAGCTTGTCCCATTTTTTAGCCGAATACCGGGATGGAATTTCCCTTACATGTGGTTAGAGGAAACCCCATCCCATTATTTTGCGTTATTCTGGGTTATAATTTTCCGTTATTGAGAAGGCTCTACGGCGATAATTCGCTGCAGAGCCTTCTTGATGAGTGGCCATGCGCTACATGGCCAAGGGGCAAATCTGCTACACTAGTACAACATGCCTCCGTAGCTCAGGGGATAGAGCACCGCTCTCCTAAAGCGGGTGTCGACGGTTCGAATCCGCCCGGGGGCACCAG
>CAUFRY010000021.1 GCA_959028445.1 uncultured Collinsella sp. | reverse complement strand
TCAATCGACTTGAAGAAGGGGGAGGCCTCGCGGCCTCCCCCTTTTTTGCGTTTACGGGGCATAAATAACTCATTTACGCCAGACGATTTAATTCTTTTTGGTATTGAGCTTTTATTTAAAGACAATAAATCGAATCACAAGTGCAACTGCTATGACCACAATGATCAAAAGTAGGATTGTCAGTCGATGCTGCTTGCGTCGTTTACTTGACGAAACGAAGATCGTTTTCCCTTGTTTTGGCGTCTCGAGATAACGAGCCGAATGCGTTAAGGTTTGCTTTGGTCGAGGACCTCTTTGTTGATGAGCGGCGGATGCTTTCATCGGCTCATCACTAGCTGCGCTGTTTTTAGATAATGGTGCGTCTTTCAGATATACAGGGTCTCCCGAGGCGACGCCCATATGTTTGCGTCCCGTTTGGGCATCCTCGAGCGTTTGATATCGATTTCTCGTCACATACTCTGGCTCAGGATCATTAATGGGCTCTTGCGAGATGTGGGGGCGATGGAACCGTGGCGGCTGCGTGGAAGTTTCTTCCCCCTGCGTCTGCATAAACATTTTGTTCTGGTTTTGGTCGTCCATGATGCCCTTTAGCTCGTTACCAACAACGTGTACGCGCTCATTGTAAGCCCCTTGTTATTTGTAGCTGCGAACATACTCGTTATTTAAGCTCTGGTTCAAAGAACCTTAACCTTACTAAAACCTGAGTCAATTACACTTAGATATGCTTATAGTACTTGACTCAAAAAACTTTATAGTCAATGTATATATAAGCACTGTGTGGGCATATATATGAGCGTCAAAAGAAGTCCCAGTCACCTAGAAGATGGCTCGGCAGTCCTAAAAGGAGTGGTAAACATGGCAAGCATGGTTCCTTATCGTTCGGTTTTTGGCGTTCGTCCTTCTGCTAGCTCGCTGTTCGATCTGTTTGATGATATGACCGACCTTGCAAACAACTCGATTGCTTCCAAGGCGTTTCCCGTTGACGTTGAGGATAAGGGCGACGGCTATGAGGTCAAGGCTTATCTGACCGGCGTCGCCAAGGACGATATCGATGTCGAGCTTAACGAGGGCCGTCTGTCCATTAGCGTGAATGTCGAGGAAGACGAGGAGAACGAGGGCAAGAACTTCCTGCAGAAGGAGTTCAGCTCGTACAGCGCGACGCGTGGCGTGTATCTAAAGGACGCTTCGAGCGAGGGCCTCTCGGCTAAGTACGCTGACGGCATCCTGACCGTTACGGTCCCCAAGATCGTCGAGAAGAAGAACGTTACGAAGATCTCCATCGACTAACTTCGTTGGTGTTCTGCGCTATTAAAAGACAGCAAAAGGGGCTGGGAAGCGATTCTCGGCCCCTTTTGCTGTCTAGGACAGTCTATTGAATGGTTACTGGCCGATGCTGGCTTGCGGGGCGTATCGAGAGTTTTCGCGATCCTTGGAGAAGGGTTGCGGAGCTGCCGACCTCGTCATCCAGGGTTGCGGCCAGAGCTTTGGCATAGCTTTTGACGGTAAGGCTCGGACGATTGTTATCTTGGCTGATATGCATGGCAATGAGCTGTTCGGTGCGATCGGTAACAAGTTCGCGTGCGGCTTCGGCGGCTTGGCCATTGGAGAGGTGTCCCCTTTCAGACAGGATGCGCTCCTGAAGAAAGCGGGGATATTCTCCCTCGCGCAGCATGGTCACATCGTGGTTGCTTTCGAGTGCGAGGACTCGACAATCTTCGAGGGTGTTCATGGCTTGGCTCGATAGCTCTCCGGTGTCGGTGGCAAAGCCGATGGAATCATCGAGGGTGTCGAATCGATAGCCGACTGGATTGATGACATCGTGTGACGTTGAGTAGGTTTGCACGTGGATGCCGGCAATGGATAGGGTGTCACCGGGATCGAATTCCTCGACAGGCAGATGCGAAAGATTTTCTTTGCTCGAAAGTGTGCCCCTGCTGGCAAAGAGGGGGCCGTGCCAGTGCTTGCACCAGACATCGAGACCCTTGATGTGATCGCTATGCTCATGAGTAATGAGAAGAGCCGAGACGTTGTCTGCCGAGAGCCCCAGTTCTGCCATACGCTTTAATGTCTCGCGGCGAGACAGTCCGTCATCGACCATAATGAGCCCCTGCGGGCCCTCGATGAGTGCGCAGTTGCCTTTAGAGCCACTGCCGAGGATATGAAGGTGCAGACGAGACATAAGATTCCAAAGGATACAATGGGTGCGGACGAATAGAGGAGGAAGCGAATGCCAACGGTATCACAGCATTACGGACACCATGCCGTGCCTGGGGCAGTCGATGAGACCCGGACGAGACAGCAGGCTGCTCCTGTCGTGCTCATGGTATCAGGCGGCGCGGACTCGACGGCACTGCTTCTTATGGCGTGCACATCAAAGCTGGATATCCAAGACGGACGCGGTGTTGCCCCCATTGCTCGCGAGCGCCTGCATGTGCTGCATGTAAACCATCATCTGCGCGGCAAGGCGTCCGATGGCGACGAGGCCTTTGTGCGTGAGCTCTGCGCGCAATATGGTTTACCGCTGTGTGTGGAGCACGCTTATTTTGATGGGGAGTCGGGCAATATTGAGGCCGCGGCCCGCGAGGTGCGCTATGCCGCGGCGCGGAGGTATGTTCGCGAACTCTGCGCCCAGACGGGGGCGCCGCGAACGGCGGCTCGTATCTGCACCGCGCACACGTCTTCGGACCGCGCGGAAACATTTTTGATGAACGCCATTAAGGGGTCGGGTCCAGCTGGGCTTTCGAGTATTCCCCGCCGAAGGAATATCGTGGTGCGTCCCTTGCTCGACCTAACTCATGGCGAGCTAGTGGACTATCTACAGGTACATGGGCAGCCGTGGCGTGAAGACGAGAGCAATGAGGATGTCTCGTATCTGCGAAACTACGTGCGCCATCGGGTGATGCCGGTGGTGGCGCAGCGTAATGCGAGCGCGTGCAAGACGATTGGCGCCGCCTGCGAGATCCTTGGTGACGAAGATGCGTTTCTATCCCAGCTGTCGGCACAAGCGTTTCGAAGCTGTTTGCGCAAAGAGGCGGCGGGCGCGCTGGTGCTCGATGCCAGGCGCCTTGCTGCGGCCGAGGTGGTAATCGCGCGGCGTATCGTGAGGCTGGCGATCAAACGCATCGATCCGGATGCTCGTCCGGAGATGCGGCATGTGGAGCGAGTTCTTTCCTGCGTTGCCGAGGGCGCCGGCTCGGTCACGCTTCCAGCGGGGATTGACGCACGCGTAGAGTTTGGCATGCTGGCGTTTAAGGCGCCGGCGGCTCGTGAGGGCCTGGTCGCGGACTGGGTTACCGTGCCTGGTCGTTTGCCGTTGGGCGGGGGGCGCATGCTGATTGCAGAGCCGATGGGCGTTGAGCCGGGATGCGATATCGTGCGCCGCGCCCGTGAGCTTGCGGCTGCCGGGGAAGTGACAGCTTTGGTAGACGCGGCTGCCCTGGGTTTTGCCGACAGCGATAGTGAGCGGATCCTGGCGGGCTCACGTGGCGAGATCCCTGCAGAGGCGCGATTGGCGCGCCTGTGGGTGGACGGTCCCGCACCGGGAGACGTGATGTGCCCGTTAGGAATGAGTGGCCGAAGCAAGAAGGTATCCGACTTGCTAGGCGAGGCTCGCATTCCCGTTTCCGAGCGCGCCGGCGTGCCCGTGGTGAGGACGGCGCCGGGAGGTGCCGTGGTGTGGGTCGCCGGAGTTCGCGCGGACGAACGTTTTAAATGCACGGCGGCGACGCGTGTGGCTTATCTGCTTCGCGTGGTTGACGCGGATTAGCCCCTCGCACCAGCTGTTCTGTGCGGCGTTGACGGTATTCCCGCGCTGATGGTGCGCGGGCTGGAAAATATACCCCGTGCGCTGCTAGAATGTGTAGTTCGCGTCCATACGGCGGTGTGTGGGCGATTAAGCACAAGAAAGGGTTGTCATGGCTTCTCAACATCCGGATATCGAGAAGGTTCTGTTTACGCAGGAGGATATCGACGGTATCGTTTCTCGCCTGGGCGAGGAGATTACGCGCGACTACGCTGGTAAGGATCTGGTGCTGATCGCGGTTCTGCGCGGCGCTGTTGTCTTTATGGGCGACCTGATGCGCAAGATCGAGCTGCCGACCAACATTGATTTCATGGCTGTTTCGAGCTATGGCGACGGTGTGAAGTCTTCGGGCATCGTGCGTATCATTAAGGACCTGGATATCGACATCCGCGGTCGCGACGTGCTGATCGTCGAGGACATTCTGGACTCGGGCCTGACCCTCAAGTACCTGATGAAGAACCTCGAGAGCCGCAAGCCTGCCTCGCTGGAGGTCGCTGCCTTCCTGTGGAAGGACGTTGAGGACCGTACCTCGGCCATCACGCCCAAGTATGTTGGAACCCATTGCCCCGATGCCTTTGTGGTGGGCTACGGCCTCGACTATGCCGAGCGCTATCGTAACCTTCCGTATCTGGGCATTTTGAAACCGGAGGTTTATTCGTAAGATGCCCGACGACCATAACGATAACAATTCCCAGACTCCCCGGGAGCCTAAGATCCCGGGGATGCCCGGAGGCAAGAAGCCCACGCGTACGGGCTGGCTGTATTTTATTTTGGCTTGCGCGCTTCTGGGCTACGCCTTCTTTAACATGGGCTCCGGCTTTGCCAATTCCAGCAATACCGTTAAGCTCGCGACGAGCGAGATGGTGAGCGCCATCAAGCAGGATCGCGTCGAAGATCTGACCTATACGGTTCAAGACGGAAGCGTGACGGGTCATTACTGGAAGACGAAGAAGGACAAGGGCGATACGAGCGAGCTCAAGAGCTTCTCCTCGACCTATGTCGGCTCCGATTCGCTTGCCGAGCTCATGTCGGAGCACCCCGATACCAAGTACATCGTCAACACCAACGATCCCGATTTTTGGGGCGACTTGGCGATGAGTGTGCTTCCGACGATCGCCCTTATCGCCATCATGTTCTACTTTATGCGCCAGATGATGGGCGCCAACAACAGGAACATGCAGTTTGGCAAGACCAACGCCAAGACCAACGAGGCCACACGCCCCAAGGTCAAGTTTGAAGACGTTGCCGGCGTGGACGAGGCAGTCGAGGAGCTCGAGGAGATCCGCGACTTCCTGAGCGATCCGGATCGCTATCGCAAGCTGGGTGCCAAGATCCCGCGTGGCGTTTTGCTGGTTGGTCCTCCGGGTACCGGTAAGACGCTGCTGGCCAAGGCCGTTGCCGGCGAGGCGGGCGTGCCGTTCTTTAGCATCTCGGGTTCTGACTTTGTTGAGATGTTCGTGGGTGTCGGCGCCAGCCGCGTGCGCGACCTCTTTAAGGAGGCCAAGGCTCAGGCTCCGTCGATCATCTTTATTGACGAGATCGATGCCGTGGGACGTCAGCGCGGAGCCGGTCTGGGTGGCGGCCACGACGAGCGCGAACAGACGCTCAACCAGCTGCTGGTCGAGATGGACGGTTTTGAGGAAAGCGAGTCGGTCATCCTGATCGCCGCGACCAACCGCCCCGATATTCTGGACCCGGCATTGCTGCGCCCCGGTCGTTTTGACCGTCAGGTCACGGTCGACCGTCCGGACGTAAAGGGCCGCGAGCAGATCTTGCGCGTGCATGCCGAGAACAAGCCGATGGACGAGGACGTTAAGTTTGAGAAGCTCGCCCAGATGACCGTTGGCTTTACCGGTGCCGATCTGGCAAACCTGCTCAACGAATCTGTGCTGCTGGCTGCTCGTCGCCATCGTTCCGTGATCTCGATGGACGAGGTCGAGGAGTCGATGGAGCGCGTGATTGCCGGACCGCAACGCAAGGGTCGTGTGATGACCGAAGCCGAGCGCACCACGATTGCCTACCATGAGAGCGGCCATGCTCTGGTGGGTCACATCTTGGAGCACTCCGATCCGGTCCACAAGATTTCGATTGTCAGTCGCGGTCAGGCTCTGGGCTACACGCTGCAGCTTCCGCAGGAGGATCACTTCCTCAAGACCAAGAACGAGATGCTCGACGAGCTTGCCGTGTTCTTGGGCGGCCGCGTTGCCGAGGAGCTCATGTGCGATGACATCACGTCGGGCGCGAGCAACGACCTGGAGCGCGCGACCAAGATGGCGCGCGAGATGGTTACGCGTCTGGGCATGAGCGAGGAGCTGGGAACGCAGGTGTTTGGCGAGGCACAACATCAGGTGTTCCTTGGTCGCGATTACGCCGATCACCAGGATTACTCCGAGGAGACGGCACGCCGCATCGATATCGAGGTTCAGCGCATCATGCGCGAAGCCCATCGTCGTGCGGTCGAGATCCTGGACGCCCGTCGCGATCAGCTCGATCTGATGGCGAAGGTGCTGCTTGAGCGCGAGACCGTCGAAGGCGACGCCGTGAACGCCCTGCTCGACAACGAGTGGAATGCCTACCTTGAGCGCGAGGGCGATATCCTGGCGGCCAAGGAGGAGCGCAATGCCAAGGCGGCCGGCATGCCGACCAAGAAGCGCGCGCCTCGTATGAGCGAGGAGGAGCTGGCGGCTGATGCCGCGGCCTTTGCGCAGGCGGCCATGCAGGAGGATGCCGAAGCCGCATCCGATGATGCTGACGATGACCATGCCGTCGATGCCGGTGCCGACGCCGACAAATAGTCTTTGTGGCGAAAGCCTCCGCGGGGAAACCTGCGGAGGCTTTTTCTTTTGAGCGATATGGGGCCGTCTGTTGATTGGGGACAGACTTAAATGAGCGTTTTCACGCATTTGAACTGCATCCCAATCAACATTGCTGCGGCACTTTGCTCGGCTAAAGCGTACAATAGCGCCTATGCGAAAGGGGAACAGATGATCAACGAAACTATGTATGCTCGCGGTGCGGAAAGCTCCATCATCCGTGAGATTTTTAGCTATGGCCTTGAGCGCAAGGCGCAGATCGGTGCGGAAAACGTATTCGATTTTTCGCTGGGCAATCCGAGCGTTCCGGCGCCCGCTGCCGTGGCTGAGTCGATTAAGAAGGCCATGGAGCTGCCGAGTGACCAGTTGCACGGCTACACCCCCGCTCCGGGCCTGCCGCAATGTCGAGTAGCCGTCGCCGAATCGCTCAACCGCCGCTTTGGAACGAACTATGAGGGTAAGGACGTCTTTATGACGGTGGGTGCCGCGGCTTCGCTCACCTGCACGCTCAACGCCGTTACGAACCCGGGCGACGAGGTTATTGTTATCGCCCCGTACTTTCCGGAGTATCGTGTTTGGATTGAGAAGGCCGGCTGTACGTGTGTTGAGGCGCTCGCCGATGAAGATACGTTCCAGCTGAGCGTGGACAACGTGCTCAAGGCGATTACCGATAAGACGACTGCCGTCATCATCGACTCGCCCAACAATCCGACTGGTGCCGTATATACACGCAACACGCTGACGCGACTGGCCAATGTTCTGCGCGAGGCCAACGCTCAGCGCGATCCCGAGAATCCGATTATGCTCATCTCGGATGAGCCGTACCGCGAGATCGTGTACGGTGCCGAGGTGCCTTGGGTGCCCTCGATCTACGAGCACACCATCGTGTGCTACTCGTATTCCAAGTCGCTGTCGCTGCCGGGTGAGCGCGTGGGGTGGATCTTGGTTCCCAACACCAATCCGCAGGCTGCCCGTCTGATGCCGGCTGTTGCGGGCGCTGCCCGTACGCTGGGTTTTGTATGCGCACCGGCACTCTTCCAGCGCGTGATCATCGATTGCATCGATGAGCCGAGTGATGTCGGGGCCTATGCCCGCAACCGCACGGCGCTCACCGATGCTTTGACGGACTACGGCTATACCTATGTTGAGCCGGACGGTGCTTTCTACCTGTGGGTGAAGGCACTCGAGCCCGATGCGAATGCGTTTTGCGAGCGCGCAAAGAAGTATGAGTTGCTTGCGGTTCCCTCGGACAGCTTTGGTATGCCGGGTTGGTTCCGCCTGGGCTATTGCGTGAGCTACGAAACGATTGTCAATTCGCTACCCGCTTGGAAACAGTTGGCGGACGAGTATCGTTAAAAGTAGAGCGCTCTGCCTACAATGTTTTACGCGAAACGGGGTTTGGTGTTAAGCCGGACCCCGTTGTCATGGACGTTGTGTCTTTGGGATGGAGTGGTTTTACGACTATCGAAGGCTATGCGTACAATGAATATAAGCGACGGCCGTGCCAGATAAGGAGACCCGATGCCCTACCTGCTTTCTTGTGACATTCATACCCATACGATGTTCTCTGCGCATGCATATTCGACCATTGAGGAGAATGTGTACTGGGCGGCAGAGCGTGGTCTGCAGGTGCTCGGATCTGCCGACCATTTGAGCTCTATGGTTACGGCTTGCCCCAATGACCTGCGCAGTTACCAGTTCTTTATCAACCAGGATATCTGGCCGCGCATTTGGAGCGGCGTGCTGGTGCTGCGTGGTGCCGAGGCCGATATCGTTTCGCTGGACGGAAGCCTGTTTGGCGAGGACACCCCTGTCACGCTCGATATCGCCGGCGATTCGTACAGCCGTCAGCATTCACTGTTCGATTTGGTTACGCGTAATTTGGATTATTTGGTTGCAAGCGTGCATAATCCGCAGATTGCTGAGGGCGCGACGCTGGCCCAGACGACCGAGATGTATATCAATGCCCTGGAGCACCCCAAGGTGTTCATGCTGGGTCACACGGGGCGTTCGGGCGTGCCGTTCGATATCGACGAGGTGCTGTTGGCAGCTAAGGCCAAGCACAAGATTATCGAGATCAACAACCATAGTCTTGAACACGGTGTCGACACTGAGCATTGGGCCGTATGCCGCAAGATTGCCGAGCGCTGCGCCGAGCTGGGCGTGGGCATTGGCGTTTCGACCGATGCGCACATTGGCATGGCAATTGGTAAGCTCGATTACGCTCGCAAGATGCTCGACGAGATTCACTTCCCGTTGGATCTGATCGTGACGCGCGATCGCGAGACGCTGCTGCGCGAGATGGCGGCAGCCGGCGTGTGTGATCTGCGCAATGGGATGTAGCGGAATTTATAAACCAAGCGAAGGGGGGCGGCCCAGACGGGTCGCCCCCTTTCTTGTCCCAAAAATCTACTGAGGTTGGTTAGCGGCGTTCGAGGACCGCTACGGTTTCGGTGTGGTCGGTGTGAGGGAACATGTCGACTGGCGTGATCTTGAGCAGGCGATAGCCTCCGTCGAGGAGCTGGTGCAGGTCGCGCTCTTGGGTCACGGGGTTGCAGCTGATATAGGTGATGCGGCGCGGCTTAAGTGCGCAGGCAGCTTCGAGGAACTCGGGCGTGGAGCCGGCGCGCGGCGGGTCGATGGAAAGAACGTCGACGCGTTCGTTGTTGTCGGCGGCATCCAGGATGTAGTCGGTGGCGTCGTCGGCCATAAACCAAGCGCTGCGGGTGAGGCCGTTGAGCTCGGCATTGCGACGTGCGTCGGCAATGCCCGCCGGGTTGCGCTCAACGCCGAGCAGCATAATGCCGATACCCTTGTTCTGGGCATCTTTAGCTGCGCACAGGCCGATAGTTCCGCTACCGCAATAGGCATCCATGAGTACGTCGCCCTGCTGCAGGTCCATGCCGTCAATCGCGAGCTGATAGAGCAGCTCGGTCTGCTGCGGGTTGGTCTGGTAGAACGCGGTGGGGGAGATATCGAACTCGCAGCCGAGCAGCTGGTCGCGCATGCACTCGGCGCCATATACAATGCGGGTTTCCTCGCCGAGGATGGCGTTGCCGGGACGTCCGTTGATGTTTTGGGCGACGGTGACGATGTGCGGATTGAGTGCGGCGACAGCCTCAAAGAACTCCTGCGCATGCGGCAAGTCGCGCTGAGCGGTCACGAGCGTGACCATGACCTGGTCGGTACGCCAACCGCAGCGGACGACGGCATAGCGAAGCAAACCAAGATGCTTGTCCTCATTAAAGGCGGGAATATGCAGCCGCTCAGCTTCGCGTGCGATGCCGTTGAGAATCTGACGGGCGCCCGGTGCCTCGACGGGGCATTCGGGTACGGCAACGATCTTGTGCGTGCCGCGCTCAAAGAAACCGCAACGGACGGCGCCCTCCTTACCGGGAGCAAAGGGAGTGGCAGCCTTATGACGAAAGCCACGCGGTGCAGGATATTTGCCCGGGTCGCCCAGGGTGACACCCATGCCACGAATAGGATCTACAGCAATGCCCTCACGCTCACAAAGCGAAGCAAAAAGCTCCTCCATAGCAGCCTGCTTAGCTGCCAACTGCTTCTTATAAGGACGATTGAGCGCCGTGCACCCACCGCAAGCTTTCATGATCGAACAGGGGGACTTGGGGTCCACAGCCTTACGCGCAGACGAAACCCGATCTTTATGCGAGCGCTTGGAGCGAGTCTGAGATGCCTTATCCTCGTTCCGACGAGAGCCGGGACGCTTGGCCTTAGCCTTGCCCTTGGCCGACTTACCCTTCGCGTCCTGAGACGACTTGGATTTCTGAGAAGATTTTTTCTCCTCTGACCCCTCAGCCGCCTCGATCAAAGCACGACGAGCCTTACGCTCCGCACGAGATTCTGCCATGAATTAACCCCACTAATTTACAAATTGAAAGCTGAAAGCATTGTACCGTGCCAAGCTAGCGGACGATATACAAGCGCCTATTTCATGTCAGTGATAAGTCCAACGATGTTTGCCCGGCGTGGGCGGGGAGCGGCGCGTAATTAAGTTTATCGCGAGTTCCGCACGCAAAGGAAAGCACTTAATGTGCTTTCCGTCTTGCGCAGGACTGTAGAGCAGGAAACTTAATTACGCGCCGCTCCCCGCCCACGCCGGGCAAACCCTCCCTTGTACTCCATCTCACTAAAGTGTATGATTCTGGACGTTACACGAATCACTTTACTTAACTAAAGTGCCATCAAGGGGGGATACCATGAACACCGATATGTCTCGTCGTCAGTTTGTTGGTCTAGCCGGCTCGCTCGCCACGGTGCTTGGCCTTGGTCTTGTCGGTTGCGGCGGTGGTGCCGGCAAGGGCTCCGCTGCTGGCTCTGCCGCGGCCAAGGATGTGAAGGGCGCTGCGGAGTCCAAGAAGCTCGTGGTGGGCTTTGATAAGTCCTATCCTCCGTACGGCTTTGTGGGCGACGATGGCGAGTATACCGGCTTTGATCTCGATCTGGCCAAGGCTGTTGCCGATAAGCAGGGCTGGGAGGTCAAATACGAGGCTATCGACTGGGATGCCAAGGATACGCTGCTTAACTCGGGCGCCATCAACTGCATCTGGAACGGCTTTACCATGGAGGGCCGCGAGGACGACTACACGTTCTCCGAGCCGTACATGCTCAACGAGCAGGTGCTGGTGGTAAAGAAGGATGCAGGCATCAAGAGCTGGGACGATCTTGCCGGCAAGACCGTGATTACCCAGACCGATTCCGCTGCGCAGGATGTGCTTGAGGGTGACCAGAAGGATCTGGCGGCGACGTTTGCCACGCTCGACACCATCGGTGAGTACAACACGGCGTTTATGCAGCTCGAGAGCGGCGCGGTCGATGCCGTGGCGTGCGATCTTTCGATTGCCCAGTATCAGCTTGCCGCCAAGCCCGATGCCTATACGCAGCTTGATGAGCCGCTGTCCAGCGAGCACTACGCCGTTGGCTTTAAGAAGGGCGACACCAAGTCGGCCGATGCTGTAGCCGAGTCGCTCAAGGCGCTCTACGAGGACGGCACGATCAAGGACCTCTGCGATAAATATTCAAGCTATGGTCTTTCCTTCGACAACTGGGTGCTCAAATAGCGGCTTTCCCAGGCACCCGATTTTGCCGTTCAAACCGTCGCTTGCGTACATTTAGTACGCGGCGCTCCTCTTTCACGGCAAACTCGGGCACCTGGAAAACCCGCTTTAGCATTGGGTTCGCTGTTCCGTTACTGTGAAAGAGAGCTTGGGTTGTCTATTCAGGTCATGATGCAGATGCTTGGCCAGGGATTCTTGGTCAGTTTGCAGTTGTTTGTGCTGACGCTGTTGGGGTCGATTCCGCTGGGAATTCCCGTGGCGTTTATGCGCATGAGCAAAATCGCGCCGCTTCGCTGGATTGCGCGCATCTACATTTCGGTCATGCGCGGTACGCCGCTCATGCTGCAGATGTTTGCCATCTACTTTGCCCCGTACTACGTGTTTGGCATTTCGCTCACGCCCGATTCCAAGTGGACGGCGTGCGTCGTGGCGTTCATCATCAACTACGCCGGTTACTTTGCCGAGATCTATCGCTCGGGCTTGCAGTCCATTCCGCGCGGTCAATACGAGGCCGCCGAGGTGCTGGGCTATTCGCGCGTGCAGACGTTTCTGTATATCGTGATGCCGCAGGTCGCCAAGCGTATTCTGCCGGCGATGGGCAACGAGATTATCACGCTGGTCAAGGACACGTCGCTGGCGTTTGCCATTGGCGTGGGTGAGATGTTCTCGACGGCCAAGGCGCTGGTCGCCTCGCAGGTGAGTATGGTGCCGTTTGCGATCGCGGCGCTGATTTACTGGGTCTTTAACTTTGTGGTCGAGATGCTGCTGGGCGCCGCCGAAAAGAAGCTGGACTATTATCATGACTAACTCAGTGATGAAAATCGAAAACGCACGTAAGGCGTTTGGCGGCAATGAGGTGCTCAAGGATATCTCGCTTGAGGTGAAGCGTGGCGAGGTCGTGGCGATTATCGGGCCTTCGGGTGGCGGCAAGTCCACGCTGCTGCGGTGTGCCACGCTGCTCGAGACACTCGACGGAGGCTCGCTCTCGTTTGGCGACCTTGCCGTTGCGACGGATGCGGGTTCGGGCGCGGTCTATGCGAAGGGCGATGTGCCCAAGCAGGCGCGCTCGCGATTCGGTCTGGTGTTCCAAAATTACAACCTGTTCCCGCACTATACCGTGATGAAAAACATCATCGACGCGCCGATCCGCGTGCTTAAGCGCCCGCGCGAGCAGGCGGAAGCTCGTGCGGGCGAGTTGATCGCGCAGATGGGGCTTACGGGCAACGAGAACAAGGTGCCATGTGAGCTTTCGGGTGGCCAGCAACAGCGTGTGAGTATCGCCCGCGCCTTGGCGCTCGATCCGGAGATCCTGTTCTTTGACGAGCCGACCTCGGCACTCGATCCCGAGCTGACGGCCGAGGTGCTGCGTGTCATTAAAGACCTTGCCGCGCAGAATATGACGATGGTAATCGTGACCCACGCGATGCAGTTTGCGCGCGATGTTGCCGACCGCGTGGTCTTTATGGATGGCGGCCGCATTGTCGAGGAGGGTCCTGCCGAGCAGGTCATCGACCATCCACGCGAGCAGCGCACCCGTGAGTTCTTGAGCCGTATCGAGGGATAGGCTCAGGTATTTACTCAACTATTAATTGAGGCGAAGCCGCCGCAGGTCTTACGGTCTGTGGCGGCTTTTTGTTTGCATCGACGGGGTTCAATAATCGCCTCACAAGCTTGTCTCTTCCTCTCGCCGCCTGTATTCATACGTGTGCCGAAAGGTGTGCATGGACGGTCGCCCGTGAGGGTAGGGTGGTGGCATAGGACATTTGGAGGGTGAGTCGGCTCGGCTGCCGACCGTGCTGCTCCCGGGACGGCATCGACCGCGAACTCTCCCCGTTGGCGTCGCGCATCGCGCGCGACCCTGCAAGGAGGTCATCATGGGTGCTCCCAAGACCGGCAACGTAAGGAACGTGGTGCTCGTAGGCCAAGGCGGGGTGGGCAAGACTTCGCTCGCCGAGGCCATGCTCCACCTTTCCGGCAAGACCGCCCGCCTGGGCGGCCACGACGGCACCAAGCCCACGCTCGACTATGACCCCGAAGAGGTCAAGCGTTCATTCTCCATCTCGACGACCATCGCGCCGATCGACTGGAAGGGCGCGCGCATCAATGTGCTCGATGCCCCGTGCTACCCCGATTTTATCGGCGATGCCTTTGCCGCGATGAGCGTCTGCGAGACGGCTCTGTTTGTGGTCGACGCCGAGGCCGGCCCGCAGCCTACGACGGTTAAGCTCTGGTATGCCGCCGAGGACCTGCGCCTGGCGCGTGCGGTGTTCGTAAACCGCCTGTCGCGCTCCGAGGCCAGCTTTGCGACCACGATGGACCTGCTGCAAGAGCGCTTTGGCACGCGCCTGGGCGCCGTGACCCTTCCCTGGGGCGAGGGCGAGGACTTTGACGGCATCATCGACCTGGTGCGCATGAAGGCGCGCCATTGCAACGGCACCGAAGCCGTTGAGTCGGAGATTCCCGAGGAGTATCGTGCCCAGGCCGAGGAAGCCCATGACCATCTGTGCGAGCTGGTGGCCGAGGCTGACGACGAACTGATGATGAAGTACTTGGAAGGCGAGGAGACGCTGACGCAGGAGGAGCTTGAAGGCCTGCTGTCGAAGGCGATCGCCGAGCGCATCTTTGTGCCGGTCTTTGCGGGCGATTGCATTAAGGAGCAGGGCGTCAACTCGCTGATGGACGACATCGCCACATACTTCCCGGCGCCGACCGACTACGGCGAGATGCCGCTTATCGACGGCGATTCGCTCAAGATTTCAAGCGACGATGATCGTCCGGTGGCGTTTGTGTTTAAGACCCTGGCCGATCCGCAGCAGGGTCGCATCAGCTTTATTAAGGTGCTGACGGGTACGCTTGAGCCGGGCCTTGAGCTGGTCAACGCGCGCACGCGCAAGGGCGACCGTCTGGCTCACCTGTATGTGATGTGCGGCCGCGACATGACCGAGGTCGGTCACGCCTATGCCGGCGACATTATCGTGGCACCCAAGCTGGCGGCCGAGACGGGCGATACGCTCTCGATTACCGGCAAGGTCGAGGCTGCGGCGTTTAAGTTCCCCAACTCGCAGTACCGCATTGCCATCGAGGCCGAGAATCGCGGGGACGAAGAGAAGCTCTACACGTTTATCGAGAAGGCCTGCAAGGCCGATCCGACCATGAGCATCGATCGTGACGAGGAGACCGGCCAGACCATTATCTCCGCCGTGGGTGAGGCGCAGGTTTCGGTGCTGCTCAACCGTTTGGAGGACCGTACCAAGGTCGTGGCCAAGAGCGTGCCGATCCGCATTCCGTATCGCGAGACCATCCGCCGCACGGCGAGCGCCCAGGGCCGCCACAAGAAGCAGACCGGTGGTGCCGGTCAGTACGGCGACTGCTGGCTGCGCGTGGAGCCGCTTATTGGGCCCGACGGCACGAGCGACGGCTACGAGTTTGTGGATGAGGTCGTAGGCGGCCGCATTCCGCGCTCGCTGATTCCCGCCGTGGACAAGGGCGTCCAGGAGACCATGAAGGACGGCATCATTGCCGGCTACCCGCTCACGGGCATTCGCGTGGCTGTGTACGACGGCTCGTATCACAGCGTCGACTCCAACGAGATGGCGTTTCGCGCGGCGGCTCGCATCGGCCTGCGCAAGGCATGTGCCGATGCCGACCCAGTGGTGCTGGAGCCCATCGAGGAAATTACGGTGACTATCCCCGAGAGCTACGCCGGCGCCGTGATGGGCGACATCTCGGCCTCGCGCGGTCGCGTGACGGGCATGGAGACCGATGAGCGCGGAGGCACCGTGGTCATTGCCCAGGCGCCGCTGGCAGAGCTGACGGATTATTCGACGCGCCTGCGCTCTATCACGCGCGGCACGGGTGACTTTACCATGAAGCCCGCAGGCTATGAGCAGGTGCCTTATGACGTTCAGGCCAAGCTGGTCGAGCGCTATGAGGAGGGCCGCGCCAAGTAGCACGTGATTTTGTCTGCAATGTAGGTGCTGACGAAAGGGCCGCCCTGGGTAACCGGGGCGGCTCTTTTTGATTCCTTGGGGACGGAGGAAAACGGATCATTTAGGCTTTGGGGCAGCTTGGTCGGTCCTAGTCTCCCGAGGCCTGATTGCGGCCGGTGGTGTAGTCGATCTGCACGTGCGGCTGCAGGTTGTAGCAATATACGTGGAAGCAGAGGGTCTTGCCGTGGTCCTCGACCGATTGCGCCTCAAGGCGCATGCCACGGCAGACAAGTTCCTCTTCGTTATACATAGGTGTGACGCGGTAGAGCACATGGTTGCCCGTATCGCGAATATAGTTGAGAATCTGCTCTTCAAACGGCAGCATGCCCGTCTCGTTGAGATAGCGCGTGCCGGTGAGGAGATTCTTGCGGTTGGCGTTTTCGCCGCAGAGCGACCAGGCGATAAGGTGGCAGCGGTTGTAGAGGCTCTGGCCCGGAATAAAGTCGTAGCGCTGCTGGTGCCAACCGGCAGGATGGATGCGCGAGATATCGCCGCGCTTTCCCTGTCCGAGCGACTCGGGGCCTACACAGGCGAGCGCCTTGCGAGTGCGACCCAGGCTGTCGAGCTTGGAGAATTTCTTAAAGCAGCCCTCTTCGGTGGCGCGATCGTATTCATCGAGTGTGAATGACGGCGTGCCGAGCGGGTGCGTGCTGTCGGCGCGAAGGGCAACGTAGGGGTTGCCGGCGTAGTCGGGAATGCTGCTGAGATAAACACCGCGGGCGCGGTTGAGGTCGGGGTTTTCGACCTCGTCGATGGGGGTGGCGGCACTGCCCGCGGAAACGTCGTCATCGGTGTCGGTCGCGGCGGAATCGGAGCCATCGCCGGAGTCCTGGCTGTTTTGAGGGTCCGCCGCGCTCGCCGTTCCCGATTCGAGCCGAGCGACCAGGTCTGCCTCGTCGTCGGTGCGGCTGGGACTCTCGTTTTGTTTTTCGGCCAGAGCCGCCGCCTGCTCATCGCCTTGCGGCGACAGCAACTTGGGCGCTCCGTCGAGCGATCCCGTAAACAGCGCAAACCCCAGCACCACGGCGGTGCCGATGGAAAGTGCTTGCTTGTAGGCGGGCTTGCGCGACATTGAGGCTCCTGGATGGACGGTTGGGAATCTACCAGTCTAGCAGGAGCCGGCAAGGGCCGTTCTGTCGAACAAATACTTAAGATTTGAGACAAACGCTACTGATTCATTTGTCCCGCGGTCTAGATCGAGGTGGAGTCGAGCCAGTTGAGCTTGCACTCGAGAATGCGCTGCTCGCCGGGTTCGCTGCTTCCGTCAAGTAGGGCGAGCAGCATCTCGGCTGCTTCGCGACCTTCTTGGTCGACGGGCTCGATGATGGTGGAGACGGTCGGTGTGGTGAGATTAGTCCAGTCTTCGCAGTTGAGTCCCAAAAGGCCGATTTGCTGCGGAAGCAGATGGGCCATTGGCTGGAGGGCCTTGTAGACACGGGGAAGTGCCCACTGATTTTGCACGAAGATAAGGGTTCGCTTGGCGGGATTGAACTTGAATTTAAAGTATTCAGTGAGCTCGTTGATTGACGGCTTGTTGTGATCGATGGGAATCGCTTTGTAGAGCTGCCCGTTCGCTGCCAGCGCCTCGGCATACCCCTGAAAACGCTCCATGCGGGTGCGCATTTCGGTCATGTTGGCGGCAATGGAAAAGAAATCTTCGTAGCCGGCGTCGAGGAGTGCCTGTGTGGCGTTGTACACGCCGTCGTAAAGGTTGGTTTTGATCCAGCTGGTACCTGGGCTATAGATGGCCGCATCGAAAAAGACGACCGGCTTGCCGGCGCGTCTAATGCGGTCATGCACGGCTTTGAAGTTTGCCGTGGGCTGGATGATAAAGCCATCGACGCCCAGCGAGAGCATCTTGTCGACGTACATGAGCTCGGTCTCGGGGTTAAAGTTGCTCGTGCAAACGACCGTCTGGTAGCCCGCGGGGAGCATGACCTGCTCCATGCCATTGAGAACGAGCCCCGCCCATTTGTTGGTGTTATCCAAAATGATGATGGCAATGACGTGGGTTTGCTTGCCGGTGAGCGTCTGCGCTTGGGCGTTGGGAACGTATCCGAGTTCCTTAATGACGCGCGCGATTTTGTTCTGCGTCTTCTCGCTAAGCTTTTCTCGTTTGTCGTTGAGGTAATACGAGACGCTTGCCGTCGAGGTTCCCGCCTCTCGAGCGACGTCTGCGATCGTAACGCGCTGTTTTGCCACAGCGACTCCTTCCGACAGATGAGCATTTTCCAACATGATGACTTTGAGTCTTGGTGAAGGATACGCTTCGGTGAGCGGCTTTTTCCTTTCATATGAGTATGCAACAAATGCGGCATACGGGTGGGGTCGAAATTTGTGACCGGCATGCGCATCTGCCGTCTACCGAGAAAATCAAATACTTCTTGACTTTTGAAATCGAGGGCAAAATCGCAGGATTCATTTTTGGTTAAACGCATAACTAAATCGCATAACCAACGCTCTGACCTGCGCGTTTACCGAAATAAGCTGGCATTAAGAAAAACGAGCACCTATATTGTTCTTGTCGAAAAGACAGCAAGTCCAAACGGCAGGGGATGCTCCGGAGGCCTCCGCAAACGGTGTCTTGCGCACGCAACTCTATGAAAAGAGGGAAGCAATGAAGATCGTAGGCGTTGCCGCCTGTACTGTGGGTATCGCCCACACGTATATGGCCCAGAAGGCGATTCAGGATGAATGCGCCGCCCGTGGCATCGAGTGCAAGGTCGAGGCTCAGGGTGGCCTGGGTATCGAGAATGAGCTCACGCAGGAAGACGTGGACTCCGCCGACCTGGTCCTGGAGTCCGTCGACGTGGGTGTCGAGAACGAGGACCGTTTTGAGCAGAAGATGGCCGAGGGCAAGTTCCTGAAGGTCGGCACCTCTGATGTAATCGCCGATCCGGTAAAGATCATCGACCAGGCCATTGAGATCATCAAGGCGACGGGTGGCGCCGTTGACGCGCCCAAGGCCGAGGCCAAGGCAGAGAAGAAGGCCGTCTCCGCTGCCCCGCAGGCCCCGACACCGGCGTCCAAGCAGTCTATCTTTGCCGATCCTGGCAAGACGCTGCTCAATGCATTCAATACCGGCGTTTCCTATTTTATCCCCATCGTCGTTATCGGCGGCGTGTTTCTTGCCTTCTCGCTGGCATCCGGTACCGCCGGCGCCAACGGCATGGAGGTTACGAACCCGCTGATGGTGAGCCTTAACACCATCGGCATGGCCGGCATCTCCATGATGATCCCGGTGCTTGCGGCATACATCTCCTACTCGATGGCCGGCAAGCCCGCGCTCGCCCCCGGTTTTGTCCTGGGCTACCTGGTCAATAACGCAGTCGTTACCCCTAACGGCAACAGCGTTTCGACCGGCTTCTTGGGCGCCATGATCATGGCGGTCATCTGCGGCTACTTTGTCCGCTGGATGAAGACCTGGAAGGTCAACAACACCATCCAGACCATCATGCCCATCCTGATCATCCCGATTCTGACCTCGCTTGTCCTGGGCATGGCCTATATCTACATCCTGGCCACGCCGCTTGGCTTTGTGATGGACTGGCTCACCGGCGTGCTCGGCAGCCTGCAGGGCGGTTCCGCAGTTGTCCTGGGTCTGGTCATTGGCGTTATGACCGCCTTCGATATGGGTGGCCCCATCAACAAGACCGCCTCGACCTTCACCATGGCCATCATGGCCTCCGGTATCTACGGTCCTAACGGTATGTTCCGCGTCGCCGTCGCCGTTCCCCCGATCGCCTGTGGCCTCGCTGCGCTCATCGCCAAGAACAAGTTCGATGACGCTGACCGCCAGATGGGCATCTCCGCGCTGTTCATGGGCTGCATCGGTATTACCGAGGGCGCTATCCCCTTCGCGGTCAAGGACCTCGGTCACACCCTGCCCGGCATTTGCATCGGCTCTGCCGTGGGTGCGGCACTTGCCGCCTTCCAGGGCATCGACTGCTACGTCCCGCACGGTGGCTTTATCGTCGCCCTTGCCACCAACAACGTCGCGCTGTTCTGCCTGGACATCGTGATTGGCGCCGTGGTCGCCGCTGCAATCCTGATTGCCATGAAGCCCACGCTCGATAAGCAGGCCAAGTAAACCTTTAAGGACTCCGGTTGTGCGGAGGGATGGATTTGACTCCGCACAACCGCCCCTACACAACAAAATCCATCCGTACTGATAGGGCCCACATCTGGGTCCCAGGGAACTTTTGTCAAAAATCCTCTGGAGAAGGAGAACAAAATGTCCAACCTCACCATCCGTCAGGCCGTTCAGGGCATGCTCAAGCTGCAGGATAGCGGCGATCACGCAACCATGGTCGGCATTGGCCCCATGAGCCCCAACCTGATTCAGGCCGTGTTCGAGCTTGCCAAGGACGAGGATTTCCCGCCCATGTTTATCGCCAGCCGCAACCAGGTCGATATGGACGAGATGGGCGCCGGCTACGTCAACGGTTGGGACCAGACGCGCTTTGCCGCCGACATCAAGAAGGTTGCCGACGAGGTGGGTTACACCGGTCCGTACTACCTGTGCCGCGATCACGGCGGTCCGTGGCAGCGCGACGAGGAGCGTAACGCCCACCTGCCCGAGGACGAGGCCATGGAGCTCGCCCGCAAGTCCTTCGTCGCCGACATGGAGGCGGGCTTTGACCTGCTGATGGTCGACCCCACCAAGGACCCCTATCAGATCGGCAAGGTTATTCCGCTCGACGTGGTGCTTCGCCGCACGATCGATCTTATCGACTACCTTGAGCAGTACCGTCGCGAGCATAACCTGCCCGAGGTCGCCTATGAGGTCGGTACCGAGGAGACCAATGGCGGCTTGACCTCTACCGATAAGTACGAGGAGTTCATTTCTCAGCTGCAGCCCGAGCTCGAGAAGCGCGGCTGCCCCATGCCCACCTTTATCGTCGGCCAGACCGGCACCCTTACCCGCTGGACGGAGCAGGTCGGTCACTATCACTTCAAGAACGCCCGCGAGCTTGCCGATATGGCCAAGCGCTATGGCGTGGGCCTGAAGGAGCACAACGCCGACTATCTGGACGACGCGACGCTGCTCGAGCACATCCCGGCACACGTGACCGCCTCCAACGTCGCTCCGCAGTATGGCACCGAGGAGACCCGCGCCTACCTCAAGCTCTGCGCCACCGAGCAGATCCTGGTCGACAACGGTCTGTGCGATGACCCCTCCGACCTGTATCACACGCTGCTGGTCAAGGCTATCAAGACCGAGCGCTGGCGCAAGTGGATGACTGGCGACGACGTCAACCTGCAGGTCGATGACATCCTTGCCGACGATGAGCTCAGCCTGAAGATCCTGGATGTCTCCGGCCACTATGCGTTCAACGATCCCGAGGTCAAGGAGCAGGTCGAGAAGCTCTATCGCAACCTCGCTGCCCAGGACATCGACGGCAAGCGCTTTGTGATCGAGCACATCAAGCGCCCGATCAAGCAGTACGTCGTCGGTCTTAACCTCAAGGGCGTCACGAGCCGCATCGAGAAGGCTCTCGAGGACTAAGTAGCTTTTCCTACACGACGCCGGGCCTGGGGCATGTCCCAGCCGCAGGCCCGGCACATAGGACAAAGGGACATCCCCTTTGTCCTATTTTTTGAGTTTTGGATTCCTTCGAAGGAGTTTGCACCATGAAGTTCTTTATCGATACCGCCAATCTGGACGAGATTGCCGAGGCCAAGAGCTGGGGCTGCCTGGCCGGTGTTACCACCAACCCGTCCCTGTACGCCAAGACCGGCGGCAAGCTTGCCGACTTTGAGCCGCATATGCTCAAGATTGCCGAGCTCTGCGAGGGCCTGCCCGTGTCCGCCGAGTCTACCGCGACCACTGCCGAGGGTATGATCGAGGAGGGCAAGCGCCTTGCCGCCCTCGCCCCCAACATCGTGGTCAAGCTTCCCGTGTGCGAGGCCGGCCTTGCCGCCTGCCGTGCGCTGGCCGATGCTGGCGTGCGCGTCAACATGACGCTCGTCTTCTCGCCGACGCAGGCCCTTATGGCCGCCAACGCCGGTGCTCGCTACATCAGCCCGTTTGTCGGTCGTTTCGACGACATCGCCGAGGACGGTATCTCGCAGCTCGACAACGTCGTGACCTGCATTAAGAACTACGACTGGACGGGCAAGAACGTCGACGACACCGTCGAGATCATCACCGCCTCGGTTCGTACGCCCAACCACGTAACCCAGGCCGCGCTGCTTGGCGCCGATATCGCGACCGTGCCCATGGCAGCCCTTAAGAAGTGCCTGCACCATCCGCTGACCGATCAGGGCCTTGCCTCGTTCGAGGCCGACTGGCAGAAGGTCGTCGCTCAGGCTTAACGAGTGGATTGCCCCGGCATCGTGTCATCCGGTGCCGGGGTTGTTCTCAAGAGAGGAATTCGTATGACCAACCAGGAGCTGGCGAAGGTCGCCAATGAGGTCAGGAAGGGTGTCGTGACTGCGGTTCACGCGGCCAAGTCGGGACACCCGGGTGGATCGCTCGGTGCTGCCGACATCATGACGTATCTGTACTTTGAGGAAATGAATATCGATCCTGCCGACCCTCACAAGGCCGATCGCGATCGCTTTGTGCTCTCCAAGGGTCACGCGGCGCCGGGCCTGTATTCGGTGTTGGCAAATCGCGGCTATTTTCCCGTCGAAGAGCTCGAGACGCTCCGCCATATTGGCAGCCGACTGCAGGGCCATCCCAACATGAACGACGCCCCGGGCATCGATATGTCCACCGGATCGCTCGGTCAGGGCATCTCTGCTGCAGTTGGAATGGCGCTTGCCGCTAAGCACTGGGGCGACGGCTACCGTGTCTACACGTTGCTGGGCGACGGTGAGTGCGAGGAAGGCCAGGTGTGGGAGGCGGCCATGTTCGCCGGCAACCATGCACTCGACAATCTTGTTGCCGTCGTCGACCACAACGGCTTGCAGATTGACGGCACGATCGATGAGGTCAACTCGGCCATGCCGCTCGCTGACAAGTTCCGCGCCTTTAAGTGGCATGTGATCGAGCTCGCCGACGGTAACGACATGGCGCAGATTGCCGCCGCCTTTGCCGAGGCCCGCAAAGTGAGCGACTCGCCCGTGGCCATTATCGCCGAGACGGTGAAGGGCAAGGGCGTCTCCTTTATGGAAAACCAGGTGGGCTGGCACGGCAAGGCACCCAACGATGAACAGTTTGAGCAGGCCATGGCCGAGCTCGCAGCAGCAGGGGAGGAGCTCTAATGGCAGACGTCAAGAAAGTCGCCACGCGCGTTAGCTATGGCGAGGCACTTGTCGAGCTGGGCAATGAGCGCGATGACTTTGTGGTTCTCGATGCCGACCTGGCCGCCGCCACGCAGACCGGTAAGTTTAAGGCTACGCACCCTGAGCGCTTCTACGACGCCGGCATTGCCGAGAGCAACCTGATGGGGCTTGCCGCCGGCATTGCGACCACGGGTCACGTCGCCTTTGCGAGCACCTTTGCCATGTTCGCTGCCGGCCGCGCGTACGAGCAAGTGCGTAATTCCATCGGCTATCCGCACCTCAACGTCAAAATCGGTGCCACGCATGCGGGCATATCGGTCGGTGAAGACGGTGCCACGCATCAGTGCTGCGAGGACATCGCGCTCATGCGCACGATCCCGGGTATGACGGTGATTGTTCCCGCCGATGACATCGAGGCTCGCGCATGCGTGCGCGCCGCCTATGAGTTTGAGGGGCCGGTCTACATGCGTTTCGGACGCCTGGCAACACCGGTCATCAACGACTGCGAGGACTATGAGTTCAAGATTGGTCGCGGCGTGGTCGTGCGCGAGGGGTCCGATGTGACCATCATCGCTTGTGGCCTTATGGTCGCTGAGGCGCTTGAGGCTGCCGAGGCGCTCGCTGCCGATGGTATCGATGCCGAGGTCATCAATATGCACACGATCAAGCCGCTTGATGAGCGCCTGGTGGTTGCCAGCGCCAAGAAGACTGGTCGTGTGGTCACTGCCGAGGAGCATTCGATTATCGGTGGTCTTGGCGAGGCCGTGGCCTCGGTGCTCGCGGAGCAGCATCCGGTGCCGATGCGTCGCGTCGGCGTGCGCGATGTGTATGGCGAGTCCGGCCCTGCGGTCGATTTGCTGCACAAGTACGGTTTGGACGCCGACGGCATCGAAGCTGCGGTCAGGTCCGTGTTGTAAGGAAGGTTTCCATGGGATTTGTATCTGCCAACCAAGTGACAATCGGGTATACCGCCGCCTCGCGCGAGGACGCCCTGCATTATTTGTCCGAGCAGGCCATCGAGCTCGGCTTTGCCGATGACGCATCTGCCGTAGAGGCCGCCTTCATTGCTCGCGAGAACGAGGCCGAAACCGGCCTTGTCGCCGGTTTTGCCGTTCCGCATGCCAAAAGCGACGCGATCCACACGCCGGGCGTTGCCGTGCTTAAACTGACCGAACCCGTTGAATGGCCGAGCTTCGATGGGGTGCCCGTCGATGTTGCGCTCGCGCTGTACGTGCCCGCCGGCGAGGCCGGAACTACGCACCTGCGTCTGCTCTCCAAGGCTGCCGTGATGCTGATGGACGCCGGCTTCCGTGACAAGGTGCGCGCGAGCACCGATCCCGTTGAGATTGCGGAGCTCATCAATAGCGGACTCGAAGACTAGAACGGTCGTCCCGTTCAATCAATCGATCCTTCTCCAAGGAAAAGGGCCACGACGCCATATGGGTGTCGCGGCCCTGTTTGCGTTTCCCCAGATAAAACCTACCAAAATAAACCTGTCCCTTTTTGGCAGGTTGTAAAACGGCGCAACCTAAAGATTCATGTTGCCGTGGATGTAGGGGGTGACCTCGGGGGAGATATGGTCGCAGCCCAGCTCGCGCAGCGCGGACTCGATAACGGCGGGCAGCGGGGTTTTGCCCTCGGCATCGACGGCGTTGCCACCGAGGGCAGCAATCTTGGCGACATCTGCGGGTGCGGCCTCGATATGCATGCAGCCGCCGATCAAGCGCGCGCGTACCTGTGCCAGATCAAGATCGTGCAGGTAATCCTCGCAGGCGCGGATTAAATCGACCTTCTCGCGCGTAAGCTCCTCGCCCGTGGGGACGCGGGTGGCAAGACATGCTCCCGCCGGCAGGTTCCAAACGGGATAGCCCCATGCGCGCAGCAGCTCGCGCTCTTCGTCCTTGGTAAAGCCGACCTCCATAAGGGGTGAGCGTACGCCGAGCTCTTCTGCCGCACGCATGCCGGGGCGGTAGTCACCGCGATCGCTTGCATTACTGCCATCGATGACGGTGGGAAAGCCGAGCGACTTGGCGTGGTTGACGATGGCGGTAAAGCCGGCGTGCTTGCAGTGGTAGCAGCGATTAGCATCGTTGCAGGCTACTTGGGGGAGCTGCAGCTGATCGACCGAAAGATTGAGCACGGGGAGCTTAAAATGTGCCCCTTCATTGGCTTGTCCATCAACGGACCGCTCAAACGAGGCCTGCTCGGGCGTGCCGATGAGCGGCGTGGTGAGATGGACGAGGAGGGTATTGGTAGGCATGATGCGGGCGCATACGGCGGCCAAAAAGCTGCTGTCAACGCCGCCGGAAAACCCGATAGCCACGCGCCCGTATGCCAAAAGCAGCTGTTCGAGCGCCGATAGCTTGTCTTGAAGCTCCTCTGCGGGTGCCGTGGTGTCTAAAATCATGAAACGGTCCTTATCGTTGAGTACTCGATCGAAAACTATAATCCTAATGCGTTACTTGCCATAAGACTTCTACCTATGTAACGAAAGTGCAATATGGTATATACGTTATATACAAGTTGCCAAATGCGGTAGAGTTACAGCAACGCGACAGCGAGAGTCGATGGGGGACCGATATGATCAAGGCTGTTATTTTTGACATGGATGGAACGCTGGTCGATACCGAGCGTTTGGGGATTAAGGCCTGGAAGGCAGGCGCCGCTGAGCTGGGGCTCGCGATTGATGAAGCGCTGATCCATCAGTTTATCGGCCGCACGCTGCCCGATGTTATGGACATCCTCGATAAACATTATGGCAGCCACGAAACCACCGAGGCGATCTATCGTCGCCACAAGGAGATTCGCGACGAGATGGTCAAGACCGAACTGGAACTTAAGGCCGGCGCCGCCGAGTGCCTAGACGAGCTGCTGGCTGCGGGCTATCACGTTGGTCTAGCGACGTCGTCGCGCCTCGTTACGGCCGAGCGCAACCTTAAGATGGTTGGCCTCTTTGACAAGTTTGAAACGGTAACGTGTGGCGAGGACGTCGTGCACGGCAAGCCCGACCCCGAGATGTATCTGCTTGCCTGCGAGCGCGCGGGCTTTGCTCCCGAGGAATGTGCCGTGGTCGAGGATTCGCGCAACGGCTGCGTCTCGGGCATTACGGCCGGCTGCCATGTCTTTGCCGTCCCCGATATCGTGCCGCTGCCGCAGGACGTGGTGGATGGCTGCGAGGCCGTGCTCGATACGCTGTTCGACCTGGCGGCGGCGGTCAAGGCCGTGCGCTAGACAATTGCGGCGTTGAAACGAGCAATTGCTTACGTTTGCGCTTAAGCAAAAGGGGTCCGGCAATGGTCGGGCCCCTTTTGCTTAAGCGGCGACTTAGCATACTCGCGGGCGTGCTATAGATACGCACCGAGGTTGATGGCCGTGGCGTCGGTCTGGCTGCTTGCCTGGGTGCTGGCGCGTTCCAGTAGGAACGGACGTACCAGTTCTTGGCGGTTGATATCCTCGGCGGCGACTGCGGTGACGGTACGCGCTGCGGAGCCGACACGGATATGCTTGATCTTTGCCGGGGCCTTGTTCTCGATTTGCTCCATCAGCAGTTGGACACCCTTGCGGCCAATCTCGTAGCCCGGGGGCGCTACCGTAGTGAGCGGGACCGATCCGCTCCAAGCGAGCGGGTTGCCGTCGCATCCGGCCACGCGTACTTGCCCGGGGACAGAGATGCCCTTGTCGACCAGTGCCGAAACGACGCCCGAGGCCAACACATCGGTCAGACCGACGACAAAATCGGGACGTTCGTCCGCGGGGCGCTCGGCGATTTGGGCACCGATGCCGTAGCCGTCGGCAGCGGTATTCCATTCGCCGGCGTCGATGACTTCGATCTTGATATCGGGGTGCAGGGCGAGAGCCTTATGAATGCCAAGGACGCGCAGGGTGAGTTGCATAAATGCTGCTCGGCCGACGACGACAATATGGTGCGCGCCGCGGGCGATAGCAAGTTCGGCAATGATGCGACCCTGGGCCTCGTTGTCGGCCGCTACGTAGTAGCCGGGCTCAGAGCAATGGATGTCCAGATGGACGATCGGCACGGGCATCTTGGTCATGGCGGGGTGCCAGTCGGGGGATGCCATGGGCTGAACCATGACGCCGGACATCTGGGTGCCCATAAAGTAGCGCAGGTAATGGTCCTCGAGAATATCGTCGTTATCGGCGTTGGCGATGAGCAAGTCGTAGCCGTGCTTGCGGGCCTCGTTGTGGGCGCCGCTGGCGATTTGGAGCGAAAAGCCGTGATCGAGACGGGGGAGCACCAGGCCAAAGGACTTGGTGGCGCCGCCCGCGAGCTGACGAGCGCTTTGGTTGGGCAGGTAGCCAAGGCGACTGATGGTCTCGTTGATGAGTTTGAGGGTCTCGGGGCGCAGCTTTTCGGGATGGTTGAGCGCGTTGGAAACCGTGCCCAACGAAACCCCGGCTTCGCGCGCGACGTCGCTGATTTTAACCTTTGCCATAGCGGCCCCTTTGATGCGTTTCAAGTACAAGCCAGATTGTAGCATCCCAAACCTTCCAAAAAGGGACAGGTTTATTTTGGCAGGTTTTATCTGGGGAAACGCTGTTGCCAGCGCGACCACCACGAAGGGGGCAGGTACCTTTGTGGTGGTTTGGACCGGCTGGACGTGTGTGCATCGAGTGGTATCTAAGTTGAGATACCACTTCTGGTATATCAGCTTGCGTTTGCGTGAGTACAATACTCGAACGTTGTACGTCTCAGCGCCCTTTGTGCGTGGACGTCTTGCAGTCACGCGAACGAAGGGATTTATCTTATGTGCGGAATCGTCGGCTACACCGGCTCTGATATTGCAAAGAACATCCTGGTCACGGGCCTCAAGCGTATGGAGTATCGCGGCTATGACTCCTCGGGCGTCGCGCTCGAGGTGGGCGAGGACGCCGCGGTGCACCTCGACGTCATCCGCCGCGTGGGCAAGGTCGCGGGCTTGGAGAGCGAGCTTTCCAACATCGACAGCGACGCTACCTGCGGTATCGGCCACACCCGTTGGGCCACCCACGGCAAGCCCTCCGTCGTTAACGCTCACCCCCACACCAGCTGCGACGGTCGTATCGCCATCGTCCACAACGGCATCATCGAGAACTTCGCCGAGCTGCGCGAAGAGTTGGAGGGTCGAGGCCACCACTTTAAGAGCGAGACCGATACCGAGGTCTTCGCGCATCTGATCGAAGAGGCCTATGCCGAGACGCACGACCTGATGGCCTCCGTGCGCGAGGCTTGCACCCACGTGGTCGGTGCCTATGGTCTGGCCGCCGTGTGCGCTGACGAGCCCGGCGTGATCGCCGTGGCCCGCAAGGATTCCCCGATCGTAGTCGGTGTGGGCGAAACCGGCTCCTATGTTGCTTCCGATGTCATCGCGCTCATCGACGCCACCCGCGATGTCGTGGTGCTCGAGGACGGTCAGTTTGCCAAGCTCACGCCCGCAGGCGTCGAGTACACCGACGAGGCCGGCAACGTTATCGAGCCCAAGGTCACCCACATCGATTGGGACCTGGACATGGCAGAAAAAGGCGGTTATCCCGACTTTATGCTCAAGGAGATTCACGAGCAGCCGCGCGTCGTGCGCGACACGCTGGTTGGTCGTATGACGCCGGCCGGCGAGCTCGACATCGACGAGCTGGGCCTTTCGCTCGAGGAGCTCAACGACATCGACCGCGTCTACGTGATCGCTTGCGGCACCAGCTATCACGCTGGCCTCATTGCCAAGAATCTCATTGAGGGCTGGGCTCGCATCCCCACCGAGGTGGAGGCGGCCAGCGAGTTCCGTTATCGCAACCCCATCATTACGCCGACGACGCTTGTCGTTGCCGTGTCCCAGTCGGGCGAGACGGCCGATACCCTTGCCGCCATTCGCGACGCGCGCATCAAGGGTGCCAAGGTCTTCGGCATCACCAACGTGGTGGGCAGCCCCGTGGCGCGTGAGAGCGACGGCGTCATCTACACCAAGGCCAACAAGGAGATCGCGGTCGCCTCGACCAAGAGCTTCATCGGCCAGGTTGTGAGCCTGACGCTGCTGGCCCTGCTGCTGGCGCAGGTCAAGTACCGCCTGACCACCAAACAGGCACGCATGCTGTTCCGCGAGCTTTCCGATACTGCCGAGCAGATCCAGTGGATTTTGGACACGCAGACCGATGCCGTGCATGAGGCTGCCCTGCTGTGCAAGGATGCGCAGTCGGCGCTGTTCGTGGGCCGCGGCATGGGTGCCGCTATTTCCTACGAGGGTGCGCTCAAGCTCAAGGAGGTCAGCTACCTGCACGCCGAGGCCTACGCCGCCGGCGAGATGAAGCACGGCCCCATTGCCCTGATCGACCCGGGCTTCCCTGTCATCGCTGTGGCCACCAAGAGTGCCACCTACGACAAGACCGTGTCGAACCTTATGGAGTGCAAGGCGCGCGGTGCCAAGGTCATCGTCGTTGCCACCGAGGGCGACGAGGAGATCAACAAGATCGCCGACTGCATTATCCGCGTGCCAGCAGTCCGCGACGTGTTCAGCCCCATCACGGCGAGTGTCCCGCTGCAGCTGCTCGCACGCGAGGTCGCCATCCTGCGCGGCTGCGACGTCGACCAGCCCCGAAACCTCGCCAAGAGCGTCACGGTCGAGTAGTTGGTTCCGTCGTTCTAACAACTAAGGCCCGGCTCCGCATCAAGACGGAGCCGGGCCTTGTTGCATTTGCCCAGATAAAACCTGCCAAAATAAACCTGTCCCTTTTTGGCAGGTTAGCGGAGCTTGCTGGTCTCGAAGTACTCGGGGAACTGGTCCAGAACTTCGGTTTGGTTGCGGAACATCATGTGCAGGTGCTTGCTGACCAAAAAGCTCGCTTCGATGGGGTCGCGACCGGCGATAGCGCGGCGAATCTGCTTGTGCTCGTTCACGATGTCCTGATTGTCGAGAACCTGCGTGGCGGCGCGCAGCCAGCGGAAGCGCTCCAGGTCGGCATTGGTCTCTTCGAGCCACGACCACACGGTGCTACGACATGCGATGCTAAAAATCATGTGATGCATGAGGTTGTCGCTCAAAAAGAAGCCGATGCGATCCTCTTCGGCCATGGCCTTTTCCTGCAGCACGATGGCGCGGTCGAGCTGCTCGATGCCGGCCGACGTGGCGCGCGCACAGCACTCCACAATCACCTGCTTTTCCAGATGCTCGCGGATGTAACAGGCACTCTCGGCAAGGGTGAGGTTGATGGGTGAGACGTAGGTGCCGCTCTGGGGCACGGTGCGCACCAGGCCTTCTTGCGCCAAGCGAACCAAAGCCTCGCGCACGGGCGTGCGCCCCATATCCAGGTCGTCGCAAAGTTGCTTGACGCCCAGCTTTTCGCCCGGCTTGTAGTCCAGGTAGACGATTTTGCGTCGAATGGTGTGGTAGGACTGGTCCTGTAGGCTCGTTTCCTGCTCGCCGACGTGCATCGATTCTTCCATAGCGCCTCGCAACTGTTCTATCAAACTCATATGTCAGTTGTTAATTATGCCGCGAATCAGCTTTCCGCGGTGGGTAATTCGGCTGTTGCCTGAGAACTATTGCGGCATCTTAGTCTGTGTTTGCGCAAGGCTGCGCTCAATGTTGCCGTATCATAAGCCGTCGCAAACGTGAAATAGAAAGAAGGAATCCCATATGCAACTGGCAAACATCGTACGCGAGCGCTGGAAAGGCGTCTTGTTCTGCCTGATCATCGCTATCCCCGCGACGTTGCTCGGCAAACAAATTGAGGTGGTCGGCGGTCCGGTATTTGCCATCCTCTTTGGCATGGTCCTGGCGCTCGTCTTTCCCAAGAATCGTCGCGAACAGCTCGCCGCCGGCATTACCTATACGTCCAAAAAAGTCTTGCAGTACGCGGTTATCCTGCTTGGCTTTGGCATGAACCTCTCCCAGATCCTGTCCAAGGGCGCCCAGTCGCTGCCGATTATCGTGGCGACGATCTCGACCTCGCTTGTCATCGCCTTTGTGCTCTGCCGCGTCATGAACGTGCCGGGTAAGATCGCGACGCTTGTGGGTGTGGGTTCGTCGATTTGCGGCGGTTCTGCCATCGCCGCGACCGCACCCGTCATCGATGCCGACGATCGCGAGATTGCCCAGGCTATTTCGGTCATCTTCCTGTTTAACGTTATCGCGGCGCTCGTGTTTCCGACGCTCGGCGGCATGCTCGGGCTGACCAACGAGGGCTTTGGCCTGTTTGCCGGCACCGCCATCAACGATACCTCGTCCGTAACGGCTGCGGCGAGCGCCTGGGACAGCATGCATCCCGGCGCCAATGTGCTCGAGAGCGCCACGGTGGTCAAGCTCACCAGGACGCTGGCCATCATTCCCATCACGCTGGCGCTTGCTTGCTGGCAGATGCATCTGGCGCGCAAGGCCGGCGGCGACGCTAGGAGCACGTTCTCGCTTAAACGCGCGTTTCCCATGTTTGTGCTGTTCTTTGTGCTGGCGAGTGTGATCACCACGGTGTTTCAGCTTCCCGTGTCCATCACGGCGCCCATCAAGGAGCTGTCGAAATTCTTTATTGTGATGGCCATGGCGGCTATTGGTTTTAATACCGATATCGTTGAGCTGGTCAAAAAGGGCGGCAAGCCCATCGCGCTGGGCTTTTGCTGCTGGATTGGCATTGCGTGCATGAGTTTGGGAATGCAGCACGTGCTGGGAATCTGGTAGAGAAGTAGCTTATTTGCGTGCTGCGTGCTGGTGAGCGCATTCTCACGGTGGAGCGATAGGAGCTCTTGCGGGTATGGCTTGTCCGCAGGTTTATAAGTCCCGAAGAGCTCTTATCGCCCCGCCAGGATGGCGATGCGGGGCAACACCTATACTCGCAGGACGGCGCTTTCTGCCCTATAGTGTTTGGTGAGCAATATCGTTCAATTTTGAAACACTCGGTCGTGCGACCGTCGGCGGTTGCACGTCGCTGCGGACAGAGGCGAATCATGGATAGCGATGCCAAGCTGAACATCTTGACCGAGGCCCTGGCTGCTGCCGGGGCCTCGGCATTGGCAATCGATGCGCGTGGGGACGTCGCGATCTCGACCATGAATGACGCGGCGCTTGAGCGGGATGTGGCGACTTTTGTTGCCGAACGCCTCGACCGTATAGGAGACGGCGCGCGTCTTGTTATGGGGCGCGCGGGTACGCGCCTGAGCCTGACCGTTCGCCCCACCGACAAAGAGGGCGGGGGCCTTTGGGCCGTCGTGGTCCGCGAGGTGCGCGGCGCCGCGGCGCATGCGGGCATCGAGTGGCTCAACGCCGACGAGGTTGAGGCCCGCTACGAATCGAGCGCGTACGGCATCGCTGAGGGGGCGGCCTCGGTGGCTGCGCCGGTTGCAGAGAGTTACGCGCGCGGTGTGCCCCTTATGCTCGAGGGCGAGCTGGGAGCGGGTCAGGTCGAGATCGCCAAGCGCCTCTATCTGGACGGTCCTTTTGCCGGTCAGCCCTTTGTTTCCGTTGCGCTCGATGAGCTCACCGAGCGCGGTTGGCGCCATGTGCTCAAAAGCGCCGAATCGCCGTTGTTCCAAACAGGGCTGACCCTTTGCATTGAGGGCTGGAACGCGGTTGGCCCCCAGCGCCTCCGCGAGCTGGTCTCCACGATGGCCGACACCGCGTTGGCGACGCGCTGCCATGTGGTGCTGACGGCGAATGACATGCCGGGCGGCAGCGAAAGTGATCAAGCCGCCTTTGTGACCGAGCGCTTCGCCTGTGCGGTGAGCGTGGCGCCGGCAATCGCCGAGCAGGGAGCCGCGTCGACGAAGGTTGCGCGCTATTTGGAATATCTCGCTGATGCATTTGGGACGGCAACGCCCGCGCTGTCTGCCGCGGCGACGAAGACGCTCGATGCTTACCGCTGGCCGCGCAACTATCTGCAGCTCCGCGAGGTCTCGGAACGACTGTATATATTGGTGGGGGCGGGCACGGTGGACCGCGCTGTGGCGGAGGAAGTGCTCGCCCAAGAGGACGTGATTAAGACCGCAACCTTTGGCGCCCCGACGCTCGAAAGTGACCTGTATATCCTGCGACCGCTGGCCGATACCGAGCGAGATATCGCGCATCTGGTTGTAGACCATCTCCACGGCAACCGAACCCGTGCGGCGGAGGTGCTGGGCATAAGCCGTACAACGCTGTGGCGCTTGCTGAAGGACGATGACCGTTGAGCGAGGCGCCCGTGACCGCGCGCGACGCGTGTGCTACAGTCCAAAGCGTTATTGTTTCGATTTGGTTACGGCGTGCGAGGGCATATGGCTGAGACTTCAAAACCGAGCCGCAGAAGGCGGAGTGCCGCGCCGGTCAACCGACGCACGACATCGGTGACGTGGGGCAAACACGCCTCGGGGTTTGATGGCTCGTTCAAGCGCACTAAATACGGCTATCCTTCGGCAAGCGCCCGCTTGGCAATGCAGGCAGAGTCCTCGCTGTGGGGCCGCAAACGCGTGGTGGGCTCAAAGCTCAAGCACGACGGAACGCTCGGCTACATCAGCCGCGGGGCGGCTCGCCGCAGCGGGCTCAATCCCGCCGGCTGGCATCGCTACGTGCCGATCGTGGCCGCCGTTGCAGTGATCGTCATCGCACTCGCTGCGCTTGGCTATGCCGGCGGTGGCGCCAACTTGGACGCAGTGTTTAAATCGCCCGAGCTCGCGCATGCAGGTACAGAAGTTGTCGAGGGCGCTCAGACCCAGACGGGCGTCGCACCCCAGCGCGGCATCGTTGCGGCGGCCTCCACCATCGCCGATGCGCAAAAGGACGAAGACAAGCAAGGCGACGACGCCGAAACGGCCCAGGCAAATGAAACGGCAACAACTCCATCGGCGGGATAAGTTGCGAGCGGGGCAGCAAATTTGGGACGGGGCTTTTTTAGCTGCCCAAGACAGTGGCTCATTCGATGTCAGTCGCCAAAAGCGAGCGAGCCGCATTTGCGCCAAGGTGACGTGAAATGAGAGGGCGCTGACCTTCTGGTCGTGCCCTCGAAATTGAACGTCAGATTGGCGTGAATGCGGCCCGCGCAGCGTCAACGAGCCCGCCGTTCGGTAGAACGGCGGAACTAATTACTTTACGTACACCACGTTGTCGCGGCGCGGCTTTGCCTCGGGTAGCGTGTCCTCGGCGTAGCCAAGAATGCAGTTACCGACACCGCGCAGGCTGCCGTCGGCGGGCAGGCCCCAGCTGGCCAGCAGCTCCAGGCCCTCGGGCGAGTCAAAGACCTCATGCGCGCGGTGAATCCAGCACGAATCGACACCCAGTGCATAGGCGGCGTTGAGCAAGTTGCCCATGGCGAGCGAGCCGTCTTCCAGATGTGTGGGCACGCTGCGGTCAACCAGCACCACCACAACGGTCTTGGCGCCATAGAAGGGGTCGCTGTTGCTGCCCATGACCTGGGCGTTGAGCTGTGAGAGACGCTCGACGGTCGCGGGGTCGGTGACGGCGACAAACGTCACCGGCTGGCGTCCCATGCCGCTCGGTGCATATTGGCCGGCTTCGATAATACGTGCAAGCTTTTCGGCCTCGACGGGACGATCGCTGTAGTTGCGGCAGCTGCGACGGTGAATGAGTGCTTCGATAGTCTCCATGGTGTCTCCTTGCGGTGGCGTTGCAGATGCCTCGTTCATACCCGCCGGGCTTAAACGATAGACGGTCAATTGCCCGGCCAAAAGGATAGATTCCAATTGGGAAAGTAGGTTTGCATAAAAGTACCTTCAGAATGTGACAAACAAATGGGATGGTTAAACGTTTTATCCCGTCTACCCTGCGGTTTTTTACCACTTGCCTAAATGACGAACGCATAACCTCTGATAAAGGTTTTACTAAAGGAGTACCAACGTTTATCAATGCGCCGTGGTGGCGCCGGGCCAGGAGGTAACATCATGTTCCAGGCTGGAGATGTCGTCGAGACCGATTTCGAAGGATTTCTGAAGCTGCTGCGTTCCAAGACGCGCGCTTTCGTGTCGATCAACGATCACGAGTACTACATCACGCACACCGATGGCTATTGGCGTGTTCAGGATTGCGAGGCCCTCAACGACAAGGGCCACTTTACTGACTGTTCTGAGTTGGTCAACACGGTCTGCGAGGTCGTCGAGCTGCCGTGGATTGCCGGCAAGAGCCTGCATGACAGCTTCTCGGGCGCTACGGTCTATGAGGCCGTCGCCGCTTAACAGGCAATAAAACCCGATTTTCACGTGACCGCTGGCGCCGCCCCCGCGCCGGCGGTCTTTTTCTGCCGATAGGCCATAAAAGTGCACGCATTTGGGTTGATTTCCGATCTCAGCCGAACACATTGAGCGGATAGGACGTTCCCGCAGTTAGCCGAACGCCCCCGAGGCCCCTCGCGGGCCCCGGGGGCGGCATTTTCCCAGTTGAAGGAACGGTGGAGATGTGTTTCGATGGGTCCGGTGGCCATGC
>CAUFRY010000020.1 GCA_959028445.1 uncultured Collinsella sp. | reverse complement strand
TTGGAGAGAACGCTCCCGCAAACTGCCTCTTGACAACTTATAGGAGCGTCGGTTTCATCGCAACGTCAAACCTCATTAAGCCTTTCTTTAGCACTTCTTTGCAGCAGCCGCGGCATAATACTGCCAACGCACGGGACCTAGCAGCACACCCCGTGCGCAACCTTTTGGTGGACATCGAGGAGGCCGCATAAGCATGCATCCTTCCAATGACGCAGCACAGCAGCCATCCCTAAAACATGCAGACCTTTTCTCCTTCCCCCCGACACAGAGAGACGGCCTCCTCGACTCCCCCACCACAAAAGCCAAACGCTCAACCGACCAGAGCCTCAACTTGCGAGCATCGTTCGAAAAGCTCCAAGCATCCCTAGACAAAACCTTCCCCAACCAAGCCCGGGCATACTAGCCCCTCATCAACAAAGAAGCCCTGACGCCCCACCTCTTTCCGCCCAACGCCACAAGGGCGACGACCTCGAGTAGGTCAACCTGGGAGGGACGAGGGCTTAGTTCTCCAATCTTTCCGCAGGGGGCAAAAAGCCTCGCCGCACGAAGTGCGCAGCGAGGCTTTTTGCATGCCCGAGGACGATTGGGGAACTAAGCCCTCGTCCCTCCCCGGGATATGTAGCGAGTCGGAGTACCCTTGCTGTTACTCTGCTTTGCCCACAGAGTTGAGGTTGGTCATGCGGATCTTAACCAGCTCGGTGATCTCACGCATACCCTCCTTGGCCGGCTTCTTGGGATCGAAGCAGGCAGGGTTCTCGGCCATGTAGGCCATGAAGCCCTTGGTGTAGGCCTGACGCAGCTCGGTGGCGTAGTTAACCTTGCAGATGCCGTTCTTCACAGCCTCGGCAACCTGCTCATCGGGCACACCGGAGGTGCCGTGCAGGACCAGCGGCACGTCGACGGCGTCGCGGATGGCCTTGACCACGGACTGCTCGATGTGCGGATCGCTCGTGTACACGCCGTGGCTGGTGCCAACGCCAATAGCCAGCGAGGTGCAGCCAGTGCGCTCGACGAACTCCTTGGCCTCGGCAGGATCGGTGTAAGGGCTCTCGCCCTCAACCGCGGGACCGTCGTCTTCCTTGCCGCCAACCTTACCGAGCTCAGCCTCGACGGGCACACCCATGGCGCGGCCAGCGTCGGCGACGGACTTGGTCAGGGCGATGTTGTCCTCGAAAGACTCGTGCGAGCCGTCGATCATAACGGAGGTATAGCCCGTGCGGAAAGCCTGCATGCAGCGGTCATAGCCATCGCCGTGATCGAGGTGCAGGGCGACGGGCACGGAAGCGCGCTCGGCAGCGGCCTTGACCATGCCGTAGAAGTAATCCAGGCCAGCGGTCTTAATGGTGCCCGGGGTGGTCTGCATGATGACGGGGGACTTGGTCTCCTCGGCAGCGGCCAGAACGGCCATAACAAACTCGAGGTTCTCGACGTTGAAAGCGCCAACAGCGTAGTGGCCGGCCTGAGCGTCCTTGAGCATCTTTTCGGTGGTAACAAGTGCCATGAGCGTTTGCTCCTCTCCCTCGCCCGCATCTGGACATCGGGCGTAGTTGTTCACAAGGCGTTTTACCTTGCGTTTTGCTGCGCTCATTGTATGAAATTCAGCAGCTTTGCACGTGCGAGATATTGAGCCCATGCAGGTCAATACAGTCATTTTTGAAAAGCAAACGGAAGAAATTTGAGCCGAGTGAACATGTTCGATATTGAATTTTGGGCGTTCAGCGTCTTTCTTTTATAGAAAAGATAAGTAATCGAAAGGTGTTTTCTTACCCAAAAAGAAAATGAACGAAAATAGAGTCAACACAATTCCTGCAAATTTCAGACGATGATGGAGCAGATATGGCCCACGCAACAACCCGAGCTTTCGCCGACGAGCGTCGTTCCGCCATCATGGAGATGCTCGATCATAATGCTTCGGTGCAGGTAGCAGAAATCGCCCAGACCTTTGGCGTGTCCTCCGTCACCGCCCGCGCCGACCTGGACGCGCTCGCCGAAGCAGGCAAGCTGCGCCGCACGCATGGCGGTGCCGTATCGCTCCACAAACGCCTGACCGTTTCCACGCAGGATCGCCGCATCAACGTCAATGTCGCCGCCAAGCAGGCCATCGCGCAAAGCGCCATCGAGCTCGTCAATGACGGCGACACGTTGCTCGTCGACTCGGGCACCACGGCGCTCGAGTTCGTCCGGCTCCTCGATCAGCGCGACGGTATCACCGTCATCACGGCCGACATTACCATTGCCGATTACATCGACGAGAGCATGCCCTCAGTCGATGTCGTCATGCTGGGCGGGGCGCTGCGCAAAGGCCATCGTTATTTGTACGGACCGCTCACTATGCAGGCGCTCCAAATGGTCCATGCCGATCTGGCCGTCATGTGCCCCGGCGCCTTTGTCCCCAGCTGCGGCTTTACGACCGACTTTCCCCAGATGGCCGAGACCAAAGCGGCTATGGTCGGTGCCGCCCGTCAAAGCGTCGCCCTCATGGACGCCAGTAAGGTCAACGGACGCGGCATGTACCGTTTTGCCGAGCTTGCCGACGTTGACACCATCGTGATGGACCGTGATCCCGACGATGCCGTCGCCACATCAATCGCCGAAGCCACTGACAGCGCACGTCCAGCCCTCGTCATCGCCCGCATCTAAAAACAAAAACCACCACAAAGGTGCCTGTCCCCTTTGTGGTGGTTTGAGCGTCAAAAGTGAAAGTGTCGCTACTTGGACAGCTCGTCGGCGAGAACCTCGATCTGAGCGCGCGAGGCGTCGTTGAGCGAACCCAGCACGGTCACCTTGTTCTGCGCCATGGTGATGTCCTTCATGCCCCCGAGCTCCTTGGTCATAACCTTGGCAGCGGTGGGCGCCCAGGAGCCGGCCTCAACGAGCGCCACCGTACGGTTCTGATAGGCGTGCTCGGCAAGCGTGTGGATAAAGGTGCTCATGAACGGGAAGATCTCGCCCTGATAGGTGATGGAGGCGAGTACCAGACGGTCATAGCGGAACGCATCCTCAACGGCCTCGGCCATGTCGTCGCGAGCCAGGTCAAAGACGGAAACCTTCTGGCCGCGGGCCTCGAGCGCAGATGCAAGCTCCTCAACGGCGGCCTTCAGATGGCCGTACACGCTCGCATAGGCAATCGTGATGCCCTCGTCCTCGGGCTGATAGCTCGACCAGGTGTTGTAGGTGTCGAGGTAATAGCCCAGATTCTCGGTAAGAACAGGACCATGGAGCGGACAGATGATCTGGATATCCAGATCGGCGGCCTTCTTGAGCACGGTCTGCACGAATTTGCCGAACTTACCGACGATGCCAAAGTAGTAGCGGCGCGCTTCGCAAGCCCAGCCTTCCGGGTCCTCGATGTCGTTGGCGCCGAACTTGCCAAAGCCGTCGGCACTAAAGAGCACCTTGTCGGTGGACTCGTAGGAGAAGATCACCTCGGGCCAGTGCACGTTGGGGGCGCCGATAAACGTTAGGCTGTGGCCACCCAGGTCGAGCACGTCGCCCTCTTTGACGACCATCTTACGCTCGGGGTAGTCGGTGCCAAAGTAGTTGACCATCATGCGGAAGGCGCCCATGCTGGCCACTATCTGTGCCTGGGGGTAGCGCTCCATAAAGGCGGCGATGCCAGCAGAGTGATCAGGCTCCATGTGATGGATAACCAGGTAGTCGGGCGTACGTCCATCGAGCGCGGCCTCGAGGTTGCCGAGCCACTCGTCAACAAAACCACCATCGACCGAATCGGCGACGGCGATCTTTTCGCCCAAGATAACGTAGCTGTTGTATGCCATACCGTTCTCGGACACATCGTACTGGCCCTCGAACAGGTCAATGTCGTGATCGTCGACGCCAACGTAGCGGATATCCTTGGTGATCTCCATCAGGCAAAGCCTCCTAGATAGACAAAATAACCCGTCTATCATAGCACTCGGCAGCATTCCAACTGTTATCTGCCGGCATCCTTACCGATTGTTATTGAAATACGATAAATCGCCGTTTACCTGCGCAAACTATGAGCGTGGTATCGCCGTGCTATGTCGAATAATGAGCTGGCCGGGAATACGAATGGCAACGGTTTTGCCCGCCGTGCCCGCCTCGGGGACCGCATGCTCAAACACCTCGCGCCCACGTTGATGCAAGTCGAATCGAACGGTCGTAAGCTCGTTATGCGCGACAAAATCATCGAGCGAATCGTCGACACCCACCACGCTCACGTCCTCGGGCACGCGCAGGCCGCTATCGCGCAGCGCTGCAATCGCGCCATTTGCCATCTGGTCGTTTGCCGCGTAAATCGCCGTCATGGTGCGATCGTGCTCGGCCAGGTACCTGCCGGCCTCGTAGCCGCTGTTGGCAGACCAGTCGCCCTCGAGCGGCTCTGCCGGCTCGATGTGTTTACGCTCGAGCGCATCCTGCCAACCGGCTCGACGAAATTGCTCGTCGACCGAGAACGACGGGCCGCCAATATAGCGAATCTGCCCGTGCCCCAGCTCAAACAGGTGATCCATAAGCAAGAGCGAGCAGCCGTAATGGTCGGAATCGACCGTAGTCACGCGCGGATGCGCGTACATGGTAACGATGACCGTTCCAATGCCCGGCAGTGGATCAAACGTCTCAAAATCGGGCGCCATGCGGCTCATGCCGATGATGATGCCATCCACCGGCAATGCGGCCATACGACGTGTGGCCTCGGCAAGCGAGAATTCCTCAGTCTTGGACATCTCGACCAGCGTGATGGCGCAATTATGCTCGCGAGCAGCGCTGGCGATGCCGTCGATCATTGAGAGGTTGCCAAACTTGGTGACATCGTTGATGCATAGGCCGACCGAATGGTAACGGCCGTCGCGCAGCGAGCGACCGGCATAACTCGGACGAAAGCCGAGCTCTTGCATAGCAGCCTGCACGCGCTGGCGCGTCTGCTCGTTAACGTTGGGCAAGCCGTTGGCGACGCGCGAAACCGTCTGCTGCGAAACGCCGGCAGCGCGGGCGACGTCAGCCATGGAGACCGGACGCGAACTGGTATCGTTGGACGGGCGCCTTGCCACAGGATCACCTTCACCCTTGCGAGATCTGAATAGCGTGAATGCCGGCCCGGGCAGAAATACATCCCGCGCCGAGGCCCGCTATCGTCGGACGCATGTTAACGTACTCTACTTTTTCTATCTGCATCTCTTCTGCTTTATAAGTCCATACGGCAGTACCGTTCACGGCTGTATTTCTACCGATTACCAGATTCTCAAAAAGTGACAAGCGATGTGTTATGAGTACGTTAACATAGCCCGTAACGTGCGGTATCGTGAACACTTGGTTCATACCGCTACAAGTTGTTAACGTACTCATAACGACGCAAAACCCACCCGTGCGCGCCAAGGAAAGGACTCCCATGACCACCCCCGACGAAAAGACATTCGCCACGCTCACCAAGCTGTTCGAGGAGGAGTTTGGCCCCATCGGCGACCGCCAGGTGCTCTACGTGCACGCGCCCGGCCGTTCCGAGATCAGCGGCAACCACACCGACCACGAGGGTGGCCACGTTATCGCCGGTTCGCTCGATGTCGCTGTCGACGGCATCGCCGTGGCAACCGACTCCAACAAGGTTCGCGTCGCCGACGAGGGCTATCCTACGTTTGAAATCGCGCTCGACACGCTAGACGTTCAGGAGTCCGAGAAGGGCACGTCCGCAAGCCTCGTCCGCGGCATGGCCCACGAGATTGCAGCCCTTGGCGTTGAGCCCCACGGCTTCGACTTTGCCTTTACCTGCTCCGTCCCCTCGGGCGGCGGTCTTTCCAGCTCTGCCGCCGTCGAGGCCGCGTACGGTCGCGCCATGGAAACCCTCTGGGGCGCACCCGCCATCGAGCCCGTCGCGCTCGCGCAGATGAGCCAGCGCACCGAGAACAACTATTACGGCAAGCCCTGCGGTCTGATGGACCAGGCCGCCGTGTGCCTGGGCGGCCTTGCCTACATGGACTTTGAGGACCAGGCTCAGCCTAAAACCCAGAAGCTCGAGCTCAACTTTGAGGATCACGGCTATGCGCTCGTGCTCGTTAAGGTCGGTGCCGACCACGTGGCCGCCACCGACGACTACGCCGCCGTTCCGCGCGAGATGCAGGACGTTGCCGCCGAGTTTGGCAAGGCACGCCTGTGCGAGGTCGACGTTGCCGATTTTGACGCCAAGCTCCCCGAGCTGCGCGCCAAGCTGGGCGACCGCGCCTGCCTGCGCGCCGTTCACTACTGGTACGAGAACGGCCTGGTCGACAAGCGCTGGGCAGCGCTCAACGCCGGCGACATCGATCAGTTCCTGGTCCTGACGCGCGAGTCCGGCGCCAGCTCTGCCATGTACCTACAGAATGTCGTTGCCAAGCTGGGCTCCGAGCAGCCCTCGATGTATGCCCTGGCACTGGCCGAGCACGTGCTCGACGGCCGTGGCGCCGTCCGTATCCACGGTGGCGGCTTTGGTGGCACCATCCAGGCCTTCGTGCCGCTCGACCTGGTCGACACCTTTATCACCAAGATGAACGGCTGGCTAGGCGAGGGCTCTGCCCGCCACTACGCAATTTCTGACAAGGGGGCTTACGCGGCATGGCTGTAATGACTGACGTGCGCGAGGCCGCGCAGAACCTGATCGAGTACGCTATCCACCGATCGATGATCGGCCAGGACGATCGCATCTGGGCGTATAACACCATTCTCGAGTGCATCGGTGCTACGGGCCCGGCGCTCGACATGGCCTGGGCGCTCCAGGTCGAGAAACTCTCGCTCTTGCACCCCGACACCCTGCCCAACTTTGACCTTGAAGGCACACTTGCCGCGCTTTCCGAGGCCGCCGTTGCCAACGGTGCTGCCGAGGATACGGCATCGGGCCGCGATCGCATCGCCATGCGCATCATGGGTGTGCTGATGCCGAGGCCTTCGGTTGTAAACGAGGAATTCAACGGCCGTATGGGCGTCAACGAGCCCCGCGCCGCGACCGACTGGTTCTACGGTCTGTGCTGCGACGCCGGCTACGTGCGTCGTGCCGCCATCGCGCGCAATATCAAATGGAGCACCCCCACCAACTGGGGCGACCTCGAGATCACCATCAACCTGTCAAAGCCCGAAAAGGATCCGCGCGACATTGCCGCGGCCGGCGCCGCAAAGAACACGGGCGAGAAGTATCCCGCCTGTCAGCTCTGCATTGAAAACGAGGGCTACCCCGGACGCTCCGCCACAGCCGACGGTGGCGCTCACCCCGCCCGCCAGAATCTGCGCGTTATCCCCATTAAGCTCGACGGCGAGCGCTGGGGCTTCCAATACAGCCCGTACGCGTACTTTAACGAGCACTGCATTGCCATGAGCTCCGAGCATCGTCCGATGCACGTCGACCGCAAGGGGCTGACCTGCCTGCTCGACTTTGTCGACCTGTTCCCGCACTACTTTATTGGCTCCAACGCCGACCTGCCCATCGTGGGCGGCTCGATTCTGTCGCACGACCACTTCCAGGGCGGCGCGCACGAGTTCCCCATGATGCACGCCGCCGAGGTCTCGCAGTTTAGCATGCCCGGCTTTGACCAGGTCAGCGGTACCGTGTTGCAGTGGCCGCTTTCGGTGCTGCGACTGCGCTCGCACGACCGCGCCCAGCTGCTCGACGCCACCGAGAAGATTATCCTCGCCTGGCGCGAGTGGACCGATGAGTCGGTGGGCGTCATCGCGCACACAGCCGACGGCGTGGCCCACAACACCGTGACGCCCGTCATCCGCCGCGTCGACTCCCGCGGCAATGCCGGCGGCGAAATCTACGAGGCCTACCTGGCGCTTCGCTGCAACATCACGACTGACGAGCATCCGCTGGGCGTATTCCACCCGCATGCCGAGTACCACCACATTAAGAAGGAGAACATCGGCCTGATCGAGGTCATGGGCCTGGCCATTTTGCCGCCACGCCTGGTTCCCGAGCTCGGCGCCGTCCGCGAGCACCTGCTGGCCGCCAAGGTCGACGCAAGCTACGACCTTGGCGCCGCACTCGAGGGCGACGACCTTTGCCGCAGCCACGCCGCATGGGCCGAGGATGTCTTTGCCCGCCGCGCCGACGAGCTTACGGCCGACAACGCCATCGATATCCTGCACGAGGAGGTCGGCGTGGTGTTTGGCCACGTGCTCGACAACGCCGGCGTCTTTAAGTGGGACGAGGCAGGACGTGCCGCCCAGCAGCGCTTTATCGACTCGCTGTAGAGCACAGACCCGGACGCTCAACGGCAGCCCCCACGACATAGCCACCTACACGACAACGGCGCCCGCCGGCAACATCGCCGGCGGGCGCCGTTTTCTGATGCAAGGGTAGCTAATTTGCACCAAAACAAGGAGTGTTCCAAACTGCCGGCAGAGAAGGAGCGCCCCAGGTGCCGACCTAAACCCCACATTATTCGATGGAAAAACGTGGTTACCTCCCACATTATTCGATGGAAAAACGTGGTTTACTCCCACATTTTTCGATGGAAAGACCAAGACGGTCTTATACTAACCATGATCGTTAGGAGGCAGTATGCAGCGACAGCTAATGGACGAACTCATCGCTTGGAAATCTAGGGCAAACCGCAAGCCCCTCCTGCTTAAGGGGGCCCGCCAGACGGGAAAAACCTGGCTTCTCAACGAATTCGCAGGCCAGCAGTATCAAAACGTCATCCGTTTTGACTTTATGCTCGAACCGGGCGCACGTTCGCTGTTCGACGGAAGCCTTGACCCCAAACGCATCATCTCCCAGATAGAGCTCCTGCGCGGCCAGACCATAACGCCGACAGACACGCTCATCATCTTCGACGAAATCCAAGAGGCACCGCGCGGCATCACCTCGCTCAAATACTTCAACGAGCTGGCGCCGGAATACCATATCATGGCAGCCGGCTCCTATATGGGGCTCGCGCTCCGACGCGAAAACGAGCCGTTCCCCGTCGGCAAGATCGACCAGCTCACCATGCGCCCCATGGGGTTTGTCGAGTTCGTTCGTGCCGTCGATGGCGATCCGCTCGCAGATGCCATCCTTGCCGCAGACATGGACCTGCTGGCAAACGTTTCCGAAAAGCTCGAGCGCCTGCTCAAGGAATACCTCGTTGTCGGAGGCATGCCAGAAGTTGTCTCCGCTTTCGCCGCCTCCCACGATTTCATCGAGGCCCGCAGGCTTCAGCAGCAAATCATCGAAGCTTATGAATCCGATTTTGGCAAACATGCGCCAGCCCGCATCGTCGAGCGCATGAGGCTGGTTTGGAAATCCCTTCCCGGCCAGCTCGCAAAGGAAAACAAGAAGTTCGTCTACGGTGCGCTCCGTCCCGGGGCGCGCGCACGCGATTTTGAGGAAAGCCTCCGGTGGCTCATGGACTATGGAATCGTTCATAAGGTACCACGTGTTTCCGCCCTAAGAGCACCGCTCACAAGCTACGAGGATCTCTCGGGCTTCAAGCTGTTCTGCATGGACACCGGCATCCTCGGAGCACTCTCCGGCCTCTCGCCAGCCATTGTTCTGAACGGGCCCGCTGTTTTTACGGAGTTCAAAGGCTCACTGACCGAGCAATACGTCGCACAGGAGCTTTTGCTCCAAGGCAAAACTCCCGCGTATTGGTCATCCTCCTCCGGCAATGCAGAGACTGACTTTGCCATCGACCATGCGGGGACCGTGCTTCCGCTCGAGGTCAAGGCGGCAGAGAACCTCAAAGCAAAGAGCCTGAGGATTGCCTGCGAGAAGTTCAAGCTCGAGCGCTGCGTGAGAACATCGTTAGCGGCATATAGAGACGAGGGCACGCTCGTCAACATTCCGCTCTGGGAGATTGGGCACATCGACAAGCTGGCATAGGCGCTGTGGAGGGGGTGCCCCGTAAGGAGTGTCCCAAACTGCCGGCAAAAAAGGAACGTCCCCATCTGCCGCATTCCCGAAGCAAGGCAACACCGATGTCTTGGCAACGGCAGCGAGCGGGTCGCATTTGTGACAAGGTGACGTGAAACGAAAGGGCGCTGACCTTTTGGTCGCGCCCTTGAAGTTGAACGTCAGATTGTCCAAATGCGGCCCGCGCAGCGTCGAGCCGTTACGCGGTTTGGTAAAACCGCGTAACCCTACAGCTCCGTTACTTCAACGCTGTTGTAGACCTCGTCCCAGCGATCCATGACCAGGTGGCCGGTCTTGGGATCCATGGCGTTGAGCTTGCCGCAGGTATTGGCGGTCTTGAGCACCGTGACGTCGTCGGCACCAGCAGCAATCGCATGCGCAAAGCCGGCGATGGTCGAGTCGCCGGAACCCGTCGCGTTCACTGCCGCAATCGCGGGCGTCTTGGCGCGGAACGCGCGGCCCTCATGGAAGCCCACCGAACCGGCAGCGCCCATCGAAACGACAACCCAGGGAATACCGGCAAAGCGGCCATCGGCGGCAAGCGCCTCGCGCAGGGCATCGACATCATCAGTCGTAAAGGACGTACCCAGCAGGCCGTTAATCTCGGTCAGGTTGGGCTTTACGAGCTCAGGCTTAGCGTCGGACTCCAGCGCGGCCTCCAGCGATGCACCCGAGGTATCGAGCAGCACCTTGGCGCCCGCCTCCTCGGCAATCTTGACGAGCTCGGCATAGTAGCCGGCATCGACGCCACGCGGCAGCGAGCCCGAAAGCGTCACAACGTCCGCCTTCGCTGCAAGCTCGGCAAACTTGGCCGTAAAGGCCTCGAGCTCGGCCGGAGCGATCTGCGGGCCGCTCTCCAGCAGCTCGGTCTGATTACCCTCGTGCAGAATATTCAGGCAAATGCGCGTCTCACCGGCGATGGGCACAAAGTCGTTCTTGACGCCATCGGCATCCATAAGCTCGGCCATATAGGCACCCACGTGGCCACCCAGCAGACCGGTCGCGAGCACGTCGTCGCCCAGCTGCAGAAGCACGCGGCTCACGTTGAGGCCCTTACCGCCGGCGGTCTTTTCGGGCGTTACGCGGTTAACATCGTCGATGACCAGTTTGTCGAGCTGGTAACGGGTATCAATCGACGGGTTCATGGTAACGGTCAGAATCATATTGAACTCCTGTTCCGGGGCGGCATGACCCGCCCCAAACACACGATAACTCGTTAAAGGATCTCGATCTCAAAGCCGCGGGTGACGGTCTCTCCCGGCTTGGCCACCAGGCAGCCACGCTTGTGCTCCAGAATATCGTCCTCGTCGGAGCAGGTGGACAGACCACCCCACGGTTCAACAGCCACAAAGTCGCCCTCGGGCTTGCTCCACACAATCAAGTACGGCATATCGGGGAACGTCAGGCGCACGCCCTTGTCCTCGGTTTTCTTGGTCAACGTAACCACGCGGCTCTCGAGCACGTCAAAGATGGTCTCCGCGAAGTCGAAGAGTTCGTGGGTAAGCGGTAGGTTCTGGCCGATCATGGGGTTCTTGCTGCGATGCTCAACATCAATCAGGCCCGTCGAGGGAACGGCAGTACAGAGCTCGGTGGCCTCACGCTGCTCAAAACGAAGCTCATAATCGTCATAAGACTCGCCCGCGTCGAGCGGGCACTTAAAGCCGGGGTGACCGCCCACAAAGAACGGCATGTCCACGGTGCCCTCATTGGTCACCTCGTACGACACGGCCACCTTTTCCGAATCGATCGTGTAACGAGCAACGATCTTAAACGGATACGGGTACTGCTCGAGCAACTCGGCATGGTCGGCAGAGCTTAAGCTCAGCGCAACCATGTTGTCGCTCTGCTCCTCGAGCTTCCACTCCTGTTTGCGCGCAAAGCCGTGGCGGGCGAGCTTAACCTCGCGGCCGCCCATGGTCATTGCGCGACCGTCACGAAGACCGCCGCAGATCGGGAAGCAAATAGGTGCCTGGCCCGACCACACCGCCGGATCGCCCTGCCACAGATACTCGCGACCGTCGGCCACAATAGAAGTGAACGACCCGCCCGCCGTGCTCAGTGCTACGCGGATAGAACCGTTATCAAGAACAAACTCCATAGGAGCCTTCCCTTTCTTACGACAGCCCGCCAAGTCAATAGGGCTGATAGAAAACCGGCCCGCGCCCCCTCACAGAAACGCGAGCCGTCAATTGAAAAGCTGCAGAATGCCGGGTCCCGCCAAGAGCGAAGCACTCAAGCCAAGCAAGCAAACGTGTTATCGGAGCAGCTCGCCGTACCAGAACACTTCGCAACAACAGGGGCGATCTCACAGGTCACTCAAACGTCAGCGAGCGGCGCTCAGGTGCCCCAGGTCGCCGCGAAAGAGGAGCGACGCGTACTTCATGTACGCGAGCGACGGTTTGAGCGACGAGATGGGGTGCATGAGCGTCGCGCAGCGTCGACCCGTTACGCGGTTTGGTAAAACCGCGTAACCTCCCTAGTCGTGGTACTCGCCGCGGTCCCACTTCTCGAGGAACTCGTCAAAGAAGTGCGGGTCAGCCTGAGCCTCGGCGTCGGCCTTGTTGCAGGCATCGATCTTGGCGATCAGGGCGTCGTGCTCGGGAGTCTTCTCGTAGGGCTCCTCCAGGAAGGCAAGCATGATATCGGCCATCAGGAACTCGCCGGTGATCTTGCCGCCAAAGCCCACGATGTTGGCGTTGAGCTCGCGACGGGCATACAGGGCAGAGGTCATGTCGCGGACCAGGGCGCAACGGGCGCCGGGAACCTTGTTGACGGCGTTGGTGATGCCGATGCCGGTGCCGCACAGGGCCACGCCAAAGTCGGCCTTGCCGCTGGCAACGGCCTCGCCCACGGCCTTGCCGTAGATGGGATAGTGCGTACGGGTGTGGCTGTAGGTGCCGCAGTCGAGCACCTTGTAGCCAGCCTGCTCCAGGCGGTCGGCCAGATAGATCTTCTCGTCCGTAACGATATGGTCGCAACCGATTGCGATGGTCTTCTTCATCAGAACGTCCTTTCGTCTGAATTCACAAGTTGAGGTAGAAGTTCGAGTTCTCGGTGGCTCTCGTTAGGCCATCTTGTTGAGCATGTCGACACGGATCTGGTGACGGCCGCCGGCGTACTGGGCGCGCAGGAACTCGCGGGCGATCTTCTTGGCGACCTCGGTGCCCACAACGCCCGGGCCCATGGTGACCATGCGCGAGCCGTTGTGCTCGCGGGTCATGTAAGCGGAACGCTCGTCGGAAATGTTGGCGACGACCATGCCCTTGATCTTGACGGCGGCCATATAGGAGCCGACGCCGTACTTATCGAATGCGAAGCCCTGGGAATCCTTGTGCTCCAGCAGGTCCTTGGCAACGGCGGTCGCGGAATCGACAAAGTCCGCGGCAGGGGTCTCGGAATAGTCGACGACCTCGTGACCGTCGGCGATGAGCATCTCCTTGATGGACTCCTTCATCGACATACCGTCGGCATCGGAAGCGATTACAACCCTCATGACATCCTCCTTGAGAGATACGCAGGTGCGTAGTTTCTGTTTGGAAGTGTTGAATCGCGTTCAGGTCCGGGCATCTGAATGTGCGGTTCTTCACTGTTCTTGTTTATTTGAACACATTCGAACACTAACTGCAACAACTATTTGTTTATCTTTGTTCTTTTTTGAACAAATACCGCCCACAGATGATTGCTGACCGTTTGAGCCGGGCGCGGACGTAGCGACCATGTGTTCAACAAACAAAAGGGCGGCCAAGAACGTGTCTCGGCCGCCCTTCGGCGGTATTCCCCGGTATATACAGCTGTTTTAGCTACTCGGACTGCCCACCCTTTTTGGCGTGCTTGGACGGAGCACTCAGAAAGCGGCCCGTCAAATAGTTCGCCGGGCCGGAAATATCGATCCCCAGCAGTACGTGTCCCAGCCACAGGAACGCCACGAGCACCAGCAGCGGGATAACGCACGAAGTCACGATCATCACGATGACGCCTTCAATCAGATCGGTCACCTGCCGCACGATCTCATCGGTCATCTGCTTGGCGCCGCTGGTCACCGACGTAACAAGGCTCGATGCCCCATCAGTCAACTGCTCGAGCACGTTTTTGGACTCCGTGGCCTCGGATTTTTTCTTGTTCGATTTTGAGCTGGTCTCGGCTGACTTGTCCGTGGTGTCGGCCGCGTCCGCAGCGTCCGCAGCCTTTTGCTCAGCTTGCTCAATACTTACGCGATACGTTTCATCGACCTTCTGCGACACCCATACGCTCGCGGGCACGAGCGCCATGCCGATCACGGCAACCACCAGCACGCGCGTCGCCACACGGCGCAGGACAGTGCTCGTGCTCCAGCGCCCGTGAGTGCCGAGCGACACCGCAAAGAGCACCAACGCAAACGGGATTAAGATGCCCAGGCCGACCGACCACAAAATGGTTAGCAGGTATTTCTCTAGGTAGAGCACGGCAAGCACGATACCAAGGTTGCCTGAAAGCTGCGCGAGCTGCTCGGCAACCGGCGTTCCCGTATCACCCGGCAGCGCGGTAATGCCCGCAGACAGCGCCACGCACGAGGTCGTGAGCGCCAGTACGTTACCCTTCTTTTGGTCGATGACCTCGATGGTGGAGTCCCAAGTTTTGGTATCGGCGAAATGCGGACGAGCTACAAAGCCCGACAGCAGCGCCAGTACCACGAGCGCAACGATAAAGCCAATCTGCAGCTTTTTGTTTGCGCACACGACATCGGACAGGCTGGGCTGCAGCTCTGTTACCGTCGTGTGCTCGGTTATCTGGACAGGACGCCCATGAGCCATCTCGTGCGCGTCTTTCTTTTGAATCAATCCGTTGTCCGGCATTTGGATACCTCCTCATTCCGGCCTGTATTGCGGATGGAAGTATACCCACCGAGCAAAAATCGAACGGGAGGACAACGGTGCGCACCAAGACTGTCCCCAATGACTACCTCCGGATGAGTTGCGGTGGAATAGGGATTGTTTTGCGCCCGTCGGCCCCTATTCAGTCCCTATTTCACCGCAACTTGGAGGAGGACAGAAAAAGCCCTGCCGCGGGTAGCGGCAGAGCTTTTGGAAGGGGACTTGGTTGTGAGGGCTCGTTAGGCGAGCTTGGCCTCGAGCTCGGCGATGCGCTTGTAGGCATCGATGGTAAAGCGGGTCTGCTTCTCCAGAATCATAGTGGTCATGAGAGTGTCCTGAGCGTGAGCCATGATGAAGGTCATCTCCATCTCGCCGCCGCCGGCCTCCTGCGAAAGCAGTTTGGTCTGCGTGTCGTGGGCACCGATGAGCGCATCGCTGGCATCCTTGTGCAGCTGTTCGGCCTTCTCAAAGTCACCCTCGCGAGCAGCATCGAGCGCTGCAAGCAGATCGGTCTGGGCGTCACCTGCGTATGCGACGATCTCGAATCCAACCATCGAGATTTCTTCTTTGGTTGCCATATTGCGTTCCTTTCACATATGAACCAATGGAGAGCATCGCGTCCGGGCATACGCGCTGCGTTGTGTATGACAGAAACAATAACATTCAAACAAAAAAGAACAGCTCAAAACGTAATTTCAAACTATGAACGGTCACTTTTCGCCCGTGAACGGTTTTTAAACCAATCTGAACAATATCGAACACAATTAGCGGCAACCCAAACAGGGCCGCACCTAACGCAAATCGCGCACCGTATCGCCCTCTACGAGCACACCGGGGATCAGCATGTGCTCCACGCCAGACGCACCCCCATCAGCGCCGGCAATCTTGTCGACCGCCCACATGCCGACGCGCTTGTTGTCAAAGCGCACCGTGGTCAGGCGACGGTCGGGCACGATATCGCCCAGGCTGTCATCAACACCCACCACGCTCACGTCCTCGGGCACACGCCTTCCGCACGACTCGAGCCCGCGAATGCAGCCGTATGCCATGGCATCGTTGGAAGCATAAATGGCCGTACAGGTCGGATCTTCCGCCAGAGCCTGACCGGCAGCATATCCGCTCTGTGCCGTCCAATCCCCACGGACGAGTCGCGGCGGCTCAATTCCATGCGCGCGCAATGTCTCGCGCCAGCCTTCCTCGCGCCGCATGCCCGAAAGTGAGCGCTCGGGACACGAGATAAAGTGCACGGTTTTGTGCCCCCGCCCCAGCAAGTACTCGACCACCTGGCGCGAGCAATCGAACTGGTCGTTATCGACCGTTGAACAGAGCGGGTGCTCCAGCATCGTAACGAGCACCGTCTGCATGCCGGGCAGCGGCTCGAAGGTGCCAAAGTCCGCCGGCATGCGATTCATGATCACAACCATACCGTCCACTGGCAGTGCGCTCATGCGCGACGATGCGCTCTCGAGGGTATACGGATGCCCGTCTACTTTAGTGAGGGTGATGGCATAGCCGTGCTTATCGGCCGCGGCGGCAAAGCCCTCCATACGGTCGAGATTGCCGGTGCCGGTAATGTTGAACATGGCGACGCCGACGGTCTTAAACTTACCGCGGCGCAGCGATCGACCGGCAAAATTGGGGCGATACCCCAGCTCGCGCATGGCGGCACGCACGCGTTCCTTGGTCTCGGGGCGCACGCTGGGCGAATCGTGCACGGTGCGCGAGACCGTCTGCTCCGAGACGCCCGCGAGGCGCGCTACGTCTTTGACGGATACCGATTTTTTAACAGCGGCCATAGGTCGATCTTTCTATGTCAACGATGCCATTGGTGGCACCTTGCGCAGTCATTTTTAACGCCTTCAAGTATATCCAACGCCTCCCCCACCATACGCTCACCACCCAAAACCTACCGTTCACCGACATTTTTGCTTCCCCAAACGGCTTTTGTCGACCAAATGTTAACGTTGCCATTGTGCAAACACAGAGCCACCGGGCGGCTCAAACGTTTACGCGTAAGGAATCGACGGTTCGCAGGCACAGGAACCACCGGTTCGCTTCTTTTTTTGTGTCACAAAATGGCAACGTCAACATTTTGGCAACCGAAAGTCAAAAGCTACCATCGTTGCTAACCCACCGACTCTTAGGAGCATTGCATGGAGCAACTCATCGCCATCATCGAAAAGGGCCAGCCCTTTTTCAACGCGATCGCCCGCAACAAGTACCTCAAGGCGATCCGCGACGGCTTTATCTCCGTCATCCCCATCATCATCTTCTCGTCCATCTTTTGCCTGGTAGCCTCGGTCCCCAACATCTGGGGTTTCTACTGGCCCGATGACATCAACAACGCCCTGTGGAAGTGCTACAACTACTCCATGGGCATCCTGGCCATCGCCTGCGCCGCCACCACGGCCAAGCACTTCGCCGACGCTCAGAACCGCGATCTGCCCAAGAACAACCAGATCAACTTCATCTCGTGCATGTGCGCGGCCATCATCGTCTTCTTGCTCCTTTCGAGCGACACGATCGCCACGGACGCCGCCAGCGGTTTCAACACCACCTACCTTGGTTCCAAGGGCCTGCTGACCGCTTTCATCGCTGCGTTTGTGACTGGCATCATCTACAAGTTCTTCATTAAGCGCAACATCACCGTCAAGATGCCCGAGCAGGTTCCGCCCAACATTTCGCAGACCTTTAAGGACATCATCCCCTTCTCCGTTTGCATCACCGTCTTTTGGGTCTTTGACATCGCCTTCCGCGCTGCTTTTGGCTTCTGCTTTGCCCAGGGCGTCATCCAGGTGTTCCAGCCCCTGTTCACCGCTGCCGATGGCTACATCGGCCTCGCTGTGATCTACGGCGCCATGAGCCTGTTCTGGTTCGTGGGCGTCCACGGCCCCTCGATCGTCGAGCCCGCCATCGCCGCCGCCCTCGTTGCCAACATGACCGACAACCTGGCTGCGTTCCAGGCTGGCCAGCACGCTTCCGCTGTCCTGACCCAGGGTGCCCAGTACTTCGTCGTCTGCATGGGCGGCACCGGCGCCACGCTCGTCCTGGTCTTTATGTTCTGCTTCCTGGCCAAGTCTCAGGAGATGCGCGCCGTCGGTAAGGCCGCCATCGTCCCCGTCTGCTTTGCCGTCAACGAGCCGCTGCTGTTCGCCGCGCCCATCGTGCTCAACCCCGTCTTCTTTGTCCCGTTTGTCTTTGCCCCGATCGCCAACATCTGGATCCTCAAGATCTTTATCGACTTCTTGGGCATGAACGGCTTTATGTACACCCTGCCCTGGACCGTCCCCGGCCCCATCGGCACTATCATGGGCCTGGGCTTCCAGCCGCTCGCCTTTGTGATGCTCGCCCTTATCCTGGTCGTCGACTTCGCTCTGTACTATCCGTTCTTCCGCGCCTATGACGCCCAGAAGTGCGCCGAGGAGGCCGAGATCTCCCAGGAGGAGCTCGCCGCCAAGAACGCCGAGAAGGCCGCCAAGCTCAACGACGCTTTCCAGGGCAAGGCCGATGCCAAGAGCGTTGCCGCCGGCGCCGCTGCCGAGGCTGTAAAGACCGATGCTCCCGCCGCTGTCGCCGTTGAGGCAACGACCGCCAGCGACCTCAACGGCAAGCGCGTACTCGTGCTCTGCCAGGGTGGCGGAACCTCGGGCCTGCTCGCCAACGCGCTGGCCAAGGCCGCCAAGGAGCGCGGCATTGATCTTGAGACCGCTGCCGAGGCCTATGGCAACCACGTGGACATGCTCCCCGACTTCGATCTGGTCGTCCTGGCCCCGCAGGCCGCAAGCTACCTGGCCGACCTGCAGAAGGACTGCGAGCGCGTGGGCAACAAGTGCGTCGCCTGCCGTGGCAAGCAGTATATCGAGCTCTCCCAGAACGGCGATAAGTCTCTCGCCTTCGTCTCCGAGCAGCTTTCGAAGTAAGTAACGCTCAGGGCCAGCCGACCATCCACAGCCGGCTGGCCCTTCGATTTAGACGATTGGATCATCATGTCCGTTAACCCTGCTAGCGTCACCAACCCGCCCGCGCAGTTTCCCGAGGACTTTGTCTTTGGCGGCGCCACCGCTGCCTACCAGGTAGAGGGCGAGACCCGCACCCACGGTAAGGGCAAGGTTGCCTGGGACGACTTCCTGGAGGCCCAGGGGCGCTTCTCCCCCGATCCCGCTTCGGACTTCTACAACCAGTACCCCGTCGACTTGGAGCTGTGCGAGGAGTTCGGTATCAACGGCATCCGCCTCTCCATCGCCTGGAGCCGCATCTTCCCCAACGGTACCGGCGAAATCAACCCCGAGGGTGTCCAGTTCTACCACGACCTCTTCGCCGAGTGCCACAAGCACCACGTTGAGCCGTTTGTCACGCTGCATCACTTCGATACGCCGCTTCCCCTCTTTGAGAAGGGCGACTTCCTCAACCGCGAGACCATCGACGCCTTTGTGGACTTTGCCACCTTCTGCTTTAAGGAGTACGCCGACCAGGTAACCTACTGGTTCACCTTTAACGAGATCTGGGCCGACGCCTCCAACACCTACATTGAGGGCACCTTCCCCGGTGGCGTCAAGGCGCATCTGGCCGAGGCCTTCCAGTGCGAGCACAACATGATGCTCGCCCACGCCAAGGCCGTGCTGGCCTTCCACAACGGCGGCTTTAAGGGCAAGATCGGCGTCATTCAGTCGCTGGAGTTTAAGTATCCGCTCAACGAGAACGACCCCGCCGACATCAAAGCCGCCAACAACGAGCACGTGCTGCAGAACCAGTTTCTGCTCGACGCCACCTTCCGCGGCGACTATGCCCCCGACACCCTCGAGTGCGCCAACCGCCTGGCTGCCGTCTCAGGCGGCACCATCGAGATCCTGGACGAGGACCTCGAGATTATGCGCGAGGCCGCGCTCTACAACGACTACCTGGGCGTTAACAACTACCAGTGCCGCTTCTTGAAGGCTTACGATGGCGAGAACGACCTGCACCACAACGGCACGGGCGAAAAGGGCACCGGCCGCTGGCGCGTTAAGGGCATTGGCGAGCACGTGAACAAACCCGGCATCCCTACCACCGACTGGGACTGGATCATCTATCCCGAGGGCCTGTTCGATCTGCTCGTCTACATTAAGCAGCGCTACCCCAACTACAAGCAGATCTTCATCACCGAAAACGGCATGGGCTACAAGGACCCCTACAAGGACGGTTTTGTGGACGACCAGCCGCGCATCGACTACATCGAGCAGCACCTGCGCTGGCTGCTTAAGGCCATGGAGGTGGGTGTCAACGTGGGCGGTTACTTCCTGTGGAGCCTGCAGGATCAGTTCTCCTGGACCAATGGCTACAACAAGCGTTACGGCTTCTTCTACGTTGACTTTGAAACCCAGAAGCGAACGCCCAAGGCAAGCGCATACTGGTACAAGCACGTAGCGCAGACCCGTCGTCTGGACTAGCGGCTTGCGACAAGCGGTTGGCGGAATTGCACCGCCCACATAACCTGTCCCCATTTCTCAGCCGGGGGCGGCACGTCACACGGCGCGCCGCCCCCGGCCTTTTTGGGCGGTTCGGGGTCTGTTTGTCTCAATCTGTAACATCTAGCCGAGTTTTTGGGTCCTAGCTGTTGCAGATTGAGACGAACAGGATTGCTCTTTCCGAAGAATCTAAATCTGTAACACGTAGCCCGCTTTTGACCGTCTACCTGTTACAAATCGAGACAGACGGAGTAGGACCTAACCCCGTATGTCCCTAACAGTCGAGCGTTCGACCAGCGTGCTCGGCACATGAATCGCCTCGATAGACGAGCTCTCTCCAATCGCCGCCTCAAACGCAAGCTTACCGACACCGCGCAAATCAAATCGCAGCGTCGTCAGCCGATTGTGAGGAACAAGTCCCTCGAGTGCGTCGTCGATACCAACCACGCTCACGTCGTCGGGCACGGACAGGCCCGCGTTCTCGAGCGCGGCGATAACGCCCAGCGCCATCTGGTCATTTGCCGCAAGCACGGCAGTCGGCGTCTGCGACCCGCCGGCAAGCACCTCGGCCGCAATCCGCTCGCCCATGGCGTACCCACTGTCCGCACTCCAATCGCCACGCAGCATCGGAGCGGCATCGACATGAGCACGACCCAGCGTATCGCGCCAACCGGCCTCACGAAAACGCGAGGAAATCGAGTTTTCCGGACCCGCCACAAACCGCATATTCGAGTGACCATGTTCCAGCAGATAATTGGTCAACAGCTCGCACGAACCATACTGGTCGGAGTCGATCGTCGTGCAGCGCGGATGCGCATACATGGACAGGATGACCGTTCGCACTCCCGGCTGGGGAACAAACTCCTCAAAATCGGGAGCCATGCGGTTCATGTTGAGAATCATGCCGTCGACGGGTCGCTCGACCATGCGGCGCGAGGCATCGGCAAGTGCATAGGGCTTGTCGCCGCCCATCTCGATCATAGTGACGGCAAAATCATGCTCGCGCGCCGCTTGCATGATACCCTCGAGCGTCGCCAGGTTACCGACACGTGTGATGTTGTACATGCACAGGCCAATAGAACGATACGACCCGCCGCGCAACGCCGCTCCAGCAAAATTGGGACGAAAGCCCAGCTCTTCCATGGCGGCCAGCACACGCTTGCGCGTCTTTTCCGTCACGTTGGGCATACCGTTGACCACGCGAGACACAGTCTGGCGGCTCACGCCAGCGAGCGCCGCAACCTCTGCCGCGCTCGCCGAACGACCATTCCTTGTCTGCTGATCCATGCCTTCCACGCTAACCTGCTTCCCAACTATTCCCCGCGCCCATGGCGCATCGTACATACATTGATAACGTGCTCATGATACCCGAGCCATATACCACAACATGAAAACTTCTGTCAATCAAAACCGCTTACCGAACAAATACAACCGTTCGCAGCTGTTTGAAGTTGTTTTGTTTCTATACATCCCAGCCGGATGTTAACGTGCCCATTGTCAAATGTTCACGTGCTCATTTTGGTTCTAATCATTTTAAGATAGTGTTTATCGGGCTTTATCACCGCTGAACGCTAACCAGGGAGCCTCCTGAGCGCAAACGCACAATATCGAACAGCGAGACGAGAGGATGTATGCATATGTCTTTGCTAAACCGCGTACAGCAGCTGCCGAAGGGCTTTGTTTGGGGCGCCGCAACCGCCGCGTACCAAACGGAAGGTTCCACGAAGGTGGCAGGCAAGGGTAAGACCATGTGGGACGATTACCTTGTCGCCCAGGGTCGCTTTTTGCCCGACCCGGCCAGTGATTTCTACAACCGCTACGAGGAGGATATCCGCCTTTCTGCCGAGCATGGACTCAACGCCATTCGTGTGTCCATCGCCTGGACCCGCATCTTCCCCAACGGCGACGATGCCGAACCCCTCGCCGAGGGCGTTAAGCACTACCACGAGCTGTTCGCCTGCTGCAAAAAGTATGGCGTCGAGCCCTATGTGTCCCTGCATCACTTTGACTCCCCCGCCGCCCTGTTCAACCAGGGCGACTGGCTCAACCGCAAGACCGTCGACGCCTATGTGCGCTATGCCGAGTTCTGCTTCCGCGAGTTCCGCGAGGTCAAGAATTGGTTCACCATCAACGAGCTCATCAGCCTCTCGCACTCCCAATACATCCAAGGCAACTTCCCGCCCAACCATCACTTTGATGTGACGAGCGGCATCCAGAGCCAGCACAACGAGCTCGTTGCCCACGCCCGCGCCGTCAACCTGTATAAGGATCTTGACGAGACCGAGCACCTGGGCGGACGCATTGGCATGGTCAACGTCCTGACGCCGGCATATCCTGCCACCGACTCGCCCGCCGACCAGCACGCCGCCGACCTGTACAACGCCTTCTACACCGACTTCATCATGGACGGCGCCTTCCTGGGTCACTACTCCGCGCGCACCCTCTCACTCATCAACGAGATTCTGCGTGCCAACAACGCCACACTTACGGTTGAGGACAGCGACATGGAGGAGCTCGCCAAGGCGGCGCCCCGCAACGATATGTTCGGCCTCAACTACTATCAGTCGGCGTTTATCGCCGCCTACGATGGCGAGTCCACCAACAGCTTTAACGGCACCGGAGACAAGGGCACCTCGTGCTTTAAGTTTAAGGGCGTCGGGCAGCAGGTCGATATGCCGGGTATCCCCACCACCGACTGGGATTGGCTCATCTACCCGCAAGGCCTCTACGACACGCTCAAGCACATCAGCGCCACCTATCCCAACCTCCCCGTCATCTATATCACCGAAAACGGCCTGGGCCACAAGGACCCCGAGCCCGACGCAAACGGCATCGTCGCCGATCCCGAGCGCATCGACTTTGTCGACCAGCACATGGAGAAGGTGCTCCAGGCGCGCGCCGAGGGCGTCGACGTCCAGGGCTACTTTATCTGGAGCCTGCAGGACCAGTTCTCGTGGGCCAATGGCTATAACAAGCGCTACGGCCTGTTCTACATCGACTTCGACACGCAAAAACGCTACATCAAGCAGTCGGCACTCTGGTACAAGGAGCTCGCCGACACTATGGCGGACGCGCAGTAGCGCATCGCCTCGCTTTCCCCCGAGAAGGGAGCGGCCCTATGCGATACAAACCCAGCCGCTCCCCTCTCTCCCCCTGGGACCGACCCCGCCTGCACCCGGGCTTTTAGCAAGCGGGAGACCATATAGGTTTTCAACGTCCATGCCATTAAGATTTCATGCAAAGAGGAGCGTGAACTATGGAATCGATCGTTAAGTTCTTGGAGAAAGGTCAGCCGTACTTCGACAAGGTCTCTAAGAACATCTACCTTCAGGCCATTAAAGACGGCTTTTTGGCAGCAATGCCCATCATCCTGTCTTCTTCTGTCTTCCTGCTTATTTCGACCCTGCCGGGCGTTGTCGCCACGGTCGGCGGCTTTACGCTGCCCGACTGGTGGAACGTCGACGTCGTGAACTTCTGCAACAAGGTTTACAACTTCACGATGGGCGTCGTGGGCATCATGGTCGCCGGCACCACCGCAAGCGCGCTGACCGGCTCCAAGAACCGCCGCATGCCTGCCGGCAAGGCCATCAACGCCACGAGCACCATGGTCGCCGCCATGTGCGCTATGCTCATCTTGGCCGTTACCCAGACGAGTGCCAAGATCGACGGCGCCGATGTCTCGGTGTTCTTTACCGACAACATGGGCACCAAGGGCCTGCTGAGCTCCTTTGTCGCCGCATTTGCCACGGTCAACATCTATGCCTTCTGCATTAAGCGAGACATCACCATCAAGCTGCCCAAAGAAGTCCCCGGCGCCATCGCCCAGAACTTCCGCGACATCTTCGCCTTCAGCTTCTCCATCCTGTTTGTCGCCGTCATCGACGTTATCTGCCGCACCTGCTTGGCCGTCCCGTTTGCCAACGTCATCTCCACGCTGGTGAGCCCGCTGTTCGCCGCTGCCGATTCCTACGCCGGCCTCGCCCTCATCTGGTTCATGATCCCGCTGTTCTGGTTCATGGGCATCCACGGCCCCTCGGTCGTTAAGCCTGCCCTCAACGCCGCGCTGTTTGGCAACATCACCACCAACCTCGCCACGCTGCAGGCCGGCGGTCACCCCGCCCTCGCCCTGACCGAGAACTTCGGTAACTACATCGGCGAACTCGGCGGCACCGGCGCCACGTTCATTGTCCCGATCATCTTCCTGCTCTTTATGCGCTCCAAGCAGCTCAAGGCCGTCGGCAAAGCCTCTGTCGTACCCGTGATGTTCGCCGTCAACGAGCCGCTGCTGTTCGCCGCGCCCATCATCCTCAACCCGTACTTCCTGATCCCGTTCCTGTTTGCCCCCGTGGCCAACGTCCTCATTGGTAAGTTCTTCATCGACTTTTTGGGCATGAACGGCTTTATCTATGCCATGCCGTGGGCACTCCCCGGACCGATCGGCACCTTCATCGACACCAACTTCCAGCCGATCTCTCTGGTCCTGGTTGTCGTCCTGCTGGTCGTTGACTTCTTGATCTACTACCCGTTCTGCAAGGCCTACGACAACGTCCTGTGCAAGCAGGAGGCCGAGACCCTGGCCGAAGAAGAGGCCGAGGAGACCAAGGCCGTCAAGACCGCTGCCGCCCCCGCCGTTGAGGCTCCTGTTGTCGAGACCGCTTCTGCCACCGAGGCCTCCGCAGCTCCGTCCGCCCTTAAGGGCAAGGATCTGAGGGTTCTGGTTCTGTGCGCTGGCGCCGGCACCTCTGCACTGCTCGCCAACGCGCTTAAGGAAGGCGCCGACGAGCTGGGCATCGACATTACCGCCAACGCCGGTGCCTACGGCAGCCACTACGCCATCATGGACCAGTACAACGTCATCGTCCTGGCTCCGCAGGTTCGCACCTATTACAACGAGATGAAGGCCGACACCGACCGCCTGGGCATCACGCTGCTGTCGCCCAAGGGCAAACAGTACATCGACCTCACTAAGGATCCCAAGGGTGCCGTCGCCTGGATCGAGGAAAACCTCAAGGCATAAGACGCTGACGCCACCTGCCGCTCGCAGACAAAAAATGGCCCGTGCATCGATGCGTGATGCGCGGGCCATTTTGTTTAGACCGCACCCGCCCTCCTGTTCATCTCAATCTGTAACATCTAGCCGAGTTTTTGGGTCCCAGCTGTTACAGATCGAGGTGAACGCACAGGCCAAGCCAAAAATCTCAATCTGTAACATGTAGACCGCTTTTGACCGCTTAGATGTTACAGATCGAGACAAACAGATGGGTCAATCCAATCAATCTAGATCTGTAACACCTGGCTGGTCATTTCACTCCTAACTGTTACAGATCGAGACAAACGGAATAAGCCGGGCCGAATTGTCTAAATCTGTAACATCTAGCCGAGTTTTCGGGTCCCACCTGTTACAGATTTAGACGAGCAGGCCGAGCACGTCTACGCCCGCAGGTCCTTTACGCTGGAACGCTCGACCAACACGCCCGAGACGAGCGTACGGCTTCTGGAGCTCGGGGCTTCCAGACCTGCGACGACCTCGTTAAGCGCACGGACGCCCAGCTCGCGGTGGCGAAACTTCACCGACGTCAGAATCGAATTAGGTATCGTCTTGTAGAGCTCATCGTCGAATCCGATCACGGACACGTCGTCGGGCACACTGAGCCCTTTGTCACGTAGAGCCATCATCACGCCGTTTGCCATGCAGTCGTTAGCAGCGAGGACCGCCGTGCAATCGGGTTTATCGGCAAGCACAAGGCCCGCGGCATAGCCACTATCCGCATTCCAATCGCCTTGCAGAGGCTCGGGCGGCTCAATACCACGTGCCTCGAGTGCCGCACGCCAACCTTTCATACGGCACTGGCTCGACAGCGACTCTTTCTTACCCGAAACGAAATACACGTTCTTGTGACCATGATCCAAGAAGTACTCGCACGCCATGCGCGCACCACCCTCTTGATCGTCACTGACGGTAGAGCAGGTAGGATGCTCCATCGGTGTGATAATCACCGTCTTGAGGTCTTTCGGCGCCTCAAAGGTATCAAAGTCATCGACCATCTGACGCAGGTTGAAGATCATGCCATCAACAGGCAGCTGCGACATCCTGCGCGCCGCATCGGCAAGGGTCATCTTCTCCCCTGCGCGCTTCTTAATCATCGTGAGCGCAAAGCCGCGTTCCTCGGCGGCATCGGCGATACCGTCAATCATGTCCACGGCGCCGCCCGACAAGTGGAACATCACCACGCCGATGCACCCGTAACGGCCCAACTTGAGTGAACGCGCGGCAAAGTTCGCCCGGAACCCGAGCGCCTCCATGGCCGCATGGACCTTATCGCGTGTCGACTCTCGCACGCTATCGGGCTCGTTGATCACACGCGAAACCGTCTTGAGAGAAACACCCGCGGCAATCGCCACATCGTTCATCGAGACGTTTTTCTTGTCCATCGTTGCCACTGCTTCTCCAGTCGGTTTTGCATCGCTTGCTTTTTGCGTTCTAGCATACACTACCTGCCTGACTGATAAATCAACCGTTTACCGGACAATATCGACCACTCACCCGTATATCCTTGTTGCTCTTCCAAAAATGTCTTACGTTGTCATTAACGAAATGACAACGTTGTCATTTCGCAATGCCTTCCTTAAGCAGGAAGGCTTCCGGGCAGTCCTGACCATCCATCGACGACCAGTTCCATCCACATGCATCGCGCATCAAGTAGTAAAGGAGCTCTATGGACGCCATCGTAAAGATGCTCGAAAAGCATCAGCCGTTCTTTGAGAAGATCTCGAGGAACATATACCTCCAGGCCATCAAGGACGGATTCCTTGGGTGCATGCCCATTGTCCTTACCTCTTCGATCTTCCTGCTGATCGCCACGCTTCCCGGCGTAGTTGGCATCACGCTGCCCCAGCCGCTCATCGACTGGTGCAACAAGCTGTACAACTTCACCATGGGCGTCATGGGCATCATGGTTGCCGGCACCACCGCCAAGAACTTCACGGCATCCATGAACCGTCGCATGCCCGCCGGCAAAGTGCTCAACGACGGTTCCACCATGGTGGCCGCCCAGTGCAGCATGCTGCTGCTCGCAGTCACGCAGTTCACCACCAAGTTCAACGGCTCCGAACTTTCGGTCTTCGATTGCACCAGCATGGGCACGCGCGGTCTGTTCTCGGCCTATATCGCCGCGTTCATTACCGTGTGGGTCTACAAATTCTGCGTCTCGCGCGATTTGACCATTAAGCTGCCCAAGGAGGTTCCGGGCGCCATCGCTCAGAACTTCCGCGACATTATCCCCTTCGGCGGCGCCGTCATCATCTGCGGCATTATCGATGTCGTCGTGCGCAACCTCATGGGCGTTCCGTTCTCCGAGCTGCTTATCAAACTGCTCTCCCCGCTCTTTACCGCTGCAGAAACCTATCCTGGCCTTATCCTTATCCAGGCAGCCACCGCGTTCTTCTGGTTCATCGGCGTCCACGGTCCCTCGATCGTCCAGCCGGGCATCGACCCCATCCGTCTTGCCAACCAGGCCGAGAACCTGCAGGTTCTGCTGGCCGGTGGTCACCCCGCCCATTCCCTCACCTTCAACATGTCGCTCGTGGGTGAGTTCGGCGGCACCGGCGCCACGTTCATCGTGCCACTTCTACTGATTCTCTTTATGAAGTCCAAGCAGCTCAAGGCCGTCGGTAAGGCCTCGATTGTTCCTGTTGCCTTCGCCGTCAACGAACCGCTGCTCTTTGGCGCGCCGATGATCCTTAACCCCTACATGCTCATCCCCTTTGTTGCCGCCGGCTGCGTCAACGTGAGTGTTGCCAAGTTCTTTATCGACAACGTGGGCATGAACGGCTTCTCCTTCGTGGTGCCTTGGGCTACCCCTGCCCCCATCGGCATCTTCATTACCACGAACTTCCAGCTTATCGCCCTGGTGTTTGTCGCGATCATCATCTTGCTGGACGCCATCATCTACCTGCCGTTCTTGAAGGCATACGATAAGCTGCTCTGCGACCAGGAGGCCGAGCGCGCCGCCGAGCTGGGTCTCGAGTCCGATGGTGCTGCCACCATCGCCGCCAACGCCCCTGCGCCCGCTGTCGAGCAGGCTACCGCTTCCGTCGAGCCGACCGCCGCTGCCGCCGACAGCGAGCCTGTCGCCGATCAGCCCGAGCCCGCAGCCGACGCATCCGCTAAGAAGGATGTCGATGGCCTGAAGGTCCTCGTCCTGTGCGCCGGCGCCGGCACCTCTGCCATGCTCGCCAACGCCATCAAGGAAGGTGCTGCGCAGACCGGAGAGAACATCGCTTCCTCCGCAGGCGCCTATGGCCAGCACACTGCCATCATGGATCAGTACGACGTTATCGTGCTCGCCCCGCAGGTTCGTAGCTACTACAACGACATGAAGGCCGACACCGATCGCCTGGGCATTAAGCTGCTCGCTCCCCGCGGTAAGGAATATATCGACCTTACTCGCGACCCCGCTGGCGCCATCAAGTGGCTCCGCGAGAACCTCGACTAGTTCCTCCCTCTGTTGGTGCCCGGATTCCCGGTTCGGGCACCTCTCCCTATTCGTATCCCACAGAAAGGATGACTCATGACCAACCCCATGCAGTTCCCCGACGGCTTTGTGTTTGGCGGCGCCACCGCCGCTTACCAGGTTGAGGGCGAGACCCGCACGCACGGCAAGGGCAAAGTGCCCTGGGACGATTTCCTGGCAGCTCAGGGTCGCTTCTCCCCCGATCCCGCAAGCGATTTCTACAACAAGTACACGGTCGATATCGACCTGTGCCAGCGCTTCGGCATCAACGGTATCCGCGTCTCCATCGCTTGGAGCCGCATCTTCCCCAACGGCACTGGCGAGATTAACCCCGAGGGTGTTGCCTTCTATCACGAGCTCTTTGCCACCTGCAATAATGCCGGCGTTATCCCCTATGTCACGCTTGATCACTTTGATACACCTGAGGCCTTTTACCAGAACGGCGGCGAGGGCTTCCTGACGCGCACGACGATCGACGCCTTTGTCGAGTACGCCAAGTTCTGCTTTGCCGAGTTCACCGAGGTCAAGCACTGGTTTACCTTTAACGAGATTCCCGCGACCGCCGAGGGCAGCTTTATCGTCGGCAACTGGCCGCACGGCGAGAAGTATCGCCTGGACAAGGCCTTCCAGCTCATGCACAACATGATGGTGGCCCACGCCAAGGCTGTCGTCGCCTTCCATGAGGGCGGCTTTGAGGGCGAGATCGGCATTGTCCAGAACCTGGAGCCCAAGTATCCCCTCGATCCCAACAACGCCGCCGACTGCGAGGCAGCTCGCATGGCCGACGTCATCAACAACCGCTGGGTACTCGACGCTACCTTCCGCGGCCACTATGCAGCCGACACCATGGAGGCTGCGACCAAGCTGGCCCATATCGCCGGCGGCGAGCTCGACGTCCGCGACGAGGACATCGCCGCGCTGACCGCCGCGCTCCCCTACAACGATTGCCTGGGCGTCAACACCTACAAGTGTCAGTTCCTGCGTGCCGCCGAGGGCGAAAACGACATCAACCACAATGGCACCGGCGACAAGGGCTCCTCGCGCTGGTTCCTCAAGGGCGTTGGTGAGTCATGCGTGCGCGAAGGCGTTCCCACCACCGATTGGGACTGGATCATCTATCCCGAGGGCCTCTACGACCTGCTGCTCCGCATTAAGAACGATTACCCCAATTACAAGAAGATCTACATCACCGAGAACGGCATGGGCTATAAGGACGACTTCGAGGACGGCTTTATCGACGACGCCCCTCGCATCGACTACATGCGTCAGCATCTCGCATGGATCCTCAGGGCAATCGACGGCGGCGTAAACGTCGACGGTTACTTTGTGTGGTCGCTGCAGGACCAGTTCTCCTGGACCAACGGCTATAACAAACGTTACGGCCTGTTCTACATCGACTTTGAGACCCAGAAGCGCTATCCCAAGGCGAGCGCGTACTGGTACAAGAACGTCGCAGAGACCGGCCTGCTCATGGCCTAACTTCAGCTGCGCATCCCCTGTCGGCCGCATGTGAGTCCCTCCACGGGATCGCATGCGGCTTTTTTGTTTTGAGCGAACCGTTTGTCTCAATCTGTAACACGTAGCCCGTTTTTTCACGTCTACCTGTTACAGATCGAGACAAACGGTTAGCCCGAAGCAGAATATCTCGATCTGTAACATCTAACCCGGTTTTCTATTCCCAACTGTTACAGATTGAGATAATTCGACGACGCCGACGTTTTAACATACCGTGGTACAATTGTGTCCCAACGCAAAGGAGGTACCCATGTCAGCTTGTGTGCCCGTCCGAGACATGAAGGACACCGCCGCATTTACCGCGCTTGTTGAGTCTGAGCGCGACGTCACCGTAACCAAGAACGGCTACGAGGCCATGCACTGCATCAGCAGCGACCAGTATCGCCTCATGCAAGAAGAAATCGCCAAGGCAAAACTACTGTCTCGTATGATGTTGGCAGAAGACGAAATATCGCAAGGAGACTACAGCGACTACGAATCCTTCGCGGCTTCGATACGAGACAAATATGACCTATAACGTCGTAATACTCAAAAGCGCGCGATATGAGTACGAGAGTATCGTCGGATACCTTGCCCAAATCCTCAAGAATCTGCGCGCAGCAGGCAATTTTGTCGCTGAGTTTGAATATCAGCTTGATCTGCTTCGCGAGCAGCCGCTTTTACGTCCCCTCTCGCACATGCAAGAGCTGGCGGCACGTAATTACCGATCGTTTCCCGTCAACAACTACGTGTGTCTATACAAGTTTGAGCACGAAACAATCTATATCGCCCACATCTTTCATCAGTCACAGGACTACGCCCGCCTGGTCTAGCCCACAAGCTGAATACTTGGCCCGAGCGCATATACATGTCATTCTGCGTGTCATTGTGAAGCGATAATCCACGCGCCGGCAGGGGACAGAAGTATCGTCTGCAGCGCTAGCTAGCAGATGACCCGCGTGTGCTCCTCGATGGCAGTGCGGTCCTCGGCGGTAATACCCGGCTCGCACACCACGGCGTCCAAATTGTCCAGGCGGCAGAAGGTGTAGAAGTCGCGCTTGCCGATCTTGCTGGAGTCGGCGATCAGATAGCGCGAGTCGGCCTTGCTAAGGGCGAGCTGCTGGATGCGGCCCTCTTCCATGTTAGACGTGGACACGTCGCCGTCCAAAATGCCGTTGGCGCCGATATAGGCTGCGTCGATTCCCAGCGCGCGCAGGGTATCCTCGGCCATGGGGCCCACAAAGGCGGCGGTACGGCGGCGATACATACCGCCCACGAGGCACAGGTCGCAGTCTTCGCGCGCCTCGAGCAGGTTAAACACCGAAAGCGAATTGGTCACAATGCGCAGGCGAAACGCCGGCAGCATCGAGGCCATCTGCTCAACCGTGGTGCCCGGGCCCAAAAAGATGGTCGAGCCTTCCTCGATAAGCTCCACAGCACGGCGCGCAATCTGCAGCTTTTCCTCGGCATGCTTGGTGCGCTTTTCGCTGTGCGAGTACTCATGGCGCAGCATAGCGTGAGGACGGCCCTGTGCACTGCGGGCTCCGCCGTGCACGCGCTCGATCTCGCCTAGGCTCGCAAGCTCCTCAAGATCACGGCGGATCGTCATATCCGAGACACCCAACGCATCAGAAATCTCTTTAACCGAGACCGTGCCCTGCTCCTCGAGCAGCTGACGAACCTTATCCTGACGCTCCGCCTTGATCATTTTTACTCCTTTGAGTGATTTTGTTCGCAGTTATAGTAATCGAACAGTTATGCTCACTCACCCTAAACGGTCGATTTTTCCCGGTGAACGGTAGAAAACTCGGTGTCAAACGTAGAATGACGAATTATTTCGACGCCAAGAGACCGACAAAAAATGTGCAAATAGCTGCTCTTTTAAAATCATTTCAATCGAATGTGCCTCAATAAAGCAAATTGAACTTTACCGAACAATCGAAAACAGATTGACACACTAGTTCTCTTTGACTTAATTATTTAGCGACTTAAACAAACAGATTCGAACATGTTCGATCTGCATGTAACGGAAGGAGTTGCAGACATGTCCGCAGAGAGCAATCTGTTCTTCGAAGACACCGTGTTTGTTTGCGACCGCACCACGCAAGAAGAGGTCTTTACCGAGATCGCCAATAAGCTGTCACTCAAAAACTATGTGGCGCCCGCGTTTCTCGAGAATATCATCGAGCGCGAAAAGGGCTACCCCACCGGCATGGATATGTCTGTCGTCGACCCCGAGTTGCCCAGCTTTGCCGTTCCTCACACCGAGGTCGAGTTCGTTCACACCCGTCGCATCGTCCCCGTCAAGCTGACGACCCCCGTCGAGTGGCACTCCATGATCGACCCCTCGCAGACCTTCCCCGTCTCGTTCCTGTTCATGATCCTCAACGACGACAAGGAGGCCCAGGTGGGCATCCTCGCCAAGATCATGGACTTCGTTAACGCTCTTGGCACCGATCGCGTCAAGGAGCTGTTCTCCATGACCGACGCCAAGGCCATCTACCAATTCTTGGTCGACAACTTTCCTGCCGACTAGCCAACCACCCTTAGGAATCCGCGGAATAACCCGCATAGAGAAAGGAATTCATCATGATTAAGGTTCTCGCAGCTTGTGGCGCCGGTGTTAACTCCAGCCACCAGATCAAGGACGCCATCGAGTCCGAGTTCAAGAATCGTGGCTACAACCTGCACTGCGACGCCGTGATGATCAAGGACGTTAACGAGGAGATGCTCTCTCAGTACGACATCTTTGCCCAGATCGCCAAGACCGACTTTGGCTTTGAGGTTAAGACCCCGATCGTCGACGCCGGCCCGATTCTCTATCGCATGCCTGCTATGGCTAAGCCGGTTTACGACAAGATTGAGGCCATTATCAAGGAAAAGGGTCTCAACTAATCATTTGCAGCTTCGCTCTGCACAATCTTTGGCTTTAAGGAAGATGACGACCGGGAACGGCATCTTCCTTTTTTAAGGCAACATACGGAAAAGGAAACACTCTTTTAGGAAAGAGGGAGACATGGACGCAGTAATCGGGTTTGCTAATGCCGTCTTTCAGCCGCTGATCGACCTTGGCGCAGCCCCTATGATGACCATCGTTTTGACGGTTATTGCCCTTCTCTTCAAAGTTAAGTTTACCAAGGCCCTCGAGGGCGGTCTTAAGCTCGGTATCGCCATTACCGGTATCGGTGCCATCATCAACATTCTGACGACGGCTTTCTCGAGCGCCATGACGACGTTCGTTGAGTCCACCGGCCTTCAGCTCACCGTCACCGACGTGGGTTGGGCACCGCTGGCCACCATCACCTGGGGCTCTCCCTACACGCTGTACTTCCTGATGGTGCTCGTCATCGTCAACATCGTGATGATCGTGCTCGCCAAGACCAACACCATCGACGTCGACATCTTTGACGTCTGGCACCTCGCTTTCGTCGGCCTTGCCTGCATCTACTTTGGCGCCAACATTGTCGTCGCCACGCTGCTCGTCGTCTTCGTCGGCGTCATGAAGATCATGAACTCCGACCTTATGAAGCCCACGTTCAACGATCTTTTGGGTGCTCCCGAGGAGAACCCCATGACCACGACTCACATGAACTACATGATGAACCCGCTGGCCATGCTGCTCAACAAGATCATCGACAAGGTGCTCCCCTTCCTCGATAAGTACGACTTCGACGCTGCCAAGCTCAACAACATGATTGGCTTCTGGGGCTCCAAGTTTGCTATTGGTATCTACCTGGGCGTCTTCGTCGGCCTTCTTTCGCACCAGACCCCGCAGCAGATCTGCACGCTCGCCTTTACCGCCGCAACCTGCCTTGAGCTGTTCTCGATGATCGGTTCTTGGTTCATCGCAGCCGTTGAGCCGCTGTCTCAGGGCATCTCCGACTTTGCCAACAACAGCAAGTGGCTCCAGGGCCGTACCCTCAACGTCGGCCTCGACTGGCCCTTCATCGCCGGCCGCGCTGAGATCTGGGCTGCCGCCAACATCCTTGCTCCCATCATGTTGGGTGAGGCTCTGCTGCTCGCCAACGTTCCCTGCCCCCTCTCCCCGACTGGCACTTGGAACGGTCTGCTGCCGCTCGGTGGCATCATCGCCATGGGCCTGACGCCGGCACTGCTCGTCGTCACCCGCGGCCGCGTGATCCGCATGGTCGTTATCGGTGCCGTCCTGCTGCCCGTCTTCCTGGGCGCTGGCACCCTCGTCGCCGACTTCGTCACCTTTACCGCTAAGACTGTCGGCGCTTTCCCCGATGGCGTTACCGGCCTGATCTCTCAGACCACCATGGAAGGACCTGTCGAGAAGTTCCTGGCCTTCTTCGTGGGCAAGGCGACCACGGGCGATGTGACCATGATCATCGCCACTGTCGTTGCCATCGTCGTGTACGTCGCGCTCTTCGCTTGGTATCGCAAGCAGATGATCGCTCGTAACATCGAGTACGCGAAGCAGGACAAGTGCACCCTCTCGCCGCTCACCACCGGCAAGTTTACCGAGGAGGACCTCAAGGCTGCCAAGGAAGCCGAGTCCGCAAAGGCAAACGCCTAACTCATTGCCACATATCCCCTGTGGAAGAAACCCGTCGCATCCCGGCGGGTTTCTTTTTTTCGTCACAGTAAGTCAATCATCACTTTTTTGAGAAAAATACCCCCTGCTTTAGTGGGGTGTAGTGATAATCTCGCGTCTTCGCGCTACAGTTTGTCGGAATACCTCGATGTTAGGAACCAAATGATCACTTCCGAGCTTTTCGGCACCGCGCCGTGCGGTACCCCCGTTCATCGTTACACCCTCAACGGGCCCGAGATCTGCGTTCGCATTATGGACTATGGCGCTACCGTGTTGGGCATCGACGTGCCCGACATTCCCGGCAACGTGCGCGATGTGGTGCTGGGCTTCGATAAGCTCGAGGATTACTTTGACAACCCCGCCTGCTTTGGCGCGACCATCGGCCCCGTGGCCAACCGCACTGCAGGTGCCACGATCACTATCGCTGGCACGGACTGGCATATGCCGGCCAACGAAGGCGCCAACAACCTTCACAGCGACCTTGAGCACGGCCTGCATAAACGCGTGTGGGACGTTGAACTCGACGAGACTCACAACGCCGTTCGCATGACCACCTCGCTTGAGGATGGCGAGCTGGGTCTCCCCGGCAACCGCACCTTTACGGCCGTGTTTACCGTGACGCGCACCGGCGTCTTTCGCATCGAATATGGCTGCGAGAGCGACCGCGCCACGTACGTGTCCATGACCAACCACACGTACTTTAACCTTGCCGGTCATAACGCCGGCATGGACTGCGAGCACTTCTTTGTTGCTAACGCTGCCCACTACCTGCCCATTAACGAGCAGAATATCCCCACCGGCGAGATTGCTCCGGTCGAGGGCACGCCGTTTGACTTTCGCGAGCTGCGCCCCGTCGCTCCCGGCATGGAGGCCGACGACCCGCAGATTAAGCAGACCCGTGGCTACGATCACTGTCTGTGTATCGATGGCTATCAGTACGGCCGTAATCTGCGCCGCGCGATGCACGTCGAGGAGATGTGGACCGGCCGCGAGCTGGACTACTACACCACCGCACCGGGCGTGCAGCTCTACACCGGCAACTGGCTGGGCGACGAGCACGCCAAGGACGATGCCAACTATGGCTGGGGCGCCGGCTTTGCCCTCGAGGCAGAGATGTACCCCGACACGCCGCACCAGCCGCTGTTCCCGCAGGGCATTGTGGGCCCGGGTCACCCCTACAGCAATGTGATCGAATACCACTTTATGAGGCACTAAGCCCACAATGCAACATATTGCACAGCAACGCCCGCCGGCACCACCGCCGACGGGCGTTTTTCTACCTAGTCATTGGGGACGTTCTTAAATGACTAGTTGGATGGGGTCGGGATTGGAGCTGGGGAGATAGCGGATTTCTAGCTCTATGCCGAGCGCCTGCAGTTCTTTGAGGGCAGCAACGTCTGCGTCGCTCACGGCAACCGCGGGCGTTATGGGGCGCTTGCCCTCCCCTGCCTGCATATGGCCAATGTTGATTTTGGTGATCGGCACACCACCCTTAACCAGCGTGAGCGCATCGACGGGTGAGTCTACCATGATCAGAATCCATTGGCGCGGCGTTGCGGTATGAATGATGTCGACGGTCCTTTGCACCGAGAAAAACCGCGTCCAAACGCCTTCTGGCGCCGCCGCCCTCATGGGTGCCCATTGGCGCGAATCCGCCGCGATCTCATCGTTGACGATTAAAACAAGGTTGGAACCCACGGCTTCGTTCCACAGCTCAACGTCTTGCCCGTAAATGAAACGGTCATCGATACGCGTGAGAAGAATCTTGGGTTGAGCCATGGCTGCCCCATTCTGTTTGAGACCCATACGAGCGGGACATCACGTCTCCAATATTAGTGCATTTAAAGTGAGAAAAGCCGTCAGAACCCTTGCGCAGATGTGCGATGTCCCGTATCATAGACAGCCGTTGACGCCTCAGTTGCGTCACCACATGGCCGCCAGCGTAGCTCAGTTGGTAGAGCACCGCTCTCGTAAAGCGGGGGTCACCGGTTCGAGCCCGGTCGCTGGCTCCATTGCACAAGATAGCCGCCTTCGGGCGGCTTTTTTGCTGCCGATTTCAGGCGCACATCCGCCGGAATTCGCCCACTCGGTGGACTTCGGGTTTAATGCTTAGGGGCGGGGATTTACCAAAGTGAAATTTTAATGAAAAGAAACCCAGCTGCAACAATTGCCATGGCGAGGGCTCGAATTGGCCATATAGATCTAAAATAGTCACGATACCTTCTCTTTTGC
>CAUFRY010000019.1 GCA_959028445.1 uncultured Collinsella sp. | reverse complement strand
AGAGAAGAGGCGGGGCATGCCCCGCCTCTTACACCACATCTCTGCGCGCTACCAAATTAGATGATGTAATTCCTCATAGGTCCAATAAAGTAGGCGCTCTATCGATAATAAATATCGTTAGAGAGCCCATTTGACCTAAAATATATGTGACTATCTTGGCAACAGTACTCATATTTGGCATTTTTTGTCCACGGGGTATAGAACTAACCCCTCAAACAGCCCAAAACGCCTATTTCGATGCGCGCTCGGCCGCTTCGATCACGTGTTTGGCGAGAATCGCCGTTGTCACGGCGCCCACGCCGCCCGGCACGGGCGTGATGGCGTTAACGACCGGCTCCGCAGCATCAAAATCGATGTCCCCGACCAGCTTGCCAGCGTCCTCATCCCAGTTAATGCCCACATCAATGATCGTCTGGTCCTCGCGGACCGCATCCGCGCCAATCGTGCGTGCGCGTCCAACGGCGGCAACCACAATGTCGGCAGCACGGCACTCGGCAGCAAGGTCGCGCGTATGCGTATGGCACGTCGTCACGGTCGCATTGCGCGCCGTAAGCATGGCGGCAACGGGACGACCAATCACCAGAGACCGACCGACGACCGCAACCTTGGCCCCATCCAGCTCAACACTGTAATGGTCCAGCAACGCCAACACGGCCTCGGCCGTGCAGGGAGCAAAGCCCTCGCCACGACCCGAAAGCGTGGTAAGCAGCGAGGCCGGCGTCATGGAGTCAACATCCTTGGCGGGATCGAGCGCTGCGGCGACGGCGTTCTCGTCAAGGCCGGCGGGCAGCGGGCGGAACATCAGACAGCCATGAACAGCCGAATCGGTATTGATGTCCTCGATGGCCGCCAACAGCTCGTCCTGCGAAACATCGGCAGAAAGCAAAACGCGGCGAGCCTCAATGCCAACCTTCTCGCAGCGCTTGAGGGCACCGCGCTCGTAGGACAGGTCGTCCTCGCGCTCGCCCACACGAACAATGGCCAGCGTCGGCACAACGCCACGTTCGCGCAGGGCTGCACAGCGAGCAGCAAGTTCCTCGGTCAAAGCGCGAGCAACGGGAGCACCCTTCAGCAGTTCAGCCATGGCTATCCTCTCTTCCTTGCAGCGTCGGAGGCGCGGCGCGCCAGCGCATCGGCGCGCGGCAACCATGTGTCGAGCAACTCATCACACGCCGTCTCGAGCTCCTCAGCACGAGCGCGATCTTTCATAGACGTGGTGTTCGCAAAGAGCGTCAAGCTCGCGCCCTGCATAGCGGCACGGCAGAACACGGCGCCGCACGCCACATCGGACAGCAGCTGACGCGAACCCTTGTCGGCCATGTCCTCGAGCAGCGCCAGCGCACGCCCGCAGGCATCCATAATGCGATACGGCGGCATAGCGGCCACATGCAGCGCATCCTGAATCGCGGTCGCTCGAGCCGGATCGTCACGCGGAATACCGTACGCCGTGGACACCTGCCCGTAGGCACGAACGTCCTCGGCGACCAGACCCACAAGTTCCTGCGCCAACTCATCCGCCTGGGCAAACGCGCGCGTCAGATCGTCTGCGCGATCGGCAAGCGCAGGATTTGTCGCCCCATAGCGAGCAACCATCCCGCAAAGCGAGGCGCCCAGTGCACCTACAAAGGCGCTCGCGCTACCGCCGCCGGGAACCGGCTCGCGTGCGGCAAGCGCCTCGGCAAACTCTCGACATGTTTTATCCATCATCTCTTGGCTCATACGCACGCACCTTCAAGTCATATACATCGGTCGGGTGGCAACCGCCGACCGACCGCATCAATCACATAATGGTGCTAAGTCTAGCCCATAAGTACATGAGCGTCAGCGCACCTGGCCATCGCGGATTTCTATGACGAACGATAGGCGTCGGCACCGCAAACATGGGACACATGGCCCACCTTTCGAGACTTCCGGACGTCAAAAACTGAGGCATATCTATAAACAAGGAACCTGTTGGGGCAACGCCCACGCACGCGCGCCCCATTAAATCAACGGGCACCTCACCCCGGGGAGGGCCGACAGCATCGGCCCTCCCCTCTTTTGCGACCGCACATATTGCCACTTGTCGGCGCAATTCCAGCCCCCAGAATGGGACACATGGCCCACCCTAGCGAGCCGTCCACGCGTACAGTAAAGACAGGTAATCCATGGGCGGTTACAGATCGAGGAGGACACGACCATGAAAAAGAAGGCCTTTGCGATTCTCACCCTCTGCATCAGTCTCTTTGCCGCAGTTGCCCTGGTGGGCTGCGGTGGCAGCGGCGACGCTACCGGAAGTGGCGGTGGCGGCGGGGCAGAAAAGCCAGCCGTGGATATGAGGACCGACTTCATTTGGTTTAAGGTCGAGGTTCCCGAGGGCGTCGAGATTACCGACGTTGCCGGCGACACCGCCGACAGGGCCCAGTTTAAGTTCACCGAGAGCGAGCACGCCAGCGATCGCTTCATCCCCGTCTTCGATCCTGACAAGAACGCCGACGAGCTGTTCGACTACGAGGCAAAGTGGAATGCCAGCTTTGAGTGGACCGAGAATGACCCCGTCAAGTACAACGGCAAGACTTGGCGCAACGCTTCCTATACACACTCGGGCGGCGTAACGACCGAATACTTCACCGACGTTGACGGCGGCAGTGTGTATGTGCGTATCGACAACGTCGAGGAGCACAAGGACGCCGTCGAGACCATGATGAAGTCTCTGGAATTTGCCGACGACATCGCCGAGGCCAAGACCGAGGCCATGGACGTCAAGCTCGACGATATCGAGATCAAGCGCTAAGCGACTGGCGAGCGCAACGGGAAACACGGTCGCAGTGCAAACAAGCGACGGTACCCCAGCGCTTCGTACCCAGGGAGGGCCGGTAAACCGACCCTCCCTTTCTTATGCCTGTAGCCGACGAACGCGAGGATGCCGGACGCCGGAACCGCCCCAAATGTGGCAACAGTACGAAAACGACAAACACCCCAACACGTCCGCCCACCGATTTATTGCGCCGCGCAGACAATTAAACCAGCATCTTTAAACATCTGGGCAGTATAGTGACCAAAACTATCGCATAACCGCACTCTGCGAATGGAGAAGTTATGACCGAACACCATGCCATCAGCCGCCGAGCGTTTACGCTGGGCCTAGGGCTTGCGGCGTTGTCACCACTTGCAAGCCTGCCCGAAACCGCAGCGCTGGGCATTCCCCTGCGAGCGGCATTTGCAGACAACACACCCGCACCGTCGGACAGCCTCGACAATTTCGTCATTCGCCTTCGCCCCGCGGGCTATTTTCGCACCGCGAGCGTCAACCAAGACGGCAACGTTCGCGGCAACGTCTGCCACCTGTTTAACGACGGCACGTCCAGCAAGCTCATCCTTGAGAACGTAACGACCAAGAATGACGATACAAACTGGTATGCTATCCGCACCTTGCTCAATTTCGAAGAGCATAAAAAGACGGGCTACAGCATTTGGTCGGTCGACGACGACTCTGACAAAGATGGAAAGGTCATCCACGTATGGGGCGGCGAGTATGACAACAAGCCCAGCCGCGCTTTTGCGTTCGAGCGTCAATCAAACGGAACCTATATCATCCGAGACCGCACGGTCGAGAAAGAAACCGAGAAAAAAGACATTAAGTACCTGGCAATAGAATCGAACGGCGAAGACCAGGACAACAATAAGATCTGCCATAAGAGTAAGAGCATTCCGTGGGAGCTCGAACTTATCGGTTACGACATGAAAAAGAACGATGCCACGGTTAGCAGCCTCGACTGGATCACGTACAGCAGCTACGTCGACGGACCATGTTGGATGAAATACGTCGACGACAACAAGTTCCTCGACGAGCTGAGCATCCCGGGTACGCACGATTCGGGCACCTGCAGCGTGGACAACGACACTGAGCCCCAATCCTCGCAAGTAAAATGCCAGCAGGATTACATTCCCACGCAGTTGCTCGAAGGCATTCGCTATTTTGATATCCGGCTCGGAAAGGGCGATGACCCCGGCATCGACCACGGGATTTTCTACCTACTCAAAAAAGACGGGAACTATCTGCATCTCTCCGATGTCATCGGGTACTTCAAAACGTTTTTGAACGAAAACCCGACAGAAGCGCTCATCATGCTTGTATCACGAGGCAACGACGAGGCTACCGACGAAAGTGTTACGACGGCTTTCGCCAAGGTTTTGGACGACAACCCCAAACTGTTCTATACGTCGAGCCGCGTTCCCACACTGGGCGAGGTGCGCGGAAAGATCGTCCTGCTACGTCGATTTGGACTCGACGGCGACAGCGTAAGCGGCCACACGTGGGGACTCGACCTCACCGAATGGGATAACAAAATCGCAGTGCACACCGACAGCAGTTCCATGTGTCTCGTCCAAGACGCGCGGGGCTTTGAAGCCGCGGGGGAAACAGGCGACAAAGAGCCCTATTGCACCAAGGTATACGCCCAGGACAAGTACAAACTCACGGGAACCGACAAGCTCAGCTGGGTCGATAATGCGCTGAAGGAAACGACCGGGCGCACGCGCAACGAGGTAGATGTCGAGGACGATAACGGGGCCAAGGAGAAAGTCCTGGAGCGTTGCTGGTCTATCAACTACACCAGCTGCACGGGCTTGTCGCACGGAGGCAATCCTTTTACCTCGGCACGAGTAGTCAACGAGCATCTGTATAAGAGCCCGTACATCAATCCCAGCGGCATCGAGGATACAAAGTCAGATTACCTCAAGCACATTGGCATCATCGCATCCGACTTTGTTGATGCGGCGCTGGCCCGGAGCATCTACCAGCGCAATTACGATACGGAGCACAAGCAGACGGCTTCGTACTATCTCCCGTACTATCTCCCGACCCGCATGCGCATGACGTACGGCGACTCGCTGAGCGATGCCTCATTCCAGGATGGCAAGACCGTTGGCGAGGGCCGTTTCCGCCTCGTTAACAGCAGCAACGTACTCAACGTGGCCGCTTCTGGCAGCGCGTTTGCCATCGAATACGTGGATGTCGACGCCCTGGGCAACGAGACCGCTACAGGACTGCAGGGCTTCGTGCCCATCGATATCGATCCGCTCGCGCTGACGCCCCATTTTGAGGGACTCGAAGGCCTTAAGGCCGGCGAAGACGTGCGCGCCAAGATTGCGGCATCACTCGAGGGCAAGCTCGAAACCGACGCCTGCACCGCCCAGCTCGAGTTTGTGCACGACGCGGACGGCGCTCCGGGCACGGCAATGGCCGAGGGCGAGGCATTTGCCGCGGGGACGTATTGGGTGCGTGCGAAAGGTCTGTTGGGCGACGCGGCGCAGAACTACACGCTCGCCAGCGATGGAGCCGCAAGCTTTACCGTAGCGGCCTCGGGCAGTGCAGGCGGCACCGGTAGCGGCACGGGTTCCAACGCAGACGGCGCCGACAAGAACGGCGGCGGCAACAAGAGCAAGGGCTCGACCGGAAAACTCGCCGACACGGGCGACGGCTCTGGCGTTGCCGCCGGGCTCGCTGCCGCCGCCGTGGCGACAACGGTCGCCGGCGCGGCGATGCTTGCCAATGACCGCGAAAACGTTGGGGACGACAGCGAATAGGCAAGCCCGCCTTTTAGACACATCGACTCAATTGGGGGGGGGCGCAGAATACCGTTCTGCGCCCCGATTTTTACCTTAGCCCGAACACCGTTATCGGCTACATCACCATGTTCAGCGCGTTAACAAACTCCTGGGCCTTCGCACGGCTGTTCAGGCTAAAGACGCAAGCGGTCAACAGACGATTGCGCAGAAAAACATCGCGGCCTTTGATTCTATTGACGCCCGTAATGTCCTTAAGATAAACAATCTCGGTGTGCTTGCCGCCAAAAGTGCCCTTCTTGAGTACCTCAATGCGGTTAGGGTAGATCTTGACGTCTTTATACCTACCCGAACCTTTGTCCTGGAATAGCAGCGTGTTGTTGTCCATACACGTCACTCCCGTGGGGTTCGCTAAAACTGTCTCTATGGCCACATTTTAGTCACCGCAAGGCCCCATGAGATGATGTCAGACAGCACAGCAATTCGTGTCCGCGCGAGGCTTTAAACTAAATTCGATAAAGATGCATTCCACAAGAGGAAAGCGGGGCGACAGTGATGGGCGAACTGGTAAACCGTGGAGAATCGGCAATCGTGCCCGAAGGTTTTTACAAGCAGGTCTCCTCGATTCTCAACGCCGCTCGCGACAAGGCCTATACCGCTGTTAACTTTGCGATGGTTGAGGCATATTGGGAGATCGGCAAGAGTATTGTTGATGAACAGGGCGGAGAGGAGCGCGCAGCATATGGAGAGGCATTGATTGCAGGCCTCTCCAGAAGGCTTACCGCGGATTTCGGAAGAGGCTTTGGCATCGCAAACCTTCGCAATATGCGTCAGTTCTTTCTTGCGTTTCCAATTCGCGACGCACTGCGTAGCGAATTGAGCTGGACTCATTACCGCAGGTTGATGCGCATTTCCGACCCTGACGCTCGCACCTGGTACATGAACGAATGCGCCGATTCTCGTTGGAGCACGCGTCAGCTCGAACGCCAGATCAACACCATGTTCCGCGAGCGCCTACTTGCCAGCAAGGACAAGGAGGCCGTCACCCAGGAAATCCAAAAGAGCGCCCCGGCTCGTCGCCCCGAGGATATCATCCGCGACCCATATGTACTGGAGTTTTTAGGTTTCTCGGACGATACTGCGTTTCGCGAGAGCGATCTAGAGCAGGCGCTCATCACGCATCTTCAGAAGTTCCTGCTGGAGCTTGGCCGTGGTTTCGCTTTCGAGGCGCGCCAAAAGCGCATCACCTTTGATGGACGCCATTTCTATATTGACCTTGTTTTTTACAACTATCTGATGCGCTGCTTCGTGCTCATCGACCTTAAGACCGATGACCTTACGCATCAGGACCTGGGCCAGATGCAAATGTATGTGAACTACTACACGCGCGAGCTCATGAACGAAGGCGACAATCCGCCCATAGGCATCGTGCTCTGCGCGGACAAAAGCGATTCGATTGTCGAGTACACGCTGCCCGAAGACAACGACCAAGTGTTTGCCGCCAAATACCTGCCGTATCTTCCAAGCAAGGAAGAGCTGGCGCGCGAGCTGAGTGCCGAGTACCGCGCCATCAACGAAGCGACTAATGGCAAAGCGCAAGGGTAGCAGCACGTTGCGACCGAAACCACCGCAGCCGTCGCAGGCGCACTCGCGGTTGCGACGCACGCTACGAAACAATACCGGTCATGGACGCCGGCAACGACATTCCAGCCGTGGCTGGCGAGCGCGACCTGACAGGCAAAGACGCGGCCTTCGTCTAATGTGGATCCATTGGTTGCCACAGAAAAGGGCCGGTTGCAGCCGGCCCTAGACGATAATACCTGCGTTGCCCGCGTCTCCGAAGTTTAAGCGCTGAGGAGCGGGTTCCGCGGCACGACCTGATTTTACCCAGTGAGGAGGCTCTTTTGCAGCCGCTCCACTGTTTATTTACATCTGGCACTCTCAAACAATCAGACGGCAGCCCGCGCTCCCGTGAGCTGCCCCATATCCCTGGCTATCGCGTCATAAGACTAACCAGCACCGCTCCCCTACTTCCCAAATAGCGCACCCAGCAGGCCGCGACGTTTGGGCTTTTCCTCTCGGTAAGAACCCTCGGCCGCCGCTGCAACCTGGCGCGGCTGCTCGCCGTCTCCACGGCGCACAATCTGGTACAGGAACGGCGATTTAACGTATTTGACCTCGATGGGCGTGGCATGCACGGTGCTCTCGCCGGACAGATGCAGGCTCGGACTGAGCGGCGCCACGACATGCGTTTCGCGCTTGTCACTAAACACCACCGCAGCTGCACGACCCGTCTGGCCGTTCACAGCGATACGCACCTGCTCGCCATCGCGGCCATCCGTCGCCGGGCGATCGACAAAGTAGACCGGCACCATCACCAGGCCGTCCTTATGCTTTCGGGCCTTGCGTGCCCAGGTTCGGATACTCTTTTTATTGAGCCCCAGTACCGCCTCGGCATCGTTGCCGGCAATGTCGAGCGCCAGCTTATCAATGACCACCTGGTCCTTGGTAGACGCATCGACCGAGACGACACGGAAATCGCCTTCCTGCATGGCGGGATCGAACGGACCGACCTTGGCAAAGTCCCACGGCTCCAAAATGCCCATGAGGCGAACATCCAGGTAGTTTGCCCTGGGGTATGCCCAGTCGAGCACCTCGTAGTACACCAGGGTTTCCTTGCTCAGGCCCTTGCCCGGGAAGGACGCCATCATGCGCAGGTCCGCGAGCGCCATGGGGAAGTAGAAGAGCATCATGTCGTTTTGGATTGCGTCTTCCACGTCGTGCCCGGCAAAGGCTTCCGCATACTGGCGCACCAGCTGCAGCGCGTTGGCACGTGCCTGCTGCGGCGAAATCTCGCAGGGAATGCCCTGCTCCGGCACATATTCCGCACCCACGCCCATGGTCAGACGCTTGCTAAACGTACCGGGCTTGAGCAGGTCGGCAATGCCGATCTTGTTGCCGCAGGACGGGCACTCGAACACACGCTGGGTCGACTCGCCCTCAAAGGACGCTCCGCAGAAGGGGCAAGGAATGCTCACATGCGTGGCCTCTTGGAACTCCTGCGCCGTGCCGCGATCCTCCCACAGCAGATGTTCCAGAACCGACTGATTGCGCCAGTGCGCATTGAAGAAATACCAGTCCGGGTCCTCCGGGCGCTCGAGTTGCGACACATGCGTGAGCTTGAGCAGTCCATCCACCACCGTCAACGGCGTATGGCGAATGCCCAGGGCGCTCTTGGCCCCCCCCCGCATCAGCCTGCCACGGAACGACCGTGCCGCAATAGGCGCACTCAAAGCTGCGCTTAGCCTGGTGCGAGTACATAGGGCCGCCGCAGTTTTGACATTTAATGGCAAACATCTCGTCCATGGAAACGTCCTCCTTTGCACAGGGGCTGTCGACATTAAGTATGTCGAGCAAGCAGGCACATGCCCATACCCATGTGGCCCAAAATGGACCACCCAGGCAGACGAGAAGGCTCGCTCGTTAGCACCGGCAGACTATTGCTGCATTTTCTGAGCATCGGTGCACGGCGCCCCCGCGCGAGCTACACTATCCCCTTAAACATGATTGTGAGGACGACCGCTATGCTATTTGTAAATCGGCTGGTACATACGCTTGTTCCCGGCAGCGAGAGCGAGCCGGTCGATGCATCTTGCCGCACCAACGCGGGCTTTTCCGCAGGCCTCGTCTGCATTGGCCTCAACATCACCCTGTGCCTGGCCAAGGGCATCGCGGGCCTGCTCGCCGGCTCCGTCTCCCTCATCGCCGACGCTTTCAACAACCTCTCCGATGCCTCGAGCAACATCGTGAGCCTGCTCGGGTTCCGCCTTGCCAGCCGCCCGGCAGACGAAGGCCACCCCTATGGCCACGGTCGCTATGAGTACCTCGCCGGCCTGTTCGTCGCCGTCCTGGTTTGCGCCGTCGGCATCAATCTGATCCTCGAGTCGGTCACTAAGATCATCAAGCCTTCCCCCACTGCATATTCGGTGCTCTCCTTAGCCGCCCTCGTCTTGTCCATGCTCGTTAAGCTCTGGATGGCAGCGTTCAACCGCACGCTGGGCGATCGCATCGACTCGGAGACGCTCATCGCCACGGCACAGGACTCCAAAAACGACGTCATCACCTCGGGCTCGGTCTTGGTGGCGGCGCTTATTTCGCAGACGACCGGCTTTGACCTCGATGGCTGGGCAGGCCTGGGTGTGGGCATCTTCATCTGCATCAGCGGCATGGGCCTAGTGCGCGACGCCATCAGCCCGTTGCTGGGGCAAGCGCCCGACCCCAAGCTGGTGCAGGAGATTCGCGACAGGATTATGTCCTATCCGCAGGTTCTGGGCACGCACGATCTGATGGTGCACGACTACGGCCCCGGTCGCCAGTTTGCCAGCGCACACGTGGAGATGCCCGGCGAGGGCGATGCGTTTGAGCACCACGAGATTCTGGACACCATCGAGCACGATATCAAGCATCAGATGGGTATCGACATTACGCTGCATTGCGACCCCATCGCGACAACCGGCGACGACCTGCGCGGCTGGGTCAAGCGCGGCATCATGCAGATCGACCCCGCACTTTCCATCCACGACCTGCACGAGCACGACGGCTTCGTCTCGTTTGACCTGGTGCGCCCCGACGGTTTTGACATATCCGACGAGGAGCTGCTGGAACTCGTCACGCGCATCGTGCACGAGCGCCGGCCCGATGTCTCGTGCGTCGTCACGTTTGACTCGGGCTTTAGCTCGCCCGACCGCCCGGCCGAGCGGCTGTAATCGGCAGCAAAACGGGACGCAGGACCGCCGACCAACGCGCATGTGCGCCCGGTCACGCGATCCTGCGTCCCGTTTTTATTTGCACTGCCAAGGCTCTAGCCGCTCGGCCGCTAGTTTCCCTGTGCGCCCGAAATGCCGTTTTGCAGGGTATCCCAGGCGTTCGTTGCCATGTCACCCAGGTTCTGCGCGGTGTCGCCGAGATTCTGAGCCGTGTCACCCAGTTGCTGGGCCTTATCTCCCAGCTCCTGGGCCTTGTTGCTCAGGTCCTCCAACGTATTGGAGCTCGAGCTGTCCGCACCGCTCTGATCGCCGGACACATTGCCCGACGAGCTGTCCTTGCGCGTGAGCTGAACCTCCAGGTTGCCATTGTCGTTGTAGTAGGCAGACATAACAACCCAGTTGGCATCGACGACAGGCGTTGAGCCGTCATCGGTCAGGATCACGGCGTTCGAAAGATCGGCCCCACGCGACTTGAGGAGCTTCTTGGCGTTGGACCAGTACTGCCCCGGGATATCGCTCAGGTCGACAGTGCCGGACTGGGTAGTCTCGGTCTGCTCGGCCGTGGTATCAGTCGTGGCGCCCCGCTTGTTGAGCATGCCCGACACGATGGCAAACACAACCGACAGGGCAAAGAAGATCGCCAGCACAATCAGGATCTTCTTGATCACGCTCGACGAACGCGACGGTTTCTTTTCCTCATCCTCGCCATACTGCGGAATCGACTTGGGGTACTCGCGATACGGCTGGCGCGCGTAGGGATCGCGCGACTCATAGCGAGGCTGCGCCGTGCGCGGCATATACGTCGTCTGCTGAGGCTGTGGAATGGGATTCTGCGACAGGTCATCATAGGGATTCGGCGCAGAACTGGCATAGGGATCCTGCGGCGCGTAATCAAACGGGTCCGGCGCCGCGTTGCCATAGGGACTTTGCGAAGATGCAGCGTAAGGATCCTGCGCCGTGTCGCCATAGCCCATAACCCGCGTAGGCTCGGCAGAAGGCTGCGTCGCGGCAGGGTCGGCATAACCGGGGCCGGGCACAACGCGAGTCGCGTCGGCGCTGTCGCCAGCCTGCGCGGAGCTGTAGCCGCCCATCACGGTCGTCTTATCCTGGTCCATGCAACGATTCCTTTCCGTCGCCCGTAAGCATCAAGTTATCCATGCATTCTACCCGCGCAAAAGCCTATGATTGGCAGTGCCCGTCGGTATCTACAAGACATGCGCGGTCCTCGGAATAAAAAGCCCCGCCGTGCTGCAGAGCGCGGCGGGGCGGGCAGGCGGCTATGGGCAGCAGGCTTAGAACAGACCGGTGATGTTGCCGTCGTTGTCGACGTCGATGTTCTCGGCCGCGGGAACCTTGGGCAGGCCCGGCATAGTCAGAACGCTGCCGGTCAGTGCGACCACAAAGTGGGCGCCGGCAGAAACCTTGAGCTCACGCACGGTGATGCGGAAGTTCTCGGGAGCGCCCAGGGCCTTGGCGTTGTCGCTAAAGCTGTACTGCGTCTTGGCGACGCACACCGGCAGGTTGCCAAAGCCATTCTCGCGCAGCTCGGCGAGCTGGCGCTTGGCGACCGGCGTAAAGTCAACGCCATCGGCACGGTAGACCTTGGTGGCAACGGCCTCGAGGGCATCAGCGACATCAGCGCCGTCCTCATAGGCAAACTTGAGCTCACTCGGCTGCTCGATCAGACGCATGACCTCATCGGCAAGCTCGAGCGCGCCCTCGCCGCCCTTGGCCCAGACCTCGGAAAGCTTAACGTTGACGCCGAGCTTCTGGCACTCGGACTCGATGAGCGCAAGCTCGGCCTCGGTGTCCGTCGGGAAGCGGTTGATGGCGACCACGCAGGGCAGACCATATACGTTCTGGATGTTGTCGACGTGACGTAGCAGGTTGGGCATGCCAGCCTTGAGCGCCTCGAGGTTCTCCTCGTTGAGGTCGGCCTTGGCGACGCCACCGTTGTACTTCAGCGCACGAGCGGTCGCGACGATCACGACAGCGCTGGGGCGAACGCCCGTCATGCGGCACTTAATGTCGAGGAACTTCTCGGCACCCAGATCGGCACCGAAGCCGGCCTCGGTAATGGCAACATCGCCAAAGCGCATCGCCATACGCGTGGCCATGATGGAGTTGCAGCCGTGGGCAATGTTGGCGAAGGGGCCGCCGTGGACAAACGCGGGCGTACCCTCGAGCGTTTGCACCAGGTTGGGCTTGAGCGCGTCCTTAAGCAACGCGGCCATGGCACCCTGGGCCTTAAGGTCGCGGGCACGGACGGGCTCGCCGGCAAAGCTATAGCCGACGACAATCTCGCCCAGGCGCTCCTTGAGGTCGCTGATGCTCGTAGACAGGCACAGGATTGCCATGACCTCGGAGGCGACGGTGATATCGAAGCCGTCCTCGCGCGGCACGCCCTGAGCCTTACCGCCAATGCCGTCGATGACGTGGCGCAGCTGACGGTCGTTCATATCGACGACGCGCTTCCAAGTGATGCGCTTAACGTCAATACCGAGCTGGTTGCCCTGCTGGATGTGGTTATCAAGCATGGCGGCCAGCAGGTTGTTGGCAGCACCGATAGCATGGAAGTCGCCGGTAAAGTGCAGGTTGATATCCTCCATGGGGATGACCTGAGCCCAACCGCCGCCGGCAGCACCGCCCTTAACGCCAAAGACGGGGCCGAGCGAAGGCTCGCGCAGGGCCACGGCACTCTTGACGCCGCGACGACGCAGGCCATCGGCCAGACCGATGGTCGTGGTGGTCTTGCCCTCGCCCGCAGGCGTTGGGTTGATAGCGGTCACGAGGACGAGCTTGGCCTGGTGATCGGTCGGCTCGTTGAGCAGTGAATAGTCAACCTTAGCCTTGTCGAAGCCGTACGGAATCAGGTGCTTTACGTCGACGCCGGCGTTCTTAGCCACCTCGGTAATGGGCAGCGGCGTGACGGAACGTGCGATTTCGATGTCAGTAGGCATGGGCGGTCCTTTCGTTACCGAATGAGAAAAAGACCAATTCAGCATAGCACGGGCGCGCAATAGTAAAACGCCCATAACCGATGAACGGCGATATGTTTACCCGATGCCCAGCGATAGCCCAACAGCCCGCCAAAACAAAGCGCCCTAAACGGTAGGTTCAATCCCCAGGTGCTCAAAGGTGCGAAGGGTTGCCTGACGGCCCTGCGGCGTACGAATCATCAACCCGCATTGCAGCAAATAGGGCTCATAGACATCCTCGAGCGTGCCCGGGTCCTCGCCCACCGCGCTGGCAAGGGTCGTAAGTCCCACGGCACGACCGGAGAACGTCTTGGCGAGCGTCTCCAAAATGCGAATATCCATCCAGTCCAGACCGAGCTCGTCGATCTCGAAGAACTCGAGTGCCTGACGGCAGATATCGAGCTCAATGGGACCGTTGCCGCGCACCTGCGCATAGTCGCGCACGCGCTTGAGCAGGCGGTTGGCAAGACGTGGCGTGCCGCGCGAACGCGAGCCGATCTCGAGTGCACTGGGGTGGTCGATCGTCACGCCCAGGATAGTCGCCGAGCGCGTCACAATCTGCGCGAGCTCCTCGACCGTGTAGTAATCCAGGCGATATGAAATGCCAAAGCGGTCGCGCAACGGGCCTGTCAACATACCTGAGCGGGTCGTTGCCGCTACCAACGTAAACTTGGGAATATCCAGGCGAATCGAGCGCGCCGCCGGACCCTTGCCAATCACGATATCGAGGGCAAAGTCCTCCATCGCGGGGTACAGGACCTCCTCGACCGAACGGTTGAGGCGGTGGATCTCGTCGATAAACAGCACATCACCCGGCTGCAAGTTAGTAAGGATGGCCGCCAGGTCGCCCGTGCGCGCGATGGCAGGGCCACTCGTGGTCTTGATCTGAGCGCCCAACTCGTTGGCGATAACGGTGGCCAGCGTGGTCTTGCCCAGACCCGGAGGACCCGAGAAGATCACGTGGTCGAGCGTCTCGCCACGGCTCTGTGCCGCTTCGATCAACACGCGCAGGCTCTGCTTGATGTGCTCCTGGCCACAGTAGTCGTCCAGGCGCTGGGGGCGCAAAGTGCGGTCGACATCGAGATCCTCGGGCGTTAGCTCCGAGCCCACCATGCGCTCGCCGTGCGCCATGGATGCCGCCGGCGAGTTGCCGGGCGTCGCCCACAGGTCCTGAGAGTCATCGGCTTCCCACATCACGCATCCATTCCGAGTCGCTTAAGCGCCGCGCCGAGCAGATCCTCGACACGCATATTCTGCCCATCATACCCGCTCAGGGCAACATCGGTCTCCTGCGGGCTAAAGCCCATGGAAAGGAGCGCCGCACGGGCATCATCGATGGCCGAGGGAGCAGCAGCGGGCACGGGCATCGCAACCTGGCTGGGAATCACGTCGACCGGCACAAAGCCCTTGTCCTTGGCAAAGGTGCTCTTGAGCTCCAGGATCAGACGCTGAGCTGTCTTTTTGCCCACACCGGGCACCTTGACCATGCCCTTGTCGTCCTCGGCCATCACCAGCGAATACAATTGCCCCACGGTATAGGTGGAAAGCACGGCGAGCGCCAGGCGCGGGCCAACGCCCGAAACGGACACGAGCCGGTCGAACATCGTGCGCTCATCCTTTGAGGAAAAACCGAAAAGTGTCATGGCGTCCTCGCGCACCTGCATACGCGTGTAGAGGCGGACCTCGCCGCCGGGCGTCGGCAACGTGGCCGCAGTGCTGCCCGAGATGCCGAGCTCAAAGCCAACGCCCGACACATCGACGACGGCCGAGCTCATCGTGGCCTCGACAAGCGTTCCGTGGAGCTGGGAAATCATCAGTATCCGGTTCCTCTCTGTTGATAGAACTCGCCACCGGTGAGGGCGCGGGTGCGGCTGAGGTTTACGTGGCAGATGGCGCAGGCCAGGGCATCGGCGGCATGGTCGGGATGCGGGTCGTGGTCGAGCTGCGTGAGCGTGCGTACCATGTAGGCGACCTGTCGCTTGTCCGCGGCGCCGGTGCCCACCACAGCCTGTTTGATCTGCATGGGCGTGTACTCGCCAATCTCGAGCGCGCACTCCGAAAGCGCCACAAGCGCAGCACCGCGGGCATGCGCCGTGGGGATGGCCGAACGAACGTTGGCGCCAAAGTAGATGCTCTCGACAGCAGCTGTGTCGGGTCGATAACGCTCGACGACATCCTTAAGGTCACGGGCGATATGCGACAGGCGCACCGCGAGCGGGCTGCCCGCGCTGGTCTCGATGCAACCGTAGGCACGGCAGCGAACCTCGCCACGCCGCTCCTCGATAATCCCCCAACCCGTATGAGCCAAACCGGGGTCAATGCCCAAGATAACCAAGCCGACCTCCCCTCGCCACAAGCACAGCGCAAGACAAGGCCCCGCGCATCATTCACGAACGTCTGTTCTAGAATAACACAACAGCGACCGTATCTAGCAAGCAAGGTTGAACCATAGGTTGAGCATAAGTCAGTGAGCGAGTCCCTGCCGTAGCAAGGTGTCGCGAAAGAGGAGCGCCACGTACTTCTGTACGCAAGCGACGGTTTGAGCGGCAGATTGCCCGGCAGGGGCTCGCGCAGCGTCGACTCGTTACGCGGTTTGGTAAAACCGCGTAACCTTGGCCCTATCCCATAGTTAGTTCTGCGAGAAAAAGGGGAACTGCCTCGGATCTACTGGCGGATGTGGCATCGGACCACCCTGGGGACTACCTTGCGAGCCGCCCTGACCGCCCATCATCTTATCGATGGCGTCCTGGACCTCTCCCTCAAACTTCTTCATGCCCTCATGTAGGCGACGCTGGCCATCCTCGGAGCGCAGCTCCTCCATCTGCTCGGGCGAAATACCCAACAGGTCACCCAGTATGCCCATCATCTCGCCACGCATGCGCTCGCTTGTATCCTCGTCGGCAAAGCGGTTCACCTCGGCGCGCGCCAACGAATCGACCGTCATGCGTTCCTTGCCGCTCAGCCCCAGGTCGGACCACGCGAGCATGTACGGCCAGGCGCGCTCGACAAACGAACGGGCCGAGACAATCGGCGCCGTCGGCAGCTGGCGGCGAGCCGCCTCGCCCTGGCGCACGAGCATCAGCAGCAACGAACATGCCTCGGGCTTGCCGGCGGCCATCGGAATGTCATCGAAGGGACGGTTGCGGTCGACGTGCGCCTCGAGCGTGCCATCGACTTCGCCCGGCTCGAGCCCACCGAGCAGCTGCGCCGCGCGGTCGAGCATGTCGACCGGACCGTCAAGCGTCGAGAGCGCTTGCGCCAACACGCGCTCCATGCAATCCTCCACCGCGTTGAGCGTCACGAGCTCCTGCGGCACCACGGCAGACGTACGGTTGCGTACGCGCGCCACAAACTCGAGGGTCGACAGGTACACATCGCCAAAGGGCGCGAAGTCGCCCTGGTAGCCGCCGCAAAGCGCCGGCGCCGCCAGCGCGTACTCGGTTTTGGACAGCGGGCTCAGCGCCATCGCACCCAGCTCGAGCGCCGTGTCCTCCAGCATGAGACCCAGCGTGCGCGAGCGCAGGCGCTCGGCATCGCCCGCCGACACGTCGCGATCGAGCACACGCGCCGCATCCGGTGCATCGCGCTCGACAGTGCGAATGTGTAAACGCTCGGCGATGGCGCGAACGGCGGCACAGCGAGCAGCCTCGGCCTCTTCCTGCGCCGGCGTAAAGATACGGTTGCGCTCCAGCACCAGGCCAATCACATTGCGCGGGCCCAGAGCGTCGACGGCCAGCGCCGCCAGCAGGGACGACGGCAAGTCGCCCTCGAGTGCCACCACAGCACGCGACGCACCGTGGGCTCGGGCGTTGTCGCGCACGGCGAGCACCAGCGCCTGCCACAGCCACTCCTCGGAACGGAACTCGGGCAGTTCGTGATCTTCCAGGGCATCGAGCATCACGCCGCGCTGAATCTCCTGAACCAGCAGGCTCTCCTCAAAACACGGCGCCTGGGCCACCACGCGACCGCAGTCGTCGAGCACAAACGAACCGCCGGTATACACCGACTCGTCATAGGCACCGACCGGTGCCATGCAGGCAAACCACACGCTGCGCTTGGATGCGATCTTGCGGTAGGCTCCGCTGCGAACGGCGGCAATGGCGGCAGTCTCGCGGTCGGTCATGTCAAACGCGTTGAATTGGAAATACGAAATGAGGTCAACACCGGTCGGCAACATCTCGAGTTCGCGGTCCAAGTCAAAAATCACGGCGATGCGCACGCCGTCCACGTCGAACACCGGCGGCGCCCAACGCGTGTCGCTGTTCTCGCCACGCTGCAGGGCAATGCTCGAACGCGCCGGCACCACATGACCGTCCTTGAGCATCATGTAGTCGAGCAGCGGCTGGCCCTCAAACGAAACCGCCGCGGGCACGATGCAGATCATGTCAAGCTCCTGGATACGCTCGGCGACACCAGTCAAGCCGGCAAGCATGTCGTGCTCAAAGTCGGCAGCGCCCACCAGGCCACCGGGCATGGCGCCCATAAAGAGCGGAGCCGGAACGCACAGCACGCGCGCCCCGCGCTCGCGGGCCAGACGAGCCTGGTCCTCGATGCGGCCGCAAATGCCCTCAATATCACCCAGGCGCATATCGATCTGTGCAAGCGCGAGCTTCATGGCTCAGCCCTTTCCGTCGTAAACCATCGAAATCGTAGTAAAAGCGCCGGCCGCATAATGCAGTCGGCGCTTGCATGTGCATATGCTAGCTATGATACCCCGAGCGGGGGCGCGCTCCTAGAATGTCGCGGACCACAGCCCGTGCAGGTTGCAGTAGGCATAGACGGTACCGGTCTTGGAGCCGCCCGCGAAAAACGTCGCGGGTTTCATGCCGGGCTCAAGGTAATGGACCTCTAAGCGGCCCTCGGCCTCAAGGGCGATCCACTCAATGTAGTGCTCGGGCAGGCTGGGGTGCTCGACCGAGCCAACGCGTGCGCGAATCACGTGACCGTCGCGCTCGGTCTCGACAACAGGCACGTGCTTCTCGTGCGCCGCGTCCTCGGTGTTCGCGGTCAGCTCCGTGCAGCCGGCAGGGGTTGCAACGTCGTTGCCAAGAGCGGCGATGAGCTTACCGTCGGGGTCCTTAAAGAATTTCGCCATGATGTTCTCCTTTGCTGATGTGCCAATGTTCTTGATGGTTCTTATGCCCAAAGGCAGACAAACCATCCACGGAATTGCAAATGAACACATAACGGGCGGGGACGATGGGGCAGCGTGTGCCATCCGCCCTGGCGGCCCCACCCGAGCGGGTTAGCGCCCGTCGCCGCCGAGCAGCGCCAGAACATCCTCGCGCGTGAACAGCGCCGACGAGATGCCGTCGCCGCCGAGCACACTGTTGACCAGGTCGCGCTTGGACTCCTGCATCTGCATAATGCGTTCCTCAATCGTGTCCTTGGCGATGAGCTTGTACACGGTCACGGTATGTTGCTGGCCAATACGATGCGCACGGTCGGTCGCTTGGTCCTGCGCCGCCACGTTCCACCACGGGTCGTAGTGGATGACCACGTCGGCCGCCGTCAGGTTCAGGCCCACGCCGCCCGCCTTGAGCGAAATCAAAAAGACTGGAACCTCGCCCGCTTGGAACTGCGCGACCATCTTGGCGCGGCTCTCCTTAGACGAAGCGCCCGTGAGCTTAAGGAAGGCGATGTCCTCCTTGGCCAAGCGCTTGCCGATGATATCGAGCATACCCGTAAACTGGCTGAACAACAGGATGCGATGTCCGCCGTCGAGTGCGCCGTGCACGAGCTCCATGCACGTATCGAGTTTGGCGCTCCCCGCCTTGTAATCCTCGTAGTGTAGACGCGGGTCGCAGCAGATCTGGCGCAGCTTGGTGAGCTCAGCGAGCACCTTGAGCTTGTCTTTCTTAAACTCGGATGACTCGCGGTGCTGCACCTGCTGGGCGATGCGGTCCTGGTTGGCCAGGTAGAGCTTGCGCTGCTCGCCGGTGAGCTGCGCCATGACCGTATCCTCGATCTTCTCGGGCAGGTCGGCCACCACGTCCTCCTTGACACGGCGCAGCACAAACGGCGACACGAGCGCCTGCAGGCGAGCGGCACTGTCGCCCTCGGCATGCTCGACCGGGCTTTCGAAGCGCTTGGCAAACGACTCGCGCGTGCCAAGCAGGCCCGGCATCAAAAAGTCGAAGATGCTCCAGAGCTCGGATAGGCGGTTTTCGATGGGCGTGCCCGTCAGGGCAAAGCGCACGCCGGCCGGTAGGCGCTTTGCGGCGCGCGCCACCTGCGTGAGCGGGTTTTTAATGTACTGGGCCTCATCGAGCACCACACGGGCAAAGTCCTGCTCGGCATACTCGTCGATATCGCGGCGCATGAGGTCATACGACGTCACGACCACGTTATGCTCGTCGGCGCCGGCTATCCGCACGCGGCGCTGCGCCTTGGCACCCACGATGGCGCACACGTCGAGTGAAGGCGCAAAGCGCTCCAGCTCGGCAGTCCAGTTGTACACGAGCGAGGCCGGGCACACCACGAGCGTGGGCTTGGTGTCCCCCGCCTCTACGCACGCCAGGATATGCGCGATCATCTGGAGCGTTTTGCCCAGGCCCATGTCGTCGGCCAAGATGCCGCCGAGGCCCAGGTGCTCAAGCGAGCCAAGCCACTGGTAGCCATCGACCTGATAGCCGCGCAGTGTGGCCTTGAGCGAGACCGGCACCGTAAAGTCCATCTTGCCGAGCGTGTCCAGGCGCTCGACGGTGCGGCGGAACGCGGCGTCGCGATCGGCCTCAAGCGCCGGCGTGCGCGCGAGCATGCTGTCGACAAACAGGGTACTCGACGCGGGAAGCGACACGCCGTCGAGCAGATCGACGGCATCGACGCCCAGGTCCTCGGCGAGACCAAACGCGGCGCGGGCACCCTCGTCCAGGCGTACGATGTCGCCGGACGTCAGGCGCGCGAATGTCTGGTGACGCTTGTAGGAGTCGAGGTAGATGGCAAGATCTGCCGCCGAAAGACCGCTCGCGCCCAGTTCGACATCGAGCAGGTTGCTCTTGACGGTCGCGCGCACCGAAAGCTTGGGCGCAGGGCGCACCGAGATCTGACGCAGACGATCGCTGAGCATGACCTCGCCCAGCTCGGACAGGGCGGCAAGGCCCTCGGTGAGCAAGTGGAACAGGCTCTCGTCATCGCGTTCCTCAAACGCCAGGCCGCCCTCGTAAAAGTCGAAATACAGGGCCGCCGTGTCCATAACGCGAAACTCTGCCACCTCGTCGCGGGGCGGCACGCCCGGGCGCCGCTCTTCGAAGGGGCTGCCCGGAGCGCCCAGGCTAAAGAGATCTGCTGACCAATCGCCGTAGGTAACCGTAATTTTGCAGGTCACGAGCCCATCGTCGACGCCGATTGCCATAGCAAAGCTCGGCTCGGGTGCCACGGTATCGAGCGCGGCGGGCGCGGTGAGGTCGGTGTAGTCGCGCAAAATGGGTAGAGCCATACGACAGAACTCCCCCACCTGGTCGGCAGCGATATGGACTGGCGTGCGACAGGGCAGCAAGCGCGATAGGAACGGCGCTGCATGCTGGGCAAACGCTACATCGGTGCGGCGCGCACGGCGGGTGTCGACCAGATAGGCTACGTCGCCCGAAGCAAAGCAGTATGCATCGGCCGGCAGGCGCAGATCGTAGCTACCACCAGCCGCCGGCGCGATTTTGGCGGCAAGAAGCGGTGGGCGCTTAGACAGCGCCTCGTCCTCCCCTTCCGGAGGCATCTCAACCGCCACGTCATAGGTGCGATGCGTCGTCGTCCCCCGCGACCAAGCGGGCTCAAAGGAGATGGTCTGGCCGCGCAGCAGGTCCAGCACATATACGATGCTATGCTCGGACAGCGGCAACTGACGCTCGGCGACAAAACCGCTGCGGGCAAAGTCGTACGACGCCGAACGCGAGCTTGTGATGTCATCGAGATAGGCAACTGTCGTCACAACAAGGTTGAGCAGCTTTGTCGACACGTCTTCAAAGGCCTCGGGCGTATGGACAAACGTGAGCTTCTTGCCGTACGAGAAGGTGCCGCCTCGGACATAGGCGTCGGCCATGCCGTCGATATCCTTGACCACGTAGGACACCGAACCGCAGCGGATGCGGAACTCGAGCGCCCAGCTAAAGCGGTCGGCGAACAGCGGATTGTAGTACGGCACCAACGAGGGCTCCAACACCGCCTTGGGGGCATCGGGATCCACACTGCCGGCGAGCTTGCGGCGCATGCTCGCCAGCTCATCCATGCGCGCGTCCGAAAGATCGGAGAGCGCCGCCATGAGGCTCGGGCTCGTGGGGACCGGCGCCGGAAAGGGAAAGTTAGGGTTGGCCACTGGCGTGGCGTACGCGGGACGCGCGGGCTGCTTGAGCGGCGCTGTAAACGTGCGGACCGGCGTGCGCAGGCCCTCGACAGGCTCGATGCCGCTCGCATCCAGATACGCCAGTGCCGTGGCGATGGCGTGTTTGCACATGCCGGGATAGCGGTAGGCGGCGGGGCAATCGCAGTCGTAGTCGATAACCTCGTGCTCGTCCACGTCGAGCGCCACATGCGTCTTGTACAGGTCGCCGCGCGAACCGCGCACCGTACCCTCGATCGTCACATTCTTGGAGAAGCGCGAGCCGGAGTCCTCAAACGACAGCACAGCGCCGTTGAGCATGAGCGAACGCCCCTTCATAAAGGTGCCGCTGAGCGCCGCTTCTTTACGAAGCGCCTGCACAAACGTCCCCTGTGCCATCACTTCCTCCAATCGCACCCAGGGTAGCTAATTTGGGACGGGGTTATTTTAGCTACCCCCACATGTTGGTTGAGAGTTATTCAAATCCCAGCCAATTCGCCGTCAGCCAAAGGGTAGCTAAAAAAGCCCCGTCCCAAATTAGCTACCCCTCAGCAACGCCGTCCCTAGATCACCGTCACGCGACCCTGGTTACCCACAATGGCCTTGGCCTCGGCCAGCAGCGGAATCGAGCGTGCGTTGACCTTGGCCGGTACCTCGGCACGCAGCACGCGCCCGTCGACTTGCTCAATAAAGATCTCCACGCGGTCGCCACCCGGGTTGGTGGTGAGCACCGTGGCCAGGCGCGCCATGTTGCCCTGGCTAAAGCGGCTGTTGGGCACCATGACCTCAAACACCTTGGGCTTGTTGTTCTCTTCGTTGAGCTCCAGCGGCACGATTTCCTGCGCGATGATCTGGTCGCCGCGGTCCGAGCGCTCGAGCTTGCCCTTAATGCGCACAAAGGCGTCGGACAGCTGCGCGCCGGTCTCGGGATCGACCTCGCCGTACAGATACCCCTCGGCCTCCTTGTAGGTCTTGGGGAACACGACGACCGTGGCCTCGCCTTCCATGTCCTCGAGCTGCACGATGCCCATGGGGTCGCCGTTTTTGGTCACGCGCTTGGATACGCCCGAGACCATACCGGCCCACCACAGAGCCTTGCCCTCGGGAATCTCCTGGTTGATGGTGCCGCCCGTGGGGTTCTGAACTTCGTAGCCGGTGTCGATCTGCGAGAACGAGAAGTCGCGCGCTTTGCTGAGCGCATACTCAAACGGGCGCAGCGGGTGGTCCGAGACATAGATGCCCAGAACCTCCTTCTCCTGGCTCAGTTTAAGGTGGCGGTCCCATTCCTGGCCGTCCGGATCGGGCACGCTGACCTCAAACCCCGAGCCCTCAACGTCACCAAACATGTCAAAGAACGAGGTCTGGCCGCTCGCGCGGTCCTTCTGGCGCTTCACCGCGGCGTCGATGATGTTCTCGGGGTTGTTCTTGTCCACAAAGTGCATCATCTGGCGGCGCGGATAGCCCGTGGAGTCGAAGGCGCCTGCCTTGATCAGCGATTCGATCACGCGGCGGTTAGCCTGGCTCGAGTCCACACGCTCCACAAAGTCGTGCAGCGTCTTAAACGGGCCGCCCGCCTCACGCTCGGCGATAATCGCCTGCGCCACGCCGGTACCCACGCCGCGGATGCCGGCCAGACCAAAGCGCACACCTTCCTTGGTAGCCGTGAACTCGGTGCCGGACTCGTTGACATCTGGCGACAGCACGGGGATGCCATCGTGACGGCACGCCGAGACGTAGTGCACGATCTTGTCGGTCTTGCCCGTATACGACGTCAGAACGGCCGCCATGTACTCGTGCGGATAGTGCGCCTTGAGCCATGCCGTCTGCATAACCAGGATGGCGTAGCCGGCGGAGTGCGACTTGTTAAAGGCGTAGGATGCAAACTCGAGAACATCGTCCCAAATCTTCTGGGCGACCTCGCGCGTGTAGTTGTTCTTGATGGCGCCGTTCATCCAGTGGTCGTAGGTGGTCTCGTCCGAGCCATCCTCCCAGTGCAGCACCGTCGACGTGAGCAGCTTGATCTTTTTCTTAGCCACGGGCTTACGGATACGCGAGTCCGATTCGCCCTTGGAGAAGCCGCACATCTCGACGGAGATGAGCATAACCTGCTCCTGGTAGACCATGGTGCCGTAGGTTTCGCCCAGGATGTCGTCCAGGCGGTCGTCATAGGAGACCGCCGGCTCCTTGCCGTTCATACGGTTGATGTAGGACGAGACCATGCCTGCGCCCAGCGGGCCCGGGCGGTACAGGGCGATCAATGCTACGACGTGCTTGTACTCGGTGGGCTTCATGTTCTTGATCGTGGCTGTCATGCCGGCGGACTCGACCTGGAAGACGCCGGCGGTGTGGCCGGAGCCCATGAGCTTAAAGATCTCGGGATCGTCAAAGGGAATCTCTTCCTCTTTGATGTCGATGCCGAAGTTCTTTTTGATGTTTGCCTTGGCCTTGGAGATAACCGTCAGCGTGCGCAGGCCAAGGAAGTCCATCTTGAGCAGGCCCATGTCGGCAACGGTATGGCCCTCGTACTGGGTAATCTCGACGCCGCCCTTGGTGTCGAGCTTGGTGGGCACATGCTCGTTGACGGGGTCGCGGCAGATCAGAACGGCGCACGCGTGCACGCCCTCGCCACGGGTGAGGCCCTCAATCGAGAGCGCCGTGTCGATGATGCGGCGGGCGTCGTCGTCCTTTTTATAGGCCTCGGCAAAGTCGGGGTTAAACAGATCCTCTTTGCCGGGTTGTTTTTCGAGCACCTGCTTGAGCTTGACCTTGGGGTCGCTCGAGACCATCTTGGACAGGCGCTGGCCCATGTAGACCGGGTAGTCCAGGACGCGCGCGGCGTCGTTGATGGCCTGCTTGGCCTTAATGGTCGAGTAGGTGATGACGTGGGTGACCTTCTCGGGGCCGTAGAGCTGGCGAACGTGCTCCACGACCTCGAGGCGCCGCTCATCGTCGAAGTCCATATCGATATCGGGCATCTCGGTACGCTGCGGGGACAGGAACCTCTCGAACATCAGGCCGTTCTCGAGCGGGTCAAACGCGGTGATGTTCATGGCGTAGGCGACGATAGCGCCGGCGGCCGAGCCACGGCCGGGGCCGACGCCGATGCCGTTGTCCTTAGCCCATTGCACGTACTCGGCGACGATCAAAAAGTAGGCGGCAAAGCCCTTGTCGCAGATGACCTTGTATTCGTACTCAAAGCGCTCTTTGATGTTGACGCCGCCGATCTCGCGCGTGGCCCAGTCGTCACCGTAGTGCTGGCGCAGGCCTTTCTCGCACTCGCGGCGGAACTGGCTCTCGTGCGTCTCGCCGGGATCGAGCAACGGGAATCGCGGCAATATGATGGAGTCCCAGTCCAGCTCAACGTAGCACTTGTCAGCAATCTCGAGCGTGTTGTCGCAGGCCTCGGGGCAATACGGGAACATCGCCCGCATCTCCTCCTCGGTCTTCATGTAAAACTCCGAGCCGGTCATGCGCATGCGGTTGGGGTCGTCGACCTTGGCATTCATACCAATGCACATGATGACGTCCTGCACGGGCGCATCCTCGCGGCGCAGGTAGTGGAAGTCGTTGGTGGCGATGACCTTGACGCCCACCTGCTTGGCGATGTCGATGAGCGTGCGGTCCATCTGCTCGTCAGTCAGGCCGTTGTCGGTGGTGATGCCGTGTTCCTGGATCTCGATATAAAAGTCGCCAGGCTCGAAGGTGTCGCGGAAGGTCTCGGCCCACTTGATGGCGCCTTCCATGTCGCCGCGGTCGATGTATTTGGGGATGATGCCCGCGATACAGGCGCTCGTGCAGATCATGCCCTTGGCATGGCGGCGCAGGTTGTCGAGCGTCACGCGCGGCTTGTAGTAAAAGCCCTGCACGGCGGCCTCGGAGACCGTCTGCATTAGGTTGACGTAGCCCTCCTGATCCTTGGCCAGAAGGATCATGTGGTAGAGCTCGGGCTTGTGGTCGCGGGCAAGGGTCTCGTCCGGCGTAAAGTAGACCTCGCAGCCAAAGATGGGCTTGATGACCAGGGGCGGTTTGAGCTCGTCGATGTTGCCCTTCTCGTCCCACATGGCCATGTCTTTGACGTACTGGGCATGCTCGCGCGGGTTTTCCTCGGGATCGGGCTCCACCAGCTCGTCGCGGCGGTCCTTTTCCAAGAAGGCCTTGTCGTGGCTCCAGGTTTTGTACTCGGGCGTGTTGTGATTGACGGCGTCGCAGGCCAGCGCCAGGTCGGGCACGCCATACATGTAGCCGTGGTCGGTAATGGCCACGGCGGGCATGCCAAGTTCAACGGCACGATTGACCATATCCTGGATACGGGTTGCGCCGTCGAGCATGGAGAAAACAGTGTGATTGTGCAGATGGACGAATGCCATGTGATGAGCTCCGATGCGGGTTCGTGTTCTGACTGAACGATTTTACCGCACGGCACGGACAGCACCCGAACCTAGCCAAACCAACACGGCTCCTCTTGCAGTTGCGGTGAAATGCGGACTGTTTGGCGGCTTTTTGGCCAAAACAGTCCGTATTCCACCGCAAGTTATCTGAGGGCTAGAAGTTGTAGGTGACCACTTGAGGTTCGGCGGGTTCGACGAAGAGGGTCGGATCCGGCTGCTCCACGCGGACGAACTTGACGGTCACGGCCTCAAAGCCCGCCTTGTGCAACACGTCGGCGTAAACGCGCGCCTGCAGGGCGTGCTTCTCGAGCAGCTGGTCCGGCGTCTCGTCCGGCGTGCCGCCCGTCTTGTAATCAATGACCAGGGCGCGCGACGGATCGGCCGGGTCGGTGGCCAGTGCATCGATGGCGCCCTCGGCATAGGCACCGTAGCGAGCGATGTCCTCGTCCTCGCAGCCCAGCGAAAAGAACGGCACCTCGGCGCGAACGCACGGCCACGCGAGCAGATCGGCACGAACAGCCGACTTGAGCCAGCGGTTCAGGGCAACGTCGAAGCGTTCGCGCTGCTCCGGCGTCAGGCGCCACAGGCGCGCCAGAGCATCGGCACGCTCAGCGGGCAGCGCATCGGAACCCATCTCGATCAGCCACTGGCAGGCGGCATGGAACGCCGAGCCCAGCGCCATGGGGTTGCCGGCGGGCTCGACAGCGGCCACGTCCGCATCCGTCATCTCGGAACCATCCGACTCCGCATCATCGCCAGCCTCGTCCATGGGCACACGCGCCTCGGCGGCACGGTCCTCTGTCTCGGCATGGAGCGCCGCGGCGATTGACGAGTAGCTATACGAGTCACGCACCGGAAATGGACAGATGCCCATGCGCACGCCCACTGCCTGGGAATACACAAGCTCAAACGAATCGGGCTTGGGGTCGGCAGGACCAGGGACGATTGTACTGGCCGAATCGTCGGCAGCATCTGCATCGGCATCGCCGCGGACAAGCCTGCCCTCGACATCCAGCGAAGCGTTGGCCTCAAACGCCTGCTCGCCAAAGGTAAAGCCCGCGAGCGAGATGAGCTCGTAGTCGCCCGGCTTGGAGTTGTCGAACACCAAACGGTCGCTATCGAGCTGCGGCATGTCCAGAGCGTCCGTCGGCAGAATGCGGCGCAGGACATCGTAGGTCAGATCCGTCTCGACATCGAAGGTCGGCGCCGCCACCTTGCCGCGGCTCACGCCGGCATCCATCGCCAAGATCACCAGCTCGCGCGCACGCGTCATGGCGACATAGAGCAGACGAGCCCGCTCCTCGAGCGAAAGCTGCAGGTCGTCGTTGCGCAGGCGAACGAATGCCTCGGCGGGAGAACCCGTCGCGCAGACATCCTCCATGAGCTCCGGCGGTAGCCACAGCGACGTGCCCTTGCCCTTAAACGCGTGCTCAAACTGCTTTTTGACGTCGTCGCCCTTCACAAAGGTTCCGTCGGTGAGCTTAACGCCGTCGAAGCGTGCCGGCAGCGCCACGACCTGCGCTCCTCCCTCGACGCGACCCATCTGTGCCGCACCCGAGGGCTTACGCACGCCAAAGCACTCGGCGACCGCCACGACCGGATATTCCAGACCCTTAGAGGCGTGAACCGTCATGATGCGCACCGCGCCGTCGCCCTCCTCGTTGAGGGCACCCGGGGCTTCCTTGCCCGCCAAGAAGCGGTCGAAGGCCAGCGCGATGGAACGCGGCGAGTTACCGAACTCGGCCTCCGCCTCGGCCACGGCGTCGAGCGCCTTGAGCACGTTGGCGGCAATGGCCTTGCCTTCGGGACCGCGCTGTGCCAGACGCACAAACCAGCCGGAGGCGTTGACCACGTCGCGCGCGATGGCGGCGAACGAATCGCGGCCCACGCGACGAAGCGCATACCGCAGCACCTCGCGGGCGCGCGTCACCAGCGGCAAGTCTTGCAAACCCGGCACATCGGAATCGCTCATGATGCCCGCATCGATGTTGCGGCGCGACGTCTCGCCTGTCTGCTCGTCGAGTTTGGTCGCCAGCGCCAGGAACTCCTGGGCGCCGAGCGCAAACATCGGCGAGGCGAGCAGCGGCATAAGGCCCTGCGCCGTATCGGCCGGATTGGCGAGCGCGCAGACCAGGGCACGCACCGTCTGCACCTCGGCAGCCTGGGCAAAGACCGAGCCGCCCGCGATGACGCAGTCGAGCCCCTGATCGCGGAAAGCCTGCGCGTAGACATCTGCGTTGGTCATGCGGCCCAGCAGCAGCACCATGCCGCCCTGGGGCTGGCCGGCATCGGCAAGTGCGCGGAAGCGTTCGGCGATCGCACGGGCCTTGGCCTGCGTGCGCTCCTGCGTACTGCCGCCGGCAACAAAGAGGGCCTGGCGACGCGAGGCGTCCGCCACCAGCGTGTCCTTGCGGCCGTCGCTCGCCTCAAGATCCAAAAAGCCCTGCATCAGGCCGCCATCGTCGCCATCAAAGACGCGCGCCACGTAACGCAGCACCTCGTCATGGCTGCGGAAGTTGCGCACGAGCTTAACGAGCTCGCCAGCAGGGGCGTCGGCCGCGGCAGTCGCCTCGGGCGCGGTAGACGAGCCCACCTTGCGCTCCTGGCGACGGAAGACCTCGACCTCGGCGCCGCGGAAGCGGTAGATCGACTGCTGCGCATCGCCCACGGTACAAAGCGCACGCTCCCCCGCGCCGGTCAGGTAACGGATCAGGTCGACCTGCATCTGGTCGGTATCCTGGAACTCGTCGATCATGACCATCTTAAAGCGGCCCTCGTAGGCGGCTCGGATGGCGGGATAATCGCGCAGCGCCTCATATGCCATGCGCAGCAGATCGTTATTGTCGAGCGCGGACTGGTCGGCCTTGAGCGCACGGTACTCCGCCTCCACGGAACGGGCCAGGCCCACCAGCGCATCGAGCGCCGGGCCACCGCAGGCAAGCACGATATTGATAAACGCATCGGCGGCCTCGGCCTTGAGCAGCTCGGCTTGCTCCTTAGGGAATGCCTTGCTCGCGCGCGGCATGGTGCACGACATCATGAGTCGCGCCGCATCGGCCATGGTCTTGCCGCTCGCCTCGAACGCGTCGATGGCATCGAGCGCCGCCTGCGCCTTCTCGGTCGAGGCCTTGCTCGCACCCAGCGCCGCGCGATAGGCATCGGCGAGTGCCGAGGTATCGGCCTGGCCGCGCGCCACGCGCACGTCGTCCATACCGCCCGGCAACTGGCTCGACAGCTCCAGCAGGTCGCGCACCAGACCCTTGATGGTCGTACCGCCGCCAAAGGAACCGCCCTCGCCCGCCATGGGATACCAGGCATAGAGGGCCTTGAGCGATGCCGCGAGCTCGGGGGCGGCATCGGGTGCCGTCGCGCGACCCAGCACATGCTCAACAGCCTGATCCATGAGCTCGTCGGTATCGGTGAGCACCGTGAACTCGGGGTCGATGCCCAGCTCCAGCGCGTGCGCGCGCAGGATACGCGAGCACATGCCGTGAATGGTCGAAATCCACGCGTCGTCGACGGTCAGTGCTTCCTCGTCCATACCCTCGTCGATAAGCGCACGGCGCACGCGGTCGCGGATCTCGGCCGCGGCATCCTTGGTAAAGGTGATGGCGAGTACCTGGTCCAGATGCTCGACGAACGGACCGGATTCGGGCGAGAGCGCATAGACGATGCGGCGCGTGAGGGTAAAGGTCTTACCCGAACCGGCGCCCGCCGAGACAAACAGCGGGCGGTCGAGCGTTTTGACAATCTGCAGCTGTTGCGGCATCAAAGTCGAAAGATCCATGGTCTACACGTCCCTCCTTACAAACGTTCCTTCGTGGTTATACGAGCAGCGGGCATGCGCGGCCTGCGTCGACGCCGGGTCGACAGCAGCGACGTTGCCCGCCTCGAGTTCGCGCAAGCGCTCGGCGATGCCGGCCTCCACGCGATCGAGCAGGGCGTCGAAGTCCATGCTGCCACCCTCGCCGGGGAAACCTTTCTTAAGGCCCGGGATGCGGCCGTCGCCGCGCTCTTCCTCGAGCAGCTCGGCGCTCGCGGCACCGCGCAACGCCGGCTTGCCGCCCTTGGTCGAAAAGTAGAGCGCCGCGCGGGTGTCCAAATCCAGCGCCCGGCGCATGGCTTGGGCGTAGATAAGCGTTTGGGTATGTGGTGGCAACCAGCGCGGATCGTCGATGGGTGCCGTGCCCGATTCCTCGTCGCGCACCGTAGGGTCGGCGAGCTTAAACTCCTCAACGCCCGTGCGATGCTTGTAGTCGATCACCACGGCACGATTCTCGGCGTCCACGTCCACGCGGTCGATGCGCCCGCCAAGCGGCCAACCGGCATACTCGACCTTGAGCTCGTTGAAGGCGAACTCCAGGTAGCGCGGGGCAAAGGGGGCAAGTGCCTCGGACTCGTAGGCAAGCACACCCTCCAGCTGCGGCAAGATCTCGGCCACCTGGCGCTCCTCCACCGGGGAGAGCGGCACCAGCGGGCCCTCCGTGCCGCGCTTGCCAGCGTGCTCGGCCAACGTCTCGTCAAAGACCTCGTGCAGCAGCTCCTGTGCACGCGGCAGATTCTCGGGCGTCACGCGCTCCATGCCTTCTTGGGGCAGACGGGCATGCAGATGCTCCAGCACGTCGTGGACAAAGTTGCCCTTCTCCATGTTGTCAAAGCCCGCGTCGATAGACTGGGGCTTGACGCGATACGACACGAACCAGCACAGTGGACAGGTAGAATAGGCCTCGATCTGCGAGGCGGACGTCAGACGCGGCACGAGCGGCGCGTTCTCGCCCTCGCCATCGCGACGGCGCAGAACCAGATACGGAATGGCTTCATCGCTCAGGTGCTGAGGGGCTTCGCAGGTCACGCGCTCGCGCTTGAGGCCTTCACCTGCCGCGGGATCAAAGTCGGCGATGATATCGCCCTCGCCCACGCACGTGGGCTTGGCAGCGCCAGCGGCCTCGGCATGTGCCCGCAGCTCGGTCCATACGGCTGCCGGGTAGCACTCTCGCGCCTGGCGATCGTGTGTCACGCGGGCAAGCGCGACCGGACCGCTCGTCGCCTGCATTGCACGGCCAAAGCGCACGCGCAGCAGGGCGGCGGGCTCCAAAGACACGCCGTCGCGGCGCAGCTCGGCCATCAACGTGGCAAGCGGGCCCTCTTCGTGCGAAAGCGGATAGCTGTCCAGGTCGACATCGGCAAACAGCACGGCATCGTAGCCGCCAGGACGCAAAACCGACGCATCGGCAAGCGACACGAAGCGCACTTGTGCCCGTGGCGTGCGATCGACCTCGTAGGTCGCGTAATCGTAAGCGGTACTGCGCTTGTCCACCTTGGTTCGAACGCCGTCGAGAACCGGCACGGTCGCGGCCTGCGACACGTCGAGTGCGCGAGCATCGTTCATAAGGATGTCGATGGCATGGCGCAGCAAAGCCGTCTCTGCCTGGCGACGGGCCTGGCCGTCAAGGCCGCCTAGAGCGCGATCGGGCAGCGCCTCGGCAACGGCGAGCATGGCCTTGAGCGCCGTCACGGGTTTGTCGCGCCACAGCGCCTGGAACACGTCCGAGACCACACACGGCACGTTCTTAAACCAGTTTTCGTCGCTCGCCGCCTTGCGCGCGCCCCTCACCTGACCCTGGACGCTCTGCAGCAGGCTCTTAACGCCCGCAGTGGTCTTGTTGCGCGACAGGCGTATGTTCTTGTCGAAGCCGCGGGCGCTCGCGGCGTCGGCACCCGAAAGCGGACTGTAGATCCAGTCGGTAAGCTCCGGCGCGGGCCACCACTCGGTCTTTGACGCCATGCCCTCATCGGCGGCCTTCATGCACTCGATCAGGCCGGCAAGCGCCGCAAACTGCCTGCCCGCAATGGATTGAGAAAACGCCGTGAACTCAGTCGTCTCGGCCGCAATGTGACGCGCCGCCAGACGAGAGGCGAGTTCGCCGAACAGCTGGGGTGCCCGGGCAGAAACAACGAGCACGCGCACGGGGTCGGCAGAAGCGCCGTCGACCTCGGAACCCCGGCACGTTTTTACCAGATCATCAATTGCGTCCGCATAAGCATGAGCACGGGCATGGGGGCCAGCGACCTCAATAAAGGCAGGCTGAGCGGCGGTCCCGTAAGCGGCATCAGACGCGCCGACACCCTCCCCTAGCGGCGCGATCTCAAACAACACATCGCGGGCATCAAATGCCGTGGCAAGCTCCTCGCGCATCGCCGCCTGCTCGCGGGCAAGCAGCACGACGACCTCTCCCCCATTGTTCGCCACGGCAGACAGCAGCTCGAGCAGACCGTGCGTAAACGACGTGATACCGCGCACGCATACGGCGCGAGTGCACGCCGGCAGGCTATCGGCCAGGACACTGGTCATAATGTCAGCTGCCTCGCAGGGCTCAACCATATCTCGACGGTCCAAACCGCCCGCGTAGGCGCGCAAAAGCTCGAACACACGAGCCTCGGCATCGCTTTTTGGCTCAGGCTGGCAGTTGTCGCCACGGCATCGTTCGGCACCCGTCCCCGCAACGCCCGGCAACACGTCGCGGGCCATGCGCGCGAGCATGCGCACTGTGCCCTGGCTGCGCGAAAGCGGCTGCAGGTCGGCATCGTCGAGACGCGTGACCATGTCCGAGAACAGCATCTGGCGCTGCAGGTTGTCGACGAAACCGCGCCCGTCGCCCAAAAGCTCCCAAAGCGAGCGAAGCCACGATGTAGACGTCTTGTAGTCGATACCCAGCGAAACGCCGGCTTCCGCCGCATCATGACGGCACAGGTCGAGCTCGGCAAACGTAGGTGCCAGCAACACGGCACGCCCGTGGCGGACAATAAGGTCGGCAAGCAGCGCCGACTCGGCATCGCTCAAATCCGTGCCGGCATTGGTGGTATAGATTCGAACAGGCATGGTCCTCCGCTCAAACTGTTCGCAATAATCAATGCATCCATCCTACCCGCCCACGCGGACAGATTTGCCCCACGCCAACAGATTTGATCCCTTGAGGACGGAGGAAAATGGATCACAGAGGGGGTCAGTCTAACCCGGTGATCCGTTTTCCTCCGTCCCCAAGGGATCAAAAAACCGCCCCCGGAGGGACGGTTCTTCGTAATTCAATGTTGTCGCCGGCCTACTCGCCATCCTCCAACTTAATGAGGATCTTGCGGTAGCCACCGTACTCGCCGTTCAGCGCCTTTGAAACGCGGCTCACCGTGGTGGACGAAGCGCCGGTACGGGCCTGAACCTCAACATAAGGCTCGCCCTCGTCCAAATAGCGCGCAACCTGCAAACGCTGAGAAAGGTCGCAAATCTCGCGCGGCGTGCAGATATCGGTCAAAAACGCTTGGATATCCTTCTCGTCGTCCAAAAGGCTAAATGCGTGGACCAGCTGCTTGACATCAGGCTTGTCAAACATGTTCTCGATATTCATCGATCACCGCCAAACCCGCCAAAAGGCATCGAAGTTGATACTGACATCGGGCATCGTTCGCCCGTTCTATGCAATAGGGCAACGCCTGTGGCTTTTGCCCGTAGCAGTGTAGCACACCACCAAACTAAAGCGACAAGACTCTCTGCCAGCGGCGCGTTTTTCAGGACGAACGCCGTTTAGAAACCGAATGCGCACGTAAGCTCCACGAATATTTGAGACAATGGGCGCCCAAACACCGCGGCGCGCCCGCGCAACCATCCAGGTCGCCGCCGCAAGCCGCTTCACGCGACGCCAGCAACCCCGGCGCAAGAAAGGATTCACGCCATGCGCTTTATGCTTAACTGGCTCTTCACCTCGATCGCCATCGCGATCGCCACGTTCCTCGTCCCCGGTATCCAACCCTTCGGCTTTGCCGAGGCCTGGGTCTGCTTTGCCTTCGTGGGACTGTTCCTCAACATCGTCGACTCGCTCGTCAAGCCGTTCCTGACGGTCATCTCGCTGCCGCTCACTATTATCACGCTTGGTATTTTTCAGCTCGTAGTCAACAGCTTTATGCTCGAGCTGGCCAGCTACCTGTCGGTCAATCTGCTGGGCGCGGGTATCTCCATTGCCGGCTTTGGATCGGCCTTTATGGGCAGCATCCTGGTATCCATCATGCGCAGCATTCTCGACAGCATCGCCGAGGGCTAGAACTGTTCAATACGAACCGTCATATCGACCCAAAACGAAGGCCGCCCATCGCAAAAATGGGCGGCCTTCTTATTTGTCAAGTCTCAAAGGACGAGAGAGTCTACCATTTCCACCCCGTCCCCAAACGCAGGTGTGGGTTAGATGACGTAGTCGTAGCCATGGTTGGGAGCAACAAGTTGATCGAGCGTCACACCGTCGAGGTAGTCGTTGATGAGCTTGTCAAGGTTCTTCCACACGTCAAGCGTGGGGCACTCATCCGAACGCGAGCAGCCTTTGCAGTCGCCATCCAGGCAGGCGACCGGCGCCAGACTGCCCTCGGTCAGGCGCAAGATCTCGCCCACCGTGTATTGCTCGGGCGGGCGCGTGAGCACATAGCCGCCGCCCTTGCCGCGCATGCCCGAGAGCATGTTGGCGCGCACGAGCGTAGCCAAAATGTTCTCGAGATATTTCTCGGAAATCCCCTGTCGCGCCGCGATCTCTTTGAGCGGGATGCGACCGGCTGCCTGGTGCTCGGCCAGATCGACCATAACGCGCAGGGCATATCTGCCCTTAGTAGAAACCAACATGTATAGTGCTGCCTTTCGGTCATTTAGTCCGTAGAAATTCTAGCCGAAAAATTGGTTTTGAAAATACCCATTCCCGTCAAGATGGTTAATCGACTCGTCATAATCTTCTATTTCCTATTGCGTTACTAGGCTTTAGCGTCTACTATGCTTGCCAACAGCAAAACGAACAACCTATAAGGTTTGTGGGTTTCGCTGCTACACACACACCGTAAAACCACACGGCATCCAGTCATTTGAACACTTTGGAGGTTCACCATGAGCAATGTTTATACGTCCATCGATCAGCTTATCGGCCACACCCCGCTTCTGGAGCTCACTCACTTTGAGGCCGATGAGGACCTCAAGGCCCGCGTGCTCGTCAAGCTGGAATACTTCAACCCCGCCGGCTCCGTCAAAGACCGCGTCGCCAAAAACATGATCGACGAGGCCGAGAAGGCCGGCAAGCTCGTGCGCGGCGGCGACTACACCATCATCGAGCCCACGAGCGGCAACACCGGCGTCGGCATCGCCTCGGTGGCGGCTGCCCGCGGCTACAAGGTGATCATCACCATGCCCGAGACCATGTCCGTCGAGCGCCGCAAGCTTATGCAGGCATACGGCGCACAGCTCGTGCTCACCGACGGCTCCAAGGGCATGAAGGGCGCCATCGCCAAGGCCGAGGAGCTGCAGAAGGAGACCCCCAACAGCATTATCGCCGGCCAGTTTGTGAACCCCGCCAACCCCGCCATCCACAAGGCCACGACCGGCCCCGAGATCTGGGATGACACCGACGGCGAGGTCGACATCTTCGTCGCCGGCGTTGGAACCGGCGGCACCGTGACCGGCGTGGGCGAGTTCCTCAAGGAGCAGAACCCCGAGATTAAGGTCGTCGCCGTCGAGCCCGCCACCTCCCCGGTGCTCTCCAAGGGCCAGGCCGGCCCGCACAAGATCCAGGGCATCGGCGCCGGCTTTGTGCCCGACGTCCTCGACACCCAGGTCTATGACGAGATCATCCCCGTCGAGAACGACGACGCCTTTGCCACCGGCCGTGCCGTGGGCCACAAGGAGGGCGTGCTCGTGGGCATTTCGTCCGGTGCCGCCGTGTGGGCCGCACTGCAGCTGGCCAAGCGCCCCGAGAACGAGGGGAAGACCATCGTGGCCCTGCTTGCCGACACCGGCGAGCGTTACCTGTCCACGGCACTGTTCCAGGACTAAGGGCCTGTCGCCCATAGGTTGAGCCCACGGACGAGCCGGTCTCCTCTCTCCCGGCAGCCTGAGCCCATCCAATCAGGGTGTCCCACGAGACGTCCGAACTTGCTACAATGTCTGCGGCGCGGAACCAGCCTCCCGCGCCGCTTTTCTTTTTTGGCCACATGCCACCAAGGAGAACCTCCCCATGCACAACAAGCGCGTGCTCGTCGCCATGAGCGGCGGCGTCGATTCCAGCGTGACCGCGTACCTGCTCAAAAGCCAGGGCTACGAATGCGTCGGCGCCACCATGCGCCTCACCTGCCCCGCGCCCGATCCCGTCACGGGCATGAGTAAGGTCGACCGCGACATCGCCGATGCAAAGGCTGTCGCCGAGCGCCTGGGGATGCCCCACCATGTGCTCGACCTGCAGCAGGCCTTCGACCGCAACGTTATCGAGCGCTTCGTGACCGCCTATCAGGAGGGGCTGACGCCCAACCCATGCATCATCTGCAACCGCCACATTAAGTTTGGCGCATTGCTGGATGCGGCGCTGGATATGGGCTGCGACTACATCGCCACGGGCCACTACGCCAAAACGAGCCAGGCGTCCGACGGAACCTGGCAGCTGTACCGCGGCGAGGACCCCAAAAAGGACCAGAGTTACTTTTTGTATTCGCTTACGCAGGAACGCCTGGCGCACACGATCTTTCCGCTGGCTGGGCTGGACAAAGAGCGCGACGTGCGCCGCATTGCCGCCGAGCAGGGCTTTACCAACGCCAAGAAGGCCGAAAGCGAGGACATCTGCTTTATTCCAGACGGTGACTACGCGGGCTATATCGAGCGCCGCTGCGGACATCCCGCTGCACCGGGCGACATTGTGTGGCGCGACGGCAGCGTGGTCGGGCGCCACAACGGTGCGCTGCGCTACACCATCGGTCAGCGCAAGGGCCTGGGCGTCGCGATGGCGCATCCCGTGTACGTAACGGGCGTCGACGCCGACAGCAGCACCGTGCATCTGGGCGAGGCCGAGGACCTAACGGCCACAGCGCTCACGGCCAACGACTGGATCTGGAGTGCCCCTGCCGACCGCATGAAGGCAGAGCTCACGTCCGGTGGCATTCGCGTAGGTGCCAAGTACCGCTATCGTCAGAAAGACCAGGCAGCGACCCTTGCGCGCGGCGAAGACGGGCAAATGCTGCTAACTTTTGACGACCCGCAGCGCGCCATCGCCCCCGGCCAAGCCGTTGTAGTCTACCGCGGCGACATCGTCCTCGGCGGCGGCACGGTAACCGGCGCACTTAAGTAGCCCCATCCCCTTCATAAATTGCGGTGAAATAAGGACTGTTGGGGGTGCGGACGATTTCTTGGACCGCGCCTAGGCGTATCCAAGCTTCCTGCGGT
>CAUFRY010000018.1 GCA_959028445.1 uncultured Collinsella sp. | reverse complement strand
CCGTACATGTACGGATGAATGTGGGAGGTGTTCGGATGAAGTCGATAATCAAGGTTGACTAGTCGTTTAAGAACGTCCCCAATGACTAAGTTGCAGGTGGCGGCGGTTGTGTTACACTAACGCTGCGTATATGACGCAAATATCTCGATACAGATCAATGATGTCCGTCGGTATTTGACGGAGCTAGACTGTTTAGCCGCCCTGAAGGTTTATGCAGGGAGCATGTGATCACAGGGCTTGAAAAGAAAGTTGAGCAAACACTGTGTCTGATCAACAGCAAGAAAACGAAATAACGACGACGCAGACCGCTCCCGCTGCACCGGTTGCGTCGGACCAGGTCGCGGCGCCCGCGCAAGCCTCGGCTCCTGAGACGCCTAAGGCTGCTTCGACGCCTACGCCTGCAGCGGCTGAGAAGGCCGTGCCTGCAACTGGTGAGGAGGCTGCTCCGGCAAAGCCCAAGCGTACGCGCCGCACGACCAAGCCTGCTGCTGACGGCGAGGAGGTCACCAAGCCCAAGCGCCGTACCACGCGCACGACGCGCGCCAAGCGCACCGTTGCAGCTGACTCCTCGGCGCCGATTTCCGATGAGGTCGCGCAGGCACGTGCGTTGGCGCAGATTAGCGAGGCTCAGGTGGTGCGCGCCCGCCGTCGTGCTGCCGAGCGCGAGGCCGCGGCTCTGACCGAGCTTGCAGCCCCGTCTGTGCCCGAGACCCCTGCCGCCGACCAACCGACCGAGAAGCCGGCACCGCGCACACGCCGTCGCACGGCTGCTAAGGCCGAGCAGGTTGCTGAACAGGTAACCCCCGAGCTCACTGAGGCTTCGGTCCGTTCCGCGGCAGGGGAGGGCGCATCGCCAACTGAGCCCGCTGCGCCTGTCGAGGCCAGCGAAGTTCCCGTTGTCGATCCGGCTTTGCGCCCGCACCGTCGCGGTCGCAAGCCCAAGGCCTTCGTTGAGGCAGAGAAGGCCGCAGCCGCAGCCGCAGCTGCTCGGGATGCTGCGGCGACCGCCGAGTCTGCAACCGCTGCCGATGCACCCGTTCAGGATGCTGCGACTTCCGAGGCCGCTCCCGCCGATGCCGAGCCCGCCGACGTCCGCCCCGGTCGCAGCCGTCGCACTGCTGTTAAGCGCACGTCCAAGGCTAAGGCTGCCAAGAAGGGTACGTCCGAGGATTCCGACGAGACGACCGCCGATGCATCGACTGATGCCGCCGAGCCCCAAGACGTCGAACAGCCTGCGTCCGAGAAGCCCAAGCGCGGTCGTAAGAAGTCCGCTAAGGCCAAGGCGTCCGAGCATCAGGCTGATGTCGAAGCGCAGGTCGATTCTGGCGCCGAGGCCAATGAAGCCGCTGCGGTCAATGCCGACGCCGCCACAGCCGATGCTGCCGCGCCCGCCGAGGCCGAAGACGGCACTCGTTCCAACCGTCGCCAGCACAAGCGCAACGAGGAACGCAACGAGCGCAACAACGACCGTCGCAACCGCCAGCGCGATCGCAAACAGCGCAACAAGGAGCGCAACGCCGCCCCCACCGAGCCCACGCTTTCGCGCGAGGAGCTCGCTGCCATGAAGGTCGCCGAACTGCGCGAGAAGGCCAAGGAGTTCGAGATCGAGACGACCGGCAAGAAGAAAGCCGAGCTTGTCGAGGAGATCTACGTCACCGCCGCGAAGGCCGAGGGCTTCCGCGACATCAAGGGCATCCTGCAGATTCGTCCGGACAGCTCCGGTATCATCCATGCCCACGGTTACATGAAGTCCAACGACGACGCCTTCGTCCCCGCCTACCTCATCCGCTCCGCGCGTCTGCGCACGGGCGACGTCATCGAGGGCTCGCTTCGTCCTTCGCGCGGCGGCGACAAGCGCGCCGGCCTCGCCAAAATCACGACCGTCAACGGTCTAGACCCCGAGCAGATTCGCAACCGCCCCAAGTTCGGTGACCTCACCCCGGTCTATCCCAACGAGCCGCTGCGCATGGAGCATGGCAAGGACTCCATTACCGGTCGCGCCATCGACATCGTGTCGCCGATCGGCAAGGGTCAGCGTGGCTTGATCGTGTCCCCGCCCAAGGCCGGCAAGACCACAATCCTCAAGAAGATCTGCCAGTCTATCTCGATTAACAACCCCGAGGTGCACCTCATCTGCCTGCTCGTCGACGAGCGCCCCGAAGAGGTTACCGATATGCAGCGTTCCATCAAGGGCGAGGTTGTGGCGTCGACCTTCGATATGCCCGCCGACAACCACACTCGTGTGGCAGAGCTCGTCATCGAGCGCGCCAAGCGCATCGTGGAGCTGGGCGGCGATGTCGTGGTGGTGCTCGACTCCATCACGCGTCTTGCCCGCGCCTACAACTTGGCGGCGCCCGCCTCAGGCCGCATCCTTTCAGGCGGCGTCGATTCGGCGGCACTGTATCCGCCCAAGCGCTTCCTGGGCGCAGCCCGCAATATCGAGAACGGTGGCTCGCTCACCATCCTGGCCTCTGCCCTCATCGACACCGGCTCCAAGATGGACGAGGTCATCTTTGAGGAGTTCAAGGGCACCGGCAACATGGAGCTCAAGCTCGACCGCGACCTGGCCGACCGCCGCATCTTCCCGGCTATCGACCCCGTTGCCTCCGGTACGCGTAACGAGGACCTGTTGGTTGACGAGCAGATGCGTCCGTTTGTCTTTGGCCTGCGTCGCATTCTTGCCGGCATGAACAACACCGAGCGCGCAGCTGCGTCGTTTATCAAGGGTCTTAAGGGCACCAACACCAACCAGGAGTTCCTGGTGCGTTCGGCCAAAAAACACAGCGACTACGAGCAGACGTTCTAGGTTGTCATCTACACGCAGCGATAGTCATCAATGCAATAAAGGGTCGGGGCTTTGAGCCTCGGCCCTTTTCTATATAGCCGCTCCGCGCTTTTTTGACCATAAGACTGGCAAGCAGCAGGTTTCCCGTTTCAATCCGACATCGTCGCTTGCAATAGACTGGGCGGTTTCGCATAATAGCTTTTAAGCTTCGCGACGGAAAACGCAGATGAAACGAACCATATACCGTTGCTTTGGGGCATAGCCCCGCTTCATCTTCTCTCGCGCAGCCAACTGAATGATGCGATTTGGGTGCTGGAAGATGGGGAGAGCTCATGGCTTCTTCTGATGCAACACAACGAGCAGTCCTTGCCGGACTTTCGTGCGGGATCGGCCTTGCCGCTCCCGTGGTTATGTATGCCGCGACGCTGCCGTTTTCGTCGGTGAATGAGACGGTCGTGGCGGGTGCGGTTCCCTTCGCCGTGGGCGCGGTGGCGGGCGTGGGTATCTATGCCGCTTCGCTGGGTATCTCCGAGTACCGTGCGCAGCGTGAAGAGCGTCTGTTCCAGCCCGATGCCATGGGCGGTGCCGCCAATCTCAATCAGCATCAAAGCGAGTTCAAGACCGCCTCGATTCCAGCCCAGCAGCAGGATGCGACTCCTTACGCTGCGGCTTCTGCTTCTCAGGCTCAGTCGGAGCAGTCTACCTCGGCATTCCTTTCCGGCCTGACCGGTGCGTTCCAGCGCCGTCATGCCGATGATGGTGTTCCTACCATCGCTCGAGCCGCAGATGCTATGGACGAGGCCGAGGCTTGGTCCATGATCGACAGTATGCTCGACGACGATTCGCCGGTGAGCTGCGACCCTGCACGCTCGCGCGACGTCTATCAAGTCGCCATCGACGAGCTCACCAACGGCGGGCAGACCGGCTCCCTCAATCGCGACGACATCGCCGCCGCGGCGCGTGCCGTGTCGGGCTCCCAGGCCGCCCCTGCGGGCAGCACGGCGGCTTTCGTGGCACTCGTTGCCAACGCGGCAGCCAATAACGCCTACAGCGCTACCTCGGCGGACGCGAACGCTTCTGCCGACAATTCGTACATTGATGAAGCCATGACCGCGGACGAGGAGGCCGTTGCCGCCCGCCGTGCCGCCGAGAGCTCGCTTTGGGGCGCTCCTGCCCGGCAGCAGGCGGCTGAGGCTGCGCCGTACAATGCAAACCTCGCCAGCATGCCTATCATCTCCGGTGCCGCGGACATCGATCTCGATGACCTCGATGAGCCTGCAGCCATCACCGCATCTATTGAAGCCCAAGATCGCATCGACACCGGCGACCTTCCGGACGCCTCGCTCGAGGTTGATGTCCCCATGGCCGATTACTCGGGCCACGAGGACATGTGGGCCGCCGCCACCGCGATTCTGGATGAGATTGACGAGCCCGCTCCTGTTGCAGCCCCCGCTCCCGTCGCTGCCCCTCAGCCTGCTGCCCCCGCCTATGTCGGCCGTCACAGCGCTGTGTTCCCCGAGGATACCGCCCGTATCTCGCGCGAGAGCATCGAGCGGGCCGAGGCTATTGCCGCCGGCATTATGGAAAACCGTCGTCACGAGCGCGTCAATCAGATCCTCGAGGAAGAGATCGAGCGCCTGCAGTCCTCTACCGCCAAGCGTACGGGCCGTGCCTATCTGAGCGTTATCGAGGGCGGTACCGCCAGCTTCGCGCCGCTCCGCGCGGAGGCATAACTTCTGCATGGTTAAGATCAATCGAAAATGGGCGGTTGTTACCTGCCTGATGGCGCTCTTGATCTGGGGCAATTCGCTGGTTCCCGGCTCGGGGTCGGGCTCGCTGAGCCTAACGGTCATGGAAGCTATCCGCGGTTTCCTGCACGGCGTGGGACTTCCATATGAATGGGTGACCAACTTTGTTGTTCGCAAGTGCGCGCATTTTACCGAGTATATGGTGCTCGGCATCCTGGCAACGCACGCCTTTGATTTTGAGGGCCGGCGCACCTTTGACGTGCTGCTGCCCACGGCGGTGTTCCTGCTGCTGATTCCCTCGATCGACGAGACGATTCAGCTCTTTGTGCCGGGACGCGCCGGCATGATCACCGATGTGATGATCGACTGCTGTGGAGCGGCAACGGGCGTTGTGCTTCGATATCTCTTACGGTGGCTGATGTGCGCCAAAAAAGCCGCCTAGGACGTATTGTTTGGTCCTAGGCGGCCTTTTTTATTTGAGGGGTTATATGAGGCGTGGTGGCGTCGTTCCGTAGGTTGGATTTGCCGAGCGCGCCACGCCCTGTGGGTGCGTCTGCTACTGAAGCGCCTGTGCGCCCAGGGCCAGGCAGCCCATGATGCCCTGCTTGCCCTCGAGGCTGTTGTTGACAATATAGGAATCGATGTCGTTGACCTCGGGCGTGACGATATAGCCGTTGAGCATCTCGGCGCACTTTTTGCGTGCGAGCGGCACGATGGGGGTGTGGTCGGCCACGCCGCCGCCGATGATGATCTTTTGCGGTGCGTAGCACAGCGTGTAGGTCATGAGCGCCTGTGCCAGATAGCCTGCGAGCAGGTCCATGGCCTCCGGGTCATCGGCCATGTCTCCGGCGCTCTTGCCATCCCAGCGCTTTTTAACGCCAGGGCCGGCGATGAGGCCCTCGAGGCAGTTGTCATGGAAGGGGCAGGCGCTATGCTCGCCGATGGTGTCGCGCGGGTCGCGCGTGACCAGGATGTGGCCGGCCTCGGGATGCATCATGCCGTGCACGAGCTTACCGCCCGAGAGCACGCCGGCGCCCACGCCGGTGCCGATGGTCAGGTAGACCACGTCGGTGAGGCCCTGGGCGCAACCAAAGGTGACCTCGCCCAAGCAGGCAACGTTGACGTCGGTGTCGTAGCCACAGGGAATATTGAGCTCGTTTTGGATGGTGCCCAGCAGATCAAAGTAGCGCCATGCCGTTTTGGGCGTCTCCAGGATCTTGCCGTATTGGGGCGACGCGGGGTTGACTGCGGTGGGGCCAAAGGCGCCGATGCCCAGCGCGGTGATGCCCTTGTCGGCAAACCATGCATTGACGGCCTCAACGGTCTCCTGCGGGGTCGTGGTCGCGATCTGCTCACGCTCCAGGACCGTACCGTCTGCATAGCCCGTGGCGCAGACCATCTTGGTGCCGCCGGCCTCGAGCGCTCCGATAAGCTGCTGTTCTGCCATAGTATTCCTCTCTCTGGGACGAGTTGCTCCGTGACTAGAGTATAGGGCTCTAAACTATTTAAGAAAGCGTTATAAAAAGAAGCCTCGCAACGCGGCGGGCGGTGCGAGGCTTCTTTGGCTACTTTAGCTGCCGGGCCGTCCTTACCCGCGCGGCTTGATTTTATCACGTAGAGACTTGAGGTTCTCCAGTGCCGCGTTAAGCGTCTCGTCTCGCTTGGCAAAGTGGAAACGAATCAGATGGTTGACGGGCTCGCGGAAGAAGCTCGAGCCGGGCACTGCGCCCACGCCCACCTTTGAGGCCAGGTCCTCGCAGAACTCGAGGTCGCTGTCGTAGCCAAACTCAGAGATATCCATCATCACGTAGTAGGCGCCCTGCGGTACGTTGTGCTTAAGTCCGATACTATCGAGCCCTTGGCAGAACAGGTCGCGTTTGGCGGTATAGAGGTCAAGGACCTCATCGTAATAGCTGCCGTCGAAATTGAGGGCGGTGACGACGGCTTCCTGCAGGGGAGCGGCGGCACCCACGGTGAGGAAGTCGTGGACCTTCTTGATGCGCTCGGTGATCTGGGCCGGGGCAATGGTGTAGCCAAGACGCCAGCCGGTGATGGAGTACGTCTTAGACAGCGAACTGCAGCTGATGGTTCGCTCGAACATGCCGGGCAGCGTGGCCATATAGACGTGCTCGTGGGGCGCGTAGACGATGTGCTCGTATACCTCGTCGGTAATGCAGTAGGCGTCGTACTTTTTGCAGAGGTCGGCGATAAAGGTGAGCTCCTCGCGCGTAAAGACCTTGCCGCAGGGGTTGGAAGGGTTGCACAGGACGATGGCCTTGGGGTCGTTGTCGCGGAAGGCCGCCTCGAGTGTCTCGCGGTCAAAGTCGAATGTGGGCGGGTTGAGCGGCACGTAGATGGGCTCGGCACCCGAAAGGATCGTGTCGGCGCCGTAATTCTCGTAGAACGGCGAGAAGATGACGACCTTATCGCCGGGGTTCGTGACCGTCATCATGGCGGCCATCATGGCCTCGGTGGAGCCGCAGGTGACTACGATATTCTCGTTGGGGTTCACCGGCATGCCCATAAAGTGCTCCTGTTTGGCGGCAAGCGCCTCGCGCATGGCCTGGGAGCCCCAGGTGATGGAGTACTGGTGATAGAGCGGCTTGGGATCGGCGGCGATGGTGCTGAGGCTATCGAGCAGCTGCGCCGGGGGATCGAAGTCAGGGAAGCCCTGCGAGAGATTGACAGCGCCGTACTTATTGGAGATGCGTGTCATGCGGCGGATGACCGAATCGGTAAATCTTGCCGTGCGGTTGGAGAGTTCTTTCATGACGGTCCTTTCGAGGATTTGCAGTGGGGCAAGTTTACTCCTATGAAACCGGTGGGATTTGCTCGAAATGGTCTCGAAAAACTCTTTTCAAAATTCTTGAAAATTGGGGCTTGCATCGCGTGGCGTTCCTTGCAATAATAGTCGAGCGCGAAGCGCACAGGACACGGTGGGTGTAGCTCAGTTGGCTAGAGCGACGGGTTGTGGTCCCGTAGGTCGAGGGTTCGAGTCCCTTTACCCACCCCAGTTCTTGCTTCGTGTTGATATCGGGTCGTTAGCTCAGTTGGTAGAGCAGGGGACTCTTAATCCCAAGGTCCAGGGTTCGACCCCCTGACGGCCCACCACACGATATCTCCTCTAAAGTCCGCCACAACGGACTTTAGCTTTGGGTCGTTAGCTCAGTTGGTAGAGCAGGGGACTCTTAATCCCAAGGTCCAGGGTTCGACCCCCTGACGGCCCACCCAAAGCATGTTAAAGCGACTGGCTTAGGCTGGTCGCTTTTTTGTTAACCTCGCATGGGGTCGAACCCGAAAGGGTGCGGCCGCTTTCACAGATCGAGCCTACCCTGGGGATCGGTAAAACCGTCAGTACCCTCCTTGAGTTTCTTCTCGTCTGCCTTCACACGACGCTCGAGCTTTTTTGTATCCTCGGCAGGCGGTAGGTTCTCGGGGACAATTCCGCGGTCGATAAGGCTGCCACGCACGCTTGTGTTGTTCTCGACGTGCTCTTGCTTGATCTGGTCCAGACCGTACAGGTCGTGTTCCTCGGCGTTGAAGGCCGTCATCGAGTTCGTAAGGTCCTTTGCTTTGATGAGGACATCGGCTAACCTGTCCGCCAATGCCGCGCTCTTGGGTACGCCGAGCTGCTGCTTCATTTCCGCCGTGCTTCTGCCGCCGAATAACGCTTCATCGCCCTTCGACTTGATGATCGCGAATCCTTTGGAGTCTACGCCGCGTTTGAACGCAATACCCGAGAGCTGTTTCTCTGAATCGGATAGCGAGTGGCGCGCCTGCAAGCGCTGAATCTCTGCGAAGCGCTGCTCTATGAGCTCTTGGCGGCGCGTCTGCACGGCAAAGTATGCCTGGGCGAGCGCGATCTCTGGCTTGTTTGAATCTCCGTTCTGTGCGATTAAATAGCATGCATAGCGCGTAAGTTTGTAGTCTTTAACCGCGCGAGCGGCGACACCGGCAGTTACCATTTTCGTGGTGTCACGAAAATGGGAATCAACTGGAGTTTTGTTTGTTTCGCATGAGACTTTTGCCCTCTTAACAACTTCGGCGAAGTTCTCCCATCGAGTGTACCCCATGGGTTCCATTAAATCGCGTGCGAGCCAATACTCAACGCCGTCTTCCACATTGGCGTAGCTATCAAGTTCGATACGCCACTTCTCGATATCTCTACTGTCCATATCTCCTCCTCGCTGGTCTATTTTCTATGCGGGCTTTGCCCGCTCTGTATTCAGAATAAGGATACGCTGTCGTGCGGACACGAATGGGCCCCGTGCTGCTTCGAGCTCACGGGGCCCATGGATATCGATTGGTTGTGTTCTGCTTTAGATAGGTGTCCAGTTTAGTCCGTTCGATAGTGCGATCCGAGGCTTTCGGTTCGCTTGCGCATGGCTTTGACCATTTCCTGTGCTAGTTGAATCTGCGACTGAAGGCGGGCGAGGGCAGCGATTTCGCTGTCCTGGGCTTTCTGTGTGCTCAAGGTCGTTGCCTCCGTCTTCAAGCCCTCAAGCTCGTGTAGTGCTTCGGATAGGCCTGTTTCGGTGCGGTTGATCATGCAATAGGTACTCATCGTGTGCTTAAGGCTGCGGGTCAGGCGCTCGGCATCTGTTGTGGCAATGCCGTGCTGGGGGAGGGCGATATCCGCCTTCAGGGCTGTCTTAGGCTCTTTCTGCGCTGCAAGGGCTGCCGATGCGCCTGCGATGCGCCCGAACACGATGCCGTTGGCGCTTGACAAGCCACCAATGCGGTCGGCTCCGTGCATGCCGCCTGTCGCCTCGCCGCAAGCGTAGAGACCCTCAACGCCCGTGTACGCGGTCTTATCGATCTTGATGCCGCCGTTAGCGGCGTGGGCATACATCGCAACGCGCATCTCGTCAGTCGGGGCGATGCCGTGCTCGTCTTGCAGCCAGGTGGCAAAGGTCTGCACAAACTCTGGGACATCCTCGCGGGGGAAGTCGTAGTGGAGTGCCAGGCCTTCGACACCTGCCTGATCGATGACGAGATCGATAGCGCGGGAGGCCAAGCGTGACGTGAAGGGACCATATCCAGAGCGCTGCTCGAGCAGGTCGTCCAGCTTGTCGTCGGCAATATCTGCCGGCTGGTCTACATGTACGTAGCGCCAGGTCTTCTCGTTAAAGACAAGGTTGCGCTTGGGCTCGATGAAGCCGGGCATCATCTGCATGAACTCTATATTAGTAAGCGATGCGCCGTGCGCCAGCGCGATGGCCTGTGATGAGCTGAGCACGTCGGCGGAAGTGAGGCTTCGCTCGAACAGGCCACCCGTGCCACCGGCTGCGATGATCGTGGCTTTGGTAGCAAAGGGCACGATTCGATCTTCGGTGAGGTTGTAGAGCACGGTTCCGGTGATTCTGCCGTTCGTGTCCTCAACAAGGTCGATAAGCTCATGGCGGGGGAGCAGGCGAATGCCGAGCGACTCGATCCAGGTCGTCAGAGCGTCCTCAAGGGGCTTGCGGGTGAGGCCGCGCCACATGCGCGTCTTGTGGTCAAAGCAGGGGATAAATTGCTTTTGTTGAGCACTCTTGGCGCTTTGCGGACGCTGGAGCTCAACGCCCAGGTCTTGCTCGAGCCAGTCAATCGCTTGGGGAATGCCGTGGACGAACGCTTGGACGAGTTCGGGGTCGGCAACGCCGCCGCCGACGGCCAGGATGGTGTCGATGAGGTCCTGCTCGTCGTCTTCGTTAACGGGTCCGATAAGCCCTAGGCCCCAGGTTCCGGGGAAGAAGCTCGATCCACTCATAGTCTTGCCGGCGCTTGCCACAGTGACGGTTGCACCCGTGCGTGCCGCTTCGATGGCGGCGCAAAGGCCCGCAATGCCAGATCCAATTACCAGTACATCAGTCGATTCCATCGGATTCCTTTCTCGTCCGGCGCATTGTCGCACGGGTGATCGGCAATGGGGCCGCAAAGACTCGGCAAATCGGTAAAGGGCAAATATGGCAGGTGGGCGTCATGGACGCTCTGACGCTCCATCTCATCACATCTTGTATTTCGCCCCAACTGATATATCGGCATTAGCTACCCTGCGACAGCGCAAACAAAAAGAGCCGCTACCTGGGTGGGTAGCGGCTCCAAAGCTCAACTATATGAGCATCGCGCGGGCGCGATTAGGCCTTGAGGGCCTCCTCGACGGCGACAGCGCAGGCGACGGTGGCACCGACCATGGGGTTGTTGCCCATGCCGATGAGACCCATCATGTCAACGTGCGCAGGCACGGAGGAAGAACCGGCGAACTGGGCGTCGGAGTGCATACGGCCCATGGTGTCGGTCATGCCGTAAGAGGCAGGGCCGGCGCCCATGTTGTCCGGGTGCAGGGTACGACCAGTGCCGCCACCAGAAGCGACGGAGAAGTACTTCTTGCCAGCCTCGAGGCGCTCCTTCTTGTAGGTGCCAGCGACGGGGTGCTGGAAGCGCGTGGGGTTGGTGGAGTTACCGGTGATCGAGATGTCGACGTTCTCGTGCCACATGATGGCAACGCCCTCGCGGACGTCGTCGGCGCCGTAGCAGTTGACGGCGGCGCGGGGACCATCGGAGTAGGGGATGGTCTCGACGACCTTGAGCTCGCCCGTGAAGTAGTCGAACTGGGTCTTCACGTAGGTGAAGCCGTTGATGCGGGCGATGATCTGAGCAGCGTCCTTGCCCAGACCGTTGAGGATGACGCGCAGCGGCTTCTTGCGAGCCTTGTTGGCGTTTAGAGCCAGGCCGATAGCACCCTCAGCGGCAGCGAAGGACTCGTGACCGGCCAGGAAGGCGAAGCACTCGGTGTCGTCGGAGAGCAGCATAGCGCCCAGGTTGCCGTGGCCCAGACCGACCTTGCGGTCCTCGGCGACGGAGCCGGGAACGGTGAAGGCCTGGATGCCCTCGCCGATGATGGCGGCAGCCTCAGAAGCGGACTTGGCGCCACGCTTGACAGCGAGAGCGCAACCGAGGGTGTAGGCCCACTCGGCGTTCTGGAAGGCGATGGACTGGGTGTTGTTGACGATCTCACGCGGGTTGAAGCCCTTATCGGTGCAGATCTGCAGAGCTTCCTCGAGGGAGGCGATGCCGTTGTCGGCGAGGCACTTGTTGATCTTGTCAGCGCGGCGCTCGTAACCTTCGAACGTAACAGTCATAGTTATTTCCCTCCCTTTCTACTCGTGAACCGGGAACACGCTGGCGACGGAGTGAGTCTCCTCGTCGGTGCGCGGGTCGATGTACTTGGCAGCGTTCTCCCACTGACCATAGTGGCCCATAGCGCCAGCGATGGCCTCCTCGGGGGTCTTGCCGGCCTTGACGGCGTCGGTGAACTTGCCGAGGTTCAGGAACTCGAATGCGATGATCTCGTTCTTGTCGTTGAGAGCCATGCGGGTGACGTAGCCCTGAGCGAGCTCGAGGTAACGAGCGCCCTTGGCCTTGGTGCCGAACATGGTGCCGACCTGAGAGCGAAGGCCCTTGCCGAGGTCGTCGAGGGAGGCGCCCACGGGCAGGCCGCCCTCGGAGAACGCGGTCTGGCTGCGGCCGTAAACGATCTGCAGGAAGATCTCGCGCATAGCAACGTTGATGGCGTCGCAGACGAGGTCGGTGTTGAGGGCCTCGAGGATGGTCTTACCGGGAAGGATCTCGGAAGCCATGGCGGCAGAGTGGGTCATACCCGAGCAGCCGATGGTCTCAACGAGGGCCTCCTCGATGATGCCGTCCTTGACGTTCAGCGTGAGCTTGCAGGCGCCCTGCTGAGGTGCGCACCAACCCACACCGTGCGTAAGACCGGAGATGTCGGAAATCTCCTTAGCCTGGACCCACTTGCCCTCCTCGGGGATGGGTGCGGGGCCGTGGTATGCACCCTTGGCAACGGGGCACATGTTCTCCACTTCCTGTGAGTACTGCATGCCTCTCCTCTCTATCGTGTTGGCGTCCCGTCTGGGGGCCGTGGCTGGCGATTGCCGGGCGACCCTTCGAAAGGGACATGACATGCAGCCCCTATAATACCGCGAAATGCACGGAATATTCGGCGAACGGCTCAGTTTTCGTAGCGAGATGCGCGGAACTTTCAATTGAAACGGTTTAACTCTATATTCTGTGGTCGTGCACTTCCGTAGAGGGGGTCCGTCTTGGGCAAGCTTTTGGTCAGCTTTTGTAAGCGTTGCAGGGGTTGACCTGTTGCAACGGTGCCGTTCGCCGCCTGTTTACTGCCTTTGGCCGCGCGAGCGAATTGTTTTGCGTGAATGTTTTGATGGCACGCTTCAATCGTGCTGTATTGGATGGCAAGCAGATCCCGGCGAAGGGAGCGCCATGCAGCGCGTTTGGAGAACGGTTACCGGCTTTTACCATGTCTGTGCCCGCGGTACGGGCAAGCAGCTCATCTTTGAGGGCGATGAAGACCGGTGGGAGTTCTTGGAGCTGATGCGTGAGTGCTGCCGCAAGGCGGGCGTGACGGTTATCGCCTGGTGCCTTATGGGCAATCACGTGCGTCTGGTGCTTGCAGATTACGAGGACGCGATGAGCGCGGCGATGCACCGGCTGCTTTTGACGTACGCGCGGCGGTTCAATAAACGCACGGGGCGCACAGGGCATCTGTTCCAGAACCGTTTTGACCGGCGCTCGCTCGATACCGACTGGCAGGTGATGGAGGCTATTCGCTCCGTTCACGCCGATCCGCAGGAGGCGGGCATCAGTCTCATTGAGCGTTATCCCTGGAGCAGCTTTCCGGAGCATTTGTGCGCTTACGACGGTGACGCGGCCGATGTCGCGAGGGGATTTTCTGATCCTTCTTGCGTGCTTGAGCTTTTTGGTTCTGCCGAGGGCTTTATTGCCTATTCGCTTTCGACGCCCGACGGCGGCGAACCGGCGCTGCGCGATATGAAAGAGACAGAGTGGGAACGCCACGCCTTTGCCGACAAGTTGGCGAAGAGCCTCGGGGCTCCGCTCCATGGGGTTAAAGACGCACCGCCTGCGCAGCGCGATACCGTTATTTTTGGATTGCACGATGCCGGTTTTACGGTGCGCCAGATTGAGCGGTATACCGGGATTGGCAAAAGTACCGTCTCTCGTATCGTGCGCGCTTATGCGCGGGTGAAGGCACAGACTGAGCTCTCGGAATAGAAAATGGCCAAACCACTCTTGTCAAGCGATTCGGCCAACAAAAATCTTAAGATTTGGGACAAGTACTACTGATTATTTCGCCCCTCGAGCATGCCGTCGAGGGTGCGCCAGGCGAGCTCGGCGCATTTGACGCGGGCGGGCATGTGCGAGATGTCCTGGAGCTGGGCGGCTTCGTCCAGGTCTTCCAGGTCCTCCTCGGAGAGCTTCTCGCCGCGGATCATGGCGAGGAAGAGCTCCGCCAGGCGGCGAGCTTCCTCGACGGTCTCGCCGGTGATGAGATCGGCCATGATGTCGGCACTGGCCTGGCTGATGGCGCAGCCGTGGCCGGTAAAGGAGGCCTCCTCGATCACGTTGTTCTCGACACGCAGCTGCAGAGTGAGCTCGTCTCCGCAGCTGGGGTTGATGCCGTCGTGCTCGTGCGTGGGAGCATCCATCTCGTACTTGTAGTCGGGGTGCGAGTTGTGCTCCATAAATGTGGTGGAGGTGTACAGATTACCCATTGAACGTGCTCCAAACGTGATGCAGGCCGGCGATGAACTTGTCAATGTCGGCCTTGTCGTTGTAGAAGGCCACGCTGGCGCGGCAGCAGGCAAGGTTCTCGACGCCCAGCCAGGTGAGCAGCGGCTGTGCACAGTGGTGACCGGCGCGGATGCAGACGCCGTCCATGTCCATGATGCTCGCGACGTCGTGCGGGTGGATGCCGCGGACGTTAAAGCTCACAACGCCGTGGTGGTTGTCCCAATAGATGGAGCCGATGATCTGGACAAAGTCGAGCTGCATGAGCTCGCCCATCAGGTAGTGGACGAGTGCCTGCTCGCGTGCCTGGATGTTCTCGTAACCCACCGTGTTGACCAGGTAGTCGAGTGCCGCACCCGTGGCGAAGATGCCGGCGGCGTCCTGTGTGCCGGCCTCGAATTTCTCGGGAACGGGCGCCCAGACGGCGTCCTGCTCGGTAACAGAGTCGATCATCTCGCCGCCGGTGAGCATGGGCGGCATGGCGTTGAGCAGGTCCATCTTGCCCCACAGCACGCCGATGCCCATGGGGCCCATAGCCTTGTGTGCGCTAAAGGCAAAGAAGTCGGCGCCCAGGTCGGCCACATCGACCGGCATGTGCGGCAGCGACTGCGCACCGTCGACGACCAGGTAGCCGCCATACTTGTGCACGAGCTTGCCGAGGTTCTTGACTGGGTTCTCGACTCCCAACACGTTGGAGACCTGACCCACGGCCAGAATCTTGGTCTTGGGACCAACCTTGGCAAGAACCTCCTCGGTGGTGAGCTGACCGGTCTTGGTGGGGTAGAGGTAGACGAGCTTGGCGCCGGTCTCGCGGCAGACCTGCTGCCACGGAATCAGGTTGGAGTGGTGCTCCATGATGGTGATGACGACCTCGTCGCCCGGCTCGAGGACTGTGGGTGCAAAGCTCTTGGCGACCAGGTTGAGCGACTCGCTCGTGTTGCGGGTGAAGACGACCTCGTTGGCCTGGGCAGCGCCGATGAGGTCGGCGATCTGCTGGCGCACCTTCGCGATGGCGTCGGTTGCCTCGACGGACAGCGAGTACAGGCCGCGCAGAGGGTTGGCGTTCATGCGCTGGTAGAAGTCGCGCTCGGCGTCGAGCACACAGGCAGGACGCTGCGCGGTAGCGGCACTATCGAGGAAGGCGATCTCGGGGTGCTGCTGGAACAGCGGGAACTGCGCCTTGTAGGGATTAGTCTCGATGTCGACGGTAGGCCAGCCGCGCGAGGCCTCGTCGCTGGCGTCGAGCTCCATAGGCTCCGGTGCGGTACAGGTGTCGCATTTAACGTGCTCGGTGTCGATCATGCGAGCTCCTCTTCAAAGTTGTCGATCAGGTTGTTGCCCAGGCGGACGACGGCGGCGCGGGTGCGCTCGTCGGTGGCGGAAAGTGCGGCGTCCTCCAGCTTGGCGCGGACGAACAGGTCCTCGGCGGCGTTTTGGTCAAGGCCGCGGCAGGCGAGGTAGAACAGTTGCTCGTCGCGGACGTGGCCGATGGTGGCTCCGTGGTTGCCGGCGACGTCGTCCTCGTCGCAGAGAATGACGGGAACGGTCTTGTTGTCGACGCCCTTGTTGGCCAAAAGCACCGTCTCGCGCTCGGTGCCGGTTGCACCCTTGCAACCGTGCACGAGGTCGATGGTGCCGCGGTAGACCTTCTTGGACGTGCCGGTCAGCACGCCGTTGGCGTCGATCTCGCACTCGGTCTTGCGACCGCGGTGGCGCAGCTCGTAGTTAAAGTCGCGCACCTGCTCTCGGGCGCCCAGGTAGTCAGTATCGATGGTGACCTTGGCGGTATCGCCCAGCAGGTCGCCGGCAAGGCCGGTGGCGCTGGCGCCGGCACCCAGGACGGTGTGCTGCACGTTGACGCGCGCGCCCTCGTCCAGGAACAGGCCGGTGTCGTCGAGCGCGATCCAGCTATCGTCGAGCGTCTGCGTGCAGGTCACGTTGACGGTGGCGTACTCGTGGGCGCACACGCGCAGCACGGATCCCACGACGCCCTCGCCGGCAACGGGGGAGTCCAGGGCGATCTGCAGGTCGAGCGTCGACTGGGGACGGACGACGACGTCGATGGCGGCGATGGCCGCGGCGGCATCGACACCGCTCACACGCACGGTAACCGTGGCGTGCTTGTATGCGGGCACATCGATGACGACGCGCTTGGTGGCGTGGTCGGCCAGGTAGGTGTAGGCAGCCTCGCCCATGCCAGTCTCGAAGGCCTCAGCGGGGGAGAGCTCCTCCTCCAGCTTAATGGCACCGGCCTGGTAGACGGAGGTGGCGGGCACGTCGAGCTCGGTCTCGGGCGTGATGCGGGCGCGGTCGGCGGCATCGCCGGGCGCGGAGGCGCGGCGCTCGGGGAAGCGCTCGGCCATGGCGTCCATGGCGGCGTCGAACGCGTCTGCCACGCCAGCAAATTGCTCGTCCAAGCCCTCAACCTTAACGGTCTCGGCGGGAGCGGCGGCAAGCTCGTCAGAGAGCTCGAGCTTGGTCTGGTTCATCTTCAGCCAGCCCCATGTGGCAGCCGGCATCGCATTGACCTGCTCAAGGGTGGTAGCAGCGGTGTTCGTGGTCTGTTTCATTATCCGATCGCTCCTTCCATCTCGAGCTTGATCAGGTTGTTCATCTCGACGGCGTACTCCAGCGGTAGCTCCTTGGAGACCGGGTTGGCAAAGCCGTTGACGATCATGGTACGGGCTTCTTCCTCCGAGATACCGCGGCTCATCAGGTAGAACACCTTATCGTCGCCGATACGGCCGATGGTGGCCTCGTGGCCGATGTCGACATTCTTGGCGCGGATGTCCATGGCGGGGATGGTGTCGGAGCGGCTCTGATCGTCGAGCATCAGCGACTGGCAGCTCACGGTTGCCTTGGAGCCCTCGGCCTTGGGTGTCGCCACAATAGAGCTGCGGAAGGTCTGGATGCCGCCGCTCTTGGAGATGCCCTTGGTCTCGACCGTAGCCGAGGTCTCAGGCGCGTTGAGCATGACCTTGCAGCCGGTGTCGAGGTTCTGACCGGCACCGGCAAAGGTGATGCCGGTAAAGCTCGAGCGGGCGCGGCGGCCGTTGAGCACGCTCATGGGGTAGAGGTAGCCCACGTGGCTGCCGAAGGAGCCGCTGATCCACTCGATGTCGCCGTCCTCGTCCACGCGCGCACGCTTGGTATTGAGGTTGTACATGTTCTTGGACCAGTTTTCGATGGTCGAGTAGCGCAGGTGCGCGCGCTTGCCCACAAAGAGCTCGACGGCACCGGCGTGGAGGTTGGCCACGTTGTACTTGGGTGCGGAGCAGCCCTCGATAAAGTGCAGGTCGGCGTCGTCCTCGACAATGATGAGCGTGTGCTCAAACTGGCCAGCGCCCTTGGCGTTAAGGCGGAAGTAACTCTGCAGCGGAAAATCGAGCTTGGTGCCCTTGGGCACGTAGACAAACGAGCCGCCCGACCACACGGCGCCGTGCAGGGCCGCAAACTTGTGGTCGGTGGGCGGGATGAGCGTCATGAACTTCTCGTGGATGAGCGGCTCCCACTGCGGGTCGTGCAGGGCCTCCTCGATGCCGGAGTAGACGATGCCCATCTTGGACGCGGTGTCCTGCATGTTGTGGTAGACCAGCTCGGAGTCGTACTGTGCGCCGACGCCTGCCAGGTAGCTGCGCTCGGCGTCGGGGATGCCCAAGCGCTCAAAGGTGTTCTTGATGTCGTCGGGCACCGACTCCCAGTCGTGCTTTTGGTCGGTGTTGGGCTTGACGTAGGTGACGATGTTGTCCATGTCCAGGCCCTCGATGGAGGGGCCCCACGTCGGGTCGGGAAAACGATTGAAGATCTCGAGGGACTTGAGGCGCAGGTCGAGCATCCACTGCGGCTCGTCCTTCTTGGCGCTGATCTCGCGCACGATGTCGGGCGTGATGCCGGCGTCGAGGCGCTCGAATCCCTCCTCGCCATAGGTGAAGTCGTAGAGGCTGCGGTCGATGTCCGCGACCTCGGTGCGGTTCTTGGTCATTGCGTCGCCCCTTTACGCCTGCTGCTCGGCAGCGGCGGCCTCGGCCTGGGCGCGCTGTTCGGCGGCCTCGCGCTCGAAGGTCTCAAAGCCGTTCTTGTCGATCCAGGGGATCAGCGAGGCGTCGTCCTCGCGCACGATGTGGCCCTTGACCATAACGTGGACGCGGTCGACATCCAGGTGCTCCAGGATGCGCGTGTTATGCGTGATGATGAGCATGGAGCCGTCGCAGCTCTTGCGGTAGGCGTCCATGCCGTGGCTGACGGTGGACAGGGCGTCGACGTCCAGACCCGAGTCGGTCTCGTCCAGAATAGCGAGCTTGGGCTGCAGCAGCAGAAGCTGGAGCATCTCGACCTTCTTCTTCTCGCCGCCTGAGAAGCCTACGCCCAGCTCGCGGTTGAGATAGGCGGTATCCATGTTGAGCTCGGCCGCGAGCTCCTTGACGCGACGGCGGAACTCCTTGCCCTTCATCTCCAGGCCGGGGCGGCCGGCGATGCTGGCGCGCAAAAAGCTCGACAGCGGCACGCCCGGGATCTCGACCGGGGCTTGGAAGCTCAGGAACAGGCCGGCGCGCGAACGCTTGTCGGTGGTGAGCTCGGTGATGTCCTGGCCGTCAAAGACGATGCGGCCGTCGTTGACCGTGTAAACAGGGTCGCCCATGACCAGGTGGCCGAGGGTGGACTTGCCGGCGCCGTTGGGTCCCATCAGCACGTGGGTCTCGCCGGCGGCGACGTTAAGGTTGACGTTGTGGAGGATGGTCTTCTCGTCCACGGAGGCGGTCAGACCTTCGATGGAAAGCAGCGGATTTGCGCTCATGCTGTCCCTCTCTGTATATGGTGTACTCATAGGTGTACTAAACCCTAGGAATCTTCTCGGAATAAAGTTACTATGGGTTCGGCGTTAGTCAAGGGAAAACCCGACTAATCCACTCGACTTTTCAAATTCTGGGACAAAATAACCTGTTGTGTTTGTCCCACTTGCTTTAAATTTGGGACAACAAACCTGGTTATGTTGTCCCAGCAACGATGGGAGGGTAGGTATGCTCATTTCCTCTAAGGGCCGCTATGCCCTCCGACTGATGATCTATATCGCAGCGCTTGGTGATGCCGAGGGCAAGATCGCCCTGCGCGAGGTCGCCGACCGCGAGCATATCTCACAAAAGTATCTGGAGCAGCTGGTTCGTCCGCTTATGAAAGCGGGCCTGCTTAAGAGCGTACGCGGTAAGGGCGGCGGCTACATGATGGCCAAGGACCCGGCCGAGGTGCGCGCCGGCGACATCCTGCGTGCCGTCGAGGGCAGCACGGCTCCAGTGGCGTGCGACGGCATCGACAACAGCTGCACCCGTAGTGATCTGTGCTCAACGGTCAAGTTCTGGCGCGGTCTGGACGACGTAATCGAAAAGTACGTCGACGGCGTGACGTTGGCCGACCTAGCCGCCGTCCCCGAGATCAACTTTGACATAAAGCTGTAAGGGCTGCAAATGACATCTCTCGACAAGGTGTACAAGCAAATCGAAGTTTTTGCTCTGGAATGTGACGCCGAGAAGGTCGTGTTGTTTGGTTCTCGTGCTCGAGGCGACAACTTGCCCAAGAGCGATATTGACATCGCCGTAGCAGGTTGCCGGGATTTCGGCCGTTTCTCATATTTGATCGAGGAACATCTTGATACTCTTTTAGATGTAGATGTCGTCAATCTCGACGAGTCCCTATCGCAGCAATTGCTCGATGAGATTGCCAGGGATGGTGTGATTCTGTATGAAAAAATATGAGAACTTTGTTAGCGCCTTGGCGAATCTTGAGGATGCGCCCAATCAGGATCTCAACAATGATTTTGTTCAGAGTGGATTAATTAATAAGTTCAATCTTCAATTTGAACTGAGCTGGAAGCTCCTTAAGCGTCTGCTCGAGTATGAGGGCGCCACGCTTGCCGCGTCGGGGTCTCCTCGTGCCATCTTGAAGGAGTCGTACCGATTCTACGACTTTATTGATGAGGCGGCCTGGCTAGACATGCTCAGAGACCGCAATACGAACGTCCATATCTACGACAACAAGCTCGCTCAAGATTTGATTCAGCGCATCTTGAACGTCTATATCCCCGCTTTCTGTCAGTTGAGGGACGGGCTGATGGAGCGATACGGCGAGCTTCTGATGGCGCCCGACGACCAGTTTGTTTAATTCCTTAAGATTTCGCGGAAGGTTGTTGCCGTTTACCGAGGGGTTGTTGTGCAACAACGGACGAGCTGCAATACTGATTCTATCTTTGCAAACTGCACTTTAACTACACCAATGCAGGGAGGATCTTATGCAGCCCAAGCATTCTGCTATTGTCGCGGGTCTGACGCTGGCGCTTTCGTTTGGCGCCGTTTCCGCGCCGACACCCGCCGCTGCCGAGGAGCCCACGCCAGGCGTTGCCTCGGATGCCACCGATATCGATAAGGGTCTCTACACCCAGCAGTCCTTCTCGGGCGTGCTGAGGTCGGTCCAGGGCGTTTCGTTTGTCAACGTGACTACCGAGATGAAGTACTTTACCAAGTACGAGAGCCATGGTAACTACAACCAGGGCTTTTCGTATGGTGACGGCTACAACGCGCTGGGCTATTACCAGTTCGACCGCCGTTGGTCGCTCATTCCGTTTATGAAGCAGGTCTACAACTACAGCCCCGAAAAATACAGCATGCTCAAGGATGCGATTGATCTCGGCAGCGAGATTTCCAACGCGAGCAATGCCATGTACGAGAACGACCAGCTTACCGAGCTGGGCCGTATTGCACAGGAGGCCTTCCAGGGTGCTTATAACACCGATCCTGCTGAGTTTTCGGCTCTGCAGGATGCGTATGCGTACAACTCGTACTATGCGGTGACCGAGGCGTGGCTTAAGAGCGCTCTTGGCATTGACATCTCCGGCCGCGCCGATTGCGTCAAGGGTATGGTGTGGAGCATCACCAACATGTGCGGTGCCGGTGGCTGCAGAGACTTCTTCCGCTGGGCGAATCTTTCCAACGATATGTCCGACCGCGAGTTTGCGACGGCGCTCTCCAATAGCGTGGTCAACAATGTCGCCACCAAGTTTTCAAATCAGCCCCAGTATCATGAGGGCTGGAAGAACCGCTACCGCAACGAGCTGAAGGACTGCTTGGTTTATATCGCCGAGGACGAGGCCGCTGCCGCTGCGACGCCCGTGCAGCCCGAGCCTGCGCCGGCGCCCTCGCCGACACCTGATTCGAATGACGGCTCGAGTGACGATGCCAACGATGACAGGATGGATGCGCCCTCGACCGATGCTGACGGTAATGGCTCTGCTGGTGGCACTACCAACGACGGCTCTACCTCGAACGGCTCCGATTCGAACGGCTCTGCTGCGAGCGATTCGCCTTCAAGCTCTGCCGGCAATACGGACAGCGACGCTTCTGGTTCGACCGACGCTGGCACCTCTAACTCATCTACCGGCTCGAGCGATTCGTCCGTTGACACCGGCTCTAACAACGGCTCCGGCTCTGACACGACCCCTGATTCCGATGCTTCCAAGGACGACTCGAATAAGGCGCCGGACGCTCCCGTTGCTTCGCCGGACAAGAAGCCTTCTTTCTCCGAGCAGCTTGGTTCTACGCTGGGTTCTTCGCTGATGGCTGGCGTCAATAACGGCTCGGCCCAGAACAAGGACAACTCTGATCAGGTTTCCACGGAAAAGACCGAAGCCGCAAAGGGCGACTCCAAGGACAAGGCTTCCGAGAAGGCTGAATCCGATAAGGGTCCTAGCTCTGATGAGAAGGGCGACAAGTCCGGTCAGAAGAAGGACGAGAGCAAGACCGAGGGCGAAAAGAAACAGCCCGAAGACGACGACAAGAGCGGTGCTGACAACCAAGTCCAAGAGCAAAATGACTCCAAAACGGTGACCACTACAACCACGACGACTACAACGACCAAGTCATCTGGCGGTAACATGCCCAAGACGGGCGACCTTATCGTTATGGCGAGCCTTGCCAGTGCAAGCTTGGCCACGCTGGGTGCCACGTCTATTGTGAGTGGCAAGCATAAGCTCGATCAGCAAAAGAAGGCTGCTGGGCAGAACGACTCCGAGGAGTAGTCCCTTTCGGTTGCCCGACAACTAAAGATTCGCAATGGGGGCCGGTGCAGTTGCATCGGGCCCCATTTTGTTGCACAACGATTTGTTATGCCCCCTCAAGGCCTTTGTTCCTACCGTTGCCCGATGCCTTTGCACGGATCCAGCGTTGCACTTGAACTGCTCGCTACAATGGGCTTCGTGCTGCGTTTTAGGGAGAAGTTACGGTGTCTGAACAGGAGTATTGCAACAGTGACGATACTTTTGGCGTACGGCTTGTCAACCATGTCGATGATGCGGTTTTGCCGGTCGGTGTGCATGATTTTGCCGATGCCATTGGTCGTTGCATGCTGGTTGACAAGACCATGTTTATTGCCGATGTGTTGGACTGCGACGCGTCCGTTGTGGTGTGCTGTCGACCCGAGGGTTTTGGCAAGAGCATGAACTTGTCGATGCTCAGGGCTTTTCTGGAGCGTCCGGCGGTCAGTCGCGCTGGTCAGCGTTTGTTTGCCGATGCTCAGATTTGGGATGCAGACGGCGGGCGCTATCGGGATGAGTACGCTTGCTATCCGGTGATATCGCTGGACTTTTCTGGCGCTGCGAGGCGTGGCGCCGCTATTGCCGACGTCGTGCGCGATGCTCTTTCGGGCGAGTGCGCTCGTCTGCTGGCGCTTTTGGAGGCTCCGGATTTAGCTCGAGACAAGGTGCGTCACATCGAACGCGTTGCGCGTGGCGCGGCGAGCGAGGATGAGGTCGCCTCGGTGCTTGGCGTGCTCATAGAGCTGCTGGAGATTGCCTGCGATGAGCAGGTTGTATTGCTCGTTGATGGGTACGATGCGGCGTGGTCTCGCCGTGCGAGCGCGAGGGACGCTTCCGACGCCGATCCGGTAGAACTACTTGACCGTGCGCTGTTTGACGCCATTGCCACTGCGCGCGATTCGTTGCGGCTGACGTGTCTGATGGGGGAGTGTTCCGGTCCCGCCGAAGCGGCGCTTTCTTCGCGCGGCTGCTCGTATTGTCTGACGACGCCGCTGTCGGCGTGGTGTGACCGTTGGTTCGGTTTTTCGGATGCCGAGGTCGAGGCTCTGTTGAATCATGCTGGGCGCGAGGAATACCTGGATGATGCGCGTGAATGGCTCGAGGGATATCGGTTTGGCAGGGCCTATTGCTCGAGTCCAGAGCGTGTGATCGGTTTTCTGGGCCGAGGCTGCACGGCGCCTGTGCGTGCCGATCTGTATGGATATGCCGATTGTCTGAGTAGGGTAGTTGCCGGGTGGAATCTCGACCGCCTTTCGGTCTTGTTTGATTTGCTCGAGGCCCATGGGTGCGCTGAGGTCCCGCTTTGTTTGGGCACTGCAGAGCCAGATGTCTCGCCTGACGATGGCATGTGGACAGCGCTGTATCTGTCCGGTTTTCTCACGACGGATATGACTGAGGAGCCGGAGCATGGCGATCGCCTCCGTGCTTTGCGATTGCCCAATAACGAGCTTCGCCAGACCTTGCGTCTAGTGATTATTGAGTGGTTTGAGTGCGCTGCAGAAGACATTCGAGACGTCGATGCGTTTCGCGACGGGCTGTGCCATGGGAACGAGGATACCGTGAGGCGGGCGCTAAGCCGCATCTTAGGAGATGCGGGAATCGGTGCGACCGACCCAGATGCGCCACTGCCATATCATCTGCTCTTGCAGGGGCTCTGCTTTGGCTTGCCGGGCTATGCCAATCCTGCCTCGAGGCGAAAGTGTGGCGCGGGTCGCTGCGACATCCAGGTTTTTCCTACGGGCGCCGTGTTCGACATAGCCGATACGATCGGTATGCTCGATGAACGTCCGCTGATAACGATCAACATGATGTATGACCCCGGTGTGGATGCGCTGGGCCTGGAATTGCTGGCCGTGCAGGCGCTGCTCGACATAGAGCGCGACGGCATCGACGAAATCCGTGTGCCGCGCCCCGGCGTGGGTCGCATGCGCTGGGGGTTCGGTTTTGATGGGCAGCATGTGGCTACGGTGTGCCAGCGGCTTTAAGCGCCGAGGTGTTTCCGGCTTCCGTTACTCGGTGTCCTTCATGGGCGGCATGGGCTTCCAGTTGGGATCCTTGACGATCTTGCGGGCGTCCTTCATGCCTCGGCGCAGCGCCGGAATACCGGTCTTAAAGCACTTGTCAACGGCAGCCAGGCGAATGAACTCCTTGCAGAAGGTCGCGACGTTGCCCAGACGGAACAGCGCGGGGTGATAGTCGCCGTAAATCTGCATGTAGCGGGCCAGATAACCGCGGTTGCGCATGATGTAGTAGCGGTTGGTGTCGCTCGTAGAGTTGAGCTGGCGCTTGCCGGCGATATCCCAGTTAGAGACAGCGCGGGCACGCTTGAGCACCACGTCGGCAACAACGGCGGCGGGGAAGTGCTGGCTGGCCACGTAGCCGTAGCAGGCATCGTCGCCGTAGATGAAGAATCGCGCATCCGGCAGGCCGATCTTGTCGACCACGCGGCGCGAGAACAGGCCGCCTTCAAAGCACAACTGGTTCATGGCGCGGTAGCCCTTGGGGCCCAGGTCCCACTTAGCGATGGGGTTGGGGATACCAAGCGAAAGGATGAGCTGGTACTGCCAAAAGAAGGCGCCGCCGTCAAAGTCCAGGCGCGAACCCTGGATGACATCGTAGCGGTCGGTCCACTTGGCAAGACGCTCGATGCCTTCGGGGATGACGAGCACGTCGTCGTCCATCACCCAGAACCACTGGGCGCCCAGGTCGTAGGCGCATTTGGTGCCGGCGGAGAAGCCACCTGCACCGCCGCCGTTTTCGAGCTGTGGTGCGTAGATGACGCGGTCAGTGCCGCCCTTCGCGTCGGGCTGTTCGATGTCGGTGCCCCACAGGTTGGCCAGGCGCTCGTTGAATGCGGTGCACATGGCCTCGGTCTCACGCGAATTCTCGTTATCGACGATCACGATGCGCCAGGGCGCTGCCGTAAGCTCGGTCATGGAGTCGAACAAATTGGCCAGGAGTTCCTGGCGCTTGTACGTAACGACGACAATGGCGAGCTTATCGATGGGAGCGGGAAGGGTTGAAGGCATGGGGCAATATATCCTTTCACGCGCGGCGGGTGAGTGCAGCGCGGAAGCTATCGAATACGTCCTTGGGACTGTCCTATTGTAAAGGCTCGGCGCACCTTGGCGGCAAGCTTTGAATAAAACGCAGGAACCTGCCATGGGCCCGCCGCATGACGTGGGGCCGCTTTGCCCGCAAGAGGCTCCATAGATTATATAAACGCCCGCTGGCGCGCTGACCCTTTGATACCATGAAACGACAGGTATTTCCTAAGGAGCACATTTGTCTACTAACGCCTCTGGCAGCCCTGTTCTGTCGCTGCTTATTCCCATTTACAATGTTCAGCGCTACCTGCGCGAGTGCCTCGATTCCGCCCTGGCGCAGACGCTCAAGGATATTGAGATCATCTGCATTAACGACGGGTCGACCGACAACTCGCCGGCGATAATCCGCGAGTATATGGAGCGCGATGGGCGCGTCAAGATGATCGACAAGGCCAACAGCGGCTACGGCGACTCGATGAACCACGGTCTGGAGATGGCGCGTGGCAAGTACGTTGGTATCATGGAGTCCGATGACTTTATGGCGCCCGACGCACTCGAAAAGCTTGTCTCGGCCGCCGATAGCAATAATGCCGACTTTGCGAAGGCGAACTTTGATTTCTACTGGTCTAAGCCCGAGGAGCGCCGTTCGCTGCACGAGATGTTTAAAGCCAAGGACTGTGGCAAGCCAGTGCACCCGAGCGATACGACGCAGTTCTTTAAGCAAAAGCCGTCGATTTGGTCGGCCGTGTACCGTCGCGATTTTCTTGAGCGCAACGGCATTACGTTCCTGCCGACTCCGGGGGCATCCTTTCAGGACACGTCATTTGCCTTTAAGGTGATCGCGTGCGCCGATAAGGCTATTTACCTGCACGATGCCGTGTTGTCGTATCGCCAGGACAACGAGAATTCCTCGGTCAATTCTTCAGCTAAGGTCTTTTGCGTCAATACCGAGTATGCCGAGATTGAGCGTTGGATTCGAGAGGATTATGCCCGCGACCACGCAAGCGGCGATGTCGCGCGCATGCTCAAGTTCAACCAGCTCATTAAGTACGATTCATACATGTGGAACTACGTGCGCCTGGCGCCTAAGTTCTATAAGGAGTTCCTGGTTCAGATGGCTAAGGAATTTCAGGCGGCCTTGGACGCGGGGGAGTTTTTGCTTGACGACCTCAAACCGTGGAAGCGCGCAAATCTCGCTGCCATCCTCAAAGATCCCGAGGGCTGGGTTGACGAGCATCCGAGTTTTGCGACGGATGGTGCCTTGGGGCGTGCTAAGTATTACGCCTCGGTTGGAGGCCCAGGCGTGGTCGCCGCCTTCCTCATCGAATCGCTGAGGGGGTAGGTCGGCATGGGAGAGGCCTCGTGTCCTAAAGTTACCATTGTCGTCCCCGTTTACAACTCTGCACGCTCCATTCAGCGATGCCTCGATTCGCTGTTGGTCCAGTCTGAGTGTTCGATTCAGGTTGTCTGCGTCAACGACGGTTCGACTGATGATTCGTTGAACGTGTTGCGCCAGATCGCGCAGGCCGACGATCGCGTACTGGTGATTGACCAGGAAAACGCGGGTGTCTCGTGTGCTCGAAATGCCGGTATCGATGTCGCCGAGGGCGAGACCGTCTTTTTTGTGGACGCCGACGATTACATCGATGCCCAGACGGTCGAGCGCGTGCTGCATGCCATGGAGTCTGCGGATGCCGAGGCCGCCGTTTTTGGCGGCGTCTGTGAACCTGCCGATGCTGCCCCCAAACGCGTCCAGCAACTCATGAGCCCCAAAGCTGGTACCTTCGGCGCCCGCGATCCTCAACTGCTGTTCCATTCGAATGCGCAGCCCTATGCCTGCCGTGCGGCTTTTTCGCGCGAGCTGCTCAATCGCGAAGGCATTCGCTTCGCCCCCGGTTTGGCTTTGGGCGAGGACGTCGTCTTCCAATTTGCGGCTTATGCGCTTGCCCGCAGGACCGTCGTCATGCCTGACAAGTTCTACCACTACGTGATGGAGAGCGAATCGGCGACGCACGAGTTCAACAGTGCCGAGGCGCGCGCCAAAAAGCTTGACGCCCACATGAAGATGCTCGAGGAGGTCTTGGAAGACTGGGCGGCCTATGGTCTTTTGGACCTGTGTCCCGGCGAGCTGATAACTTGGTTTTTGGACCTAATTGTGTTCGATCTGGCGCGCTTGGATGCCGATGACTTCCATCGCGTGGCGGCTCGCGTCAACATGGACCTCACGACGTTTTTGGGAACGGAGTGGGCGGATATGCCTGCTAAGGGTGCCGTTCGCCGTGTTGCCCACAAGCTCGTTGCGGCGACCTCGGGCGTTTCGATGGCAGACGCCACGCTGTTCTATCTTTCGACTCGCGGTCTCAAAGCCTGCCTGGAGCGCTTTCTATAATTCCAAGCGCTGCCGCCCGCCGCAACTCGGCTGCTAAAATAACCCTGTTACACGCTATTCAACGGGAGGTTCTCTTGCAGAACTCTGATACCCCTAAAGTTTCGCTGCTTGTCCCCATTTGCAATGTCGAGCGCTATCTGCGCGTGTGCCTCGATTCCGCCGTGGCGCAGACGCTCAATGACATCGAGATCATCTGCATCAACGACGGCTCCACCGATAGCTCGCCGGATATCATCCGCGAGTACATGGAGCACGACCCCCGTGTAAAGATGATCGACAAGGCTAACAGCGGCTACGGCGACTCGATGAACCGTGGCCTGGAGATGGCGCGCGGTGAGTACGTGGGCATCCTTGAGTCCGACGACTTTATGTTTGAGGATTCGCTTCAAAAGCTGGTCGCCAAGGCCGATGCTGAGCATGCCGATGCGGTAAAGGGCGACTTTTATCTGTATTGGTCCACGCCCAGCGAGCGACGTGAGCTGTTTGGGATTATCGACGAGCATATGACGGGCGCCGCGTATCGCCCCGTCGATCGCCCGGGCATCTTCTACCGCAAACCTTCCATTTGGTCGGCTATCTATCGGCGCGCGTTCCTCAACGACAATCAGATTCGCTTCCTTCCCACGCCGGGTGCCTCGTATCAGGATGCGGGTTTTAACTTTAAGGTCTGGGCATGCGCCGAGCGTGCTGCGTTTATCGCGGACCCCATTTTGTGCTATCGCCAAGACAACGAGAAGAGCTCCGTTAATTCGCCCAACAAGGTATTTTGCGTGTGCGACGAATACGCCGAGATGCAGCGCTTTTTGGATGAACGCCCCGAGCTTAAGGCTCAGCTTCAGGGTATTTTAATGCGCATGAAGGTCGATACGTACCGTTGGAACGATGAGCGCCTGGTCGATGAACTGCGCGAGCAGTTTTGGAAGAAAGCCTCGTCCGAGCTCAAGGCCGACTGGGATGCCGGTCGCTTTGATCTGTCGCTGTTTGATCCGCGTGGCGAGACCGACTTGCGCCTGATGGTCAAGTCGCCCCGCGCCTATATCGATTCGCGCTTTGACTTTAAGAAGCCGGGCAAGCTCAATACGTTTAAGCATTACTTTAAGATTGGCGGCCTGCCGCTGGTCTGGCGTGTGCTGACGTATCAGTGCACCTACGGCGACAACCCGCACCCCGATGACGTTCCGGCCGCACAGTAGGAGCGAGTGACTATGGCTACCCCCAAGATTTCCGTTGTCGTTCCCATCTATAAAGTGGAGGAGTGCCTGGCCTGGTGCCTGGACTCCCTGCTTGCGCAGGACATGCCCGATTGGGAAGGCGTGCTGGTCAACGATGGCTCGCCGGACGGCTCGCGCGATATTGCGGCTGCCTATTGCGAAAAGGACGCGCGCTTTACGCTGGTCGATAAGGAGAACGGCGGCCTGTCGAGTGCGCGTAATGCAGGCATCGCCGCGTCCACGGCGCCTATCGTTGCGTTTTTGGATTCCGACGACCGATTTACGCCCGATGCATGCCGCGTGATCGTCGATGCCTTTGAGCGCGAGGACTGCGACGTTTTGACCTTTGGCGCGAATCCGTATCCGCTTGAGGCGGGGTATCCGTGGCTTAACTATGTGCTGAGCCCGCGCGATGTGTCGTTTGAAGGCTATAGCTCCGACCTACTGTTTAAGGAAGCATCTCGCCCGTTTGCATGGCGCACCGCCTGCAAGCGTGAGTTTTTGCTGGGCAACGGGATCGTGTTCGACGAAACCGTTAAGTATGGCGAGGACCAGGTCTTCGATTTTGCCGTGTACGGTCGTTCGCACAAGACCGCGCTTATCTCGAACAAGCTGTATGATTACCGCGTGGCGCGCAAGGGTTCGCTCATGGACACCATGCGCTACGACGACGAGACGCGTCTGCTGGAGCACGTGAAGATTTACTCTGCGGTGCTGGCTGACTGGCAGCGCGACGGTCTCGATGCTCAGCATGCCGATGACCTGGCGTACTTCCTCTGCGATCTGGTGCTGTACGATGCGCTCAGGCTGTTGAGTACGGATTGCGGCAAGGTGTTTGCTGCCGTTGCCACGGCGCTTGCCGGTTCTGCCGTGGGCAGCGATGCTGCGCTCGCACAATGCGCTCCTTCTGTTGCTGCTATGGTGCGTGCGGCGCTTACCAGCAAGGCCCCCAATGTCCGTGCGTGCAAAAAGCTCATGTTCGATTACGATGTCTTGAGGTTTGGGCGCCTGGGTGCCTGCAAGCGCGTGGCAGCGAACGCCCTGGGAAAGCGAGAAGTGTAGATGAGTATCAAGCGTTTGGCACTTTGCCGCAGCCAGGGCCGTCTTTTTGTGCTGCTTCGTTTTGCCGGTCAGGATGTCGCCGCGCTTATTGAGCGGGAGGCCTCTCAGGCGTTTGCCCATGCGACTACGAGCGGTTCTTGTTTGCCGTCACTGGTGCTCCCGGTCGATCATGGCCGTGTGCTGGCGCTATGCCCTTCTGTTTCCGATTACGAGCGCGAGCTCGCCGTTTTGGTGCTTCCGTTTTTGGATGGCTCGTCGATGGATGCCGTTTTTGCATCCGGTGGCCAAAGGTTGGGCTCTATTCGTCTCGATAGCCGCGTGGCCAAATTGGAATCCAAGATTTACTACAAAGCAAAGCCTGCGCTGTGCGCGCTTATCCGCGATGCGCAGCGTGGCGAACACTGTGGCCGCTACGAGATCGATGCCATTCGCTATTTGCCGGCAGACGTCGGCGCGGTGTGGCGCTATGAGGTTACCTGGGCGGGAGACCCCCAGTGCGCGCCTGAGCTCCAGATCTTCGATACGCATATGAATGCCATCGATGTTACCGTGCATGTGTTTGAATCGCAGGTCGATGTTCCGCAGCAGAACGGATGCCGCATCAATAAATCGTATCTGAGTGTTGAGATGCCTCAGGATATACGAGATTTTGTCGCGATCGTGAGCGATCCCACAGAGCGGATCCAAAGCGGGTTTTGCGCCATGGATGGTCGCCTGTACAACGGCATGGTCGACGACAGCTGGAACCGTATGAAGGACGCGCGTGCAGACGACGCAGCTTATCGACGTTGGTTTGAGCAGCATCGCGCAAAGCCGGGCGATTTGGCGTGCCAGCGTGTCGCTTCGGCGGCCTTTGCCTATAGACCGCTCGTGAGCATTGTGGTGCCGTGCTACAAGACTGATCGGGTCTACCTGCGCGAGCTGCTGGAATCGGTGCAAGCCCAGAGTTATGACAACTGGGAATTGCTGCTTATGGACGCCTCGCCCGAATGGGACGCGGTGGCCACCCTTGCGGCAGGTGCCAACGACGAGCGCATCCGTCGCATCGAGCTTCCCGGCAACGGCGGCATTGTGGTCAACACCAACGCAGGTATCGAGCAAGCGACAGGCGACTACATCGCTTTCTTGGACCACGATGACATTCTGGAACCGGACGCGTTATTCCAGTATGTTTCCGCGCTGAACAAGGCGGCCGAGGGCGAGCGTCCCCAGGTCCTGTTCTGTGATGAGGACATGTTCCAGAAAACGGGGGAGTGGGGCCAGCCGGTCTTTAAGACCGTACTCAACGTCGACCTGCTCTATAGCCATAACTGCGTGACGCATTTCCTGATGGTGGAGAAGGCGCTCATCGATCACATTGGTATGTCCCCAGAAGACGTTGCGGGCGCCCAGGACTACGACTTGACGCTTCGCTGCCTTGCAGCCGGCGCGCGCTTTGAGCACGTTGCGCATGTGCTGTATCACTGGCGCGTGCATCCGGGATCGACCGCCGATGGCTCTGCCGATAGCAAGCCGTATGCCATTGAAGCGGGTCGTCTTGCGCTGCAGCGCCACTTTAACGCGCTGGGCGTTCACGGAACGGTCGAGGAGACCGAGACGCCGTTTGTCTACCGCATGCGCCATGCGCTGCCGGAGCCTGCGCCGCTGGTGAGCATTGTGATCCCCACCAAGGATCACATTGAGACGCTCGATGCCTGTGTGATGTCGATCGCCCAGAAGGCCACGTATACCAATTACGAGATCGTCTTGGTGGAGAACAACAGTGAAGCCCCGGAGACGTTTGCGTATTACGAAACCCTGCCAGAGCGCGTGGCTGCAGCATCCGAAGGCAAGGGCATCGCGCGCGTTGTGTACTGGCCGGGCGAGTTCAATTACTCTCAGATCATCAATTTTGGTGTGAAGCACGCCAAGGGTGACTACCTGCTGCTGCTGAACAACGATACCGAGGTCATAAGCCCGGACTTTATCGAAGAGATGATGGGCTATCTGCAGCGTCCCGATGCGGGCGTGGTGGGCACCAAACTCTACTTTGCCGATCATCTGGTGCAGCATGCCGGCATTTTGATTGGCGTGCGTGGCGCACTTGCCCATGCCAACCAGGACTTCTCGGCAAAGCGCGAGGGCTATCTTGCCCGTGCCGTGCGCCCGGGCAACTTTAGCGCCGTGACGGGTGCCTGCCAGATGGTGCGACGCGACGTATTTGAGCGCGTCGGCGGCTACAACGAGGAATTCGCCGTCGGTTTTAACGACGCAGACTTTTGCCTGCGCGTGTGGGAGGCGGGTTACCGCACCATCTTTACGCCCTATGCCGAGCTGTACCACTACGAGTTCACCTCGCGCGGCAGGGAAGAGGCCAACGAGGAAAAGCTGCGCCGCTGGAAGCGTGAGCAGGCGCTGTTCATGCAGCACTGGCCTGAGTTCTTCCTCGATGGCGACCCGTGGCTCGGACCAAACCTATCCTCCGACAGTGAGTACTTCTCGTTTTAGTGCGAAGTAATGCCAAGGTCCGGCAAAGTATCCTCCAGAGCTGCAAGAGCGGTGGGGTTCAGGTACTCCTCGTTCAAGCAGCTCTTGTCATATCGAAAACGTGTGTCTCGTGAGCATTCGATGAGTTCTGCAGTAAAGAACTTCTCCCAGCTAAAGAACTTTGAGCTTTCGATATGTTCAGCGGGGTTAAGCAGCATGTCCTTAATGTGTTTGCTGTTGAATAATCCCGACTTCAACACGAGCCATTCAAACGATTCCGGTAGGAATAGCTTGATGTTCTTTCGGCGCAATAGAGCAGCTGCTTCCGCAATTTCTGGTCCAAAGGCGGCACCGTCGGCAATCACGAGGATGTCGTTTTCCGGTGCGTCCATAATGCAGTTGCAAATATTTGATTTGCCTCCCGCGCTGATGCATTTAATGCTGCTCTTTTTGCATAGCAAACTGAAGAATTCGTAGCCCGAATTTGTGTCCTCGACAATGACAAGCTCGGGCCTCTCGCCTCTAAAATCAGTATCACCGTAAATACGATATGTAGAGGTGTAGACACGAGAGTAAACGGGATACTTCGTTGTGGTTCGGTTGGTGTTCTTAAGACCGTAGATTTCATCAACGCTATAGGGCAGTTGGCGCAGTGACTCTCTGGCGACAATTACGTAGTAGTTTGAGCTACGCTTTGCTTCATGGGCAAATTCTCTTGATCGAACAAAAGTATTGCCCTCATCAATAAAAACAATACTGCTGGAAATCTCTTGGAGATCTCTACGCCAATATTTTCCAGATATTGTTTTACAGGGCACTTTGCAACTTACTGTTACGCCGCTTTGTGCCCCAAGCTCTTCGTGAGCTGCCACCATATCAAGCAGAGTTGTCTTGCCTGTAGCACTGTTACCTTGGATGATGGTCAGATTTCTATTGATGGTCAGTTTAAACTGAACCCGGTTATTTTGAATAATTACCTTGTATGATCCGCGCATCAGGAGTTCTCCCTTAGGCATTTTCCAGCTATGGGGACAAGGTCAAACATTGTGTGGACTATATCGCCCGTATTTGCAATGGTTACCGTGAATTTGCCGTTTCCAAAATCCATTATGTGGTAGAGATTGATTGTTAGATCCTTTTGTGCGGCGATCCTCAGAATCCAGTAGGCGCAATTATCACCGCAATTTGAGGCGTTATATATATTCTGCGGCATAAAGTACATAAGCAGTAGCGTTTTGGTGCCGCTGGATAGTTTCTCGGGAGGAATGATGCCTAGAATCTTGGTATCGATTGCATTGGGGCCTACCACGGTGCCTTTGTCGATGGATTTTATGACCCTTTGGGCAAAGGAGTCTTGAAACCACTGGGGCGAATATACGTTATCGAAGTAAACGGACGTGTTGTAGATAACGTTTTCCATATCACCATAGTGAATTGTTAGCACGTCAGCTCCTTCGGCTTGCTGATTTGGCATCTAGTGAGATTGATTATATCGCAGCACATGAGGCGGGCGTTATCGGCCCGCGGTAGATGTGATTGATGACCAAGGTTTGTATTTTGTTGCTTTATTATCCAGTTCACTCGTTTAATCAGTTCGCTCATGCGCTAAGTTTGCCTTAGAAGCTATTTAGCGTAACGGTTGAGGTGTGGCGACTCATATTTAAATTGCAGTCACAAAGACACCTTTTATCGATTTCCCGTTGAAATACTGAATTGATAGTTTAAAATAACTTAAGAGAGCCTTAAATCTCGGAAAAAGGATGTCGTATGAAAAACCTTCGAGAAAGATGGCACGGACTAACAGTGCTGGGAGTTGTTGCATTTGCTGCTGCCTGCATGACGGTTGCCCCGGCGCCCTCATTTGCTGATATTGCTGGCGGTGGCGGAGGCGGTGGACCGATTACGGAATGGTGTTCCGACGGTCGTCCGAAGACTGGACTCGTTCGGTGCGAGGACGGCAACCTTCGCTATTTCGATCCCGAAACTGGCGCCATGGTCACGAACCAGTGGCATAACGAATACGAAGCTGTCTGGTACTATTTTGGCGCTGACGGGACCGCGGTGTCGGGCTGGCAGTCTATCGGTGGGGACAAGTATTACTTCTATCCCGAAAACCATGATATGGCATACGGCCGAGTTCAGATTGACGGCAAGAACTACTTCCTGAACACCCCTGGTGCCAACGCCGATGGCCGCATGCAGCATAGTGGCTGGTTCTACGACTCCATCTACGGAAAGTGGTCCTATGCGACCTCCGACGGTGAGCTATTGACCGGTTGGCATAATCTCGGCGGGGCTTGGTACTATTTCAACGAATCTGGGGTCATGCTGACTGGCTGGATCAACGATTCGGGTACCTGGTACTACACTAATGCCTCCGGTGCGATGGTCACTGGCTGGCTCAACATCGGCGGTACGTGGTTCTACCTCGACGGCTCGGGCGCCATGGTCGCTAACAGCTGGCGCAGCCTCGGCGGCTCCTGGTACTGGTTCGGCGACTCCGGTGCAATGGCCACTGGCTGGTTCTTGGCAGGCGGCTCTTGGTACTATGCGAGCGGTTCGGGCGCCATGGCAACCGGCTGGCTCAGCAATGGCGGCACGTGGTATTGGCTCGGAGGTTCGGGCGCTATGGCCTCTAACTCTTGGGCTAACGTTGGTGGAGTTTGGTACTGGTTCGACGATTCCGGCGCGATGGCCACCGGCTGGCGTCAGGTCGGCGGCGCCTGGTACTACTTTAGCGGTTCCGGCGCTATGGCTCACGACGCCTGGGTCGGCGACTACTACCTCCAGTCTTCCGGTGCCATGGCTACGAATGCCTGGGTTGGCTCCTACTATGTCGGCGAGGACGGCAAGTGGATTCCGGGCTACGGTTTAGTTTGGTATAAGAACGGTAGCGATGTTTACCATACGCATAAGTGCCGTACCGTTGGTAAGGACGCAAAGGGCTATTCGCAGATCTCTATTCAGGAGGCCCAGAGGCGTGGCGCTTCACGAGAGTGCAAAAACTGCCAGCAAATTGGCTAGCACATTACTGAGCTAGTTTTGATTGAGGCCCCGTTGCCCTGAAGCGACGGGGCCGCTGCGTGATTGGATACCGTGCTGTTATGAAGAAATGGTCATTCGGAGTGCTGGCTTTTTCGGGCCTCATTTCTTTTGGGCTCCTTTTGGGTTCGCCCTCGATGTTATACGCCCTTGATTCGAATAACACTGACGAAGGTCCCGCATCTAACGTTGCTATTGCTTCTGTCGAGTCAGGCGTTGATGCTCAGCGCGAATCGACCTTCGCTGTCGAGCAGAACTCTCAGGTGGATAATGAGACCCCTTCCGAGGTTTCGAATCATATTATTTGGCATCAGGGGTGGATATCACCCGAAGAAGGGGCTGGTTTTTGGCGTTGGGGCTTGTCCGACGGAACAATCGCTGTTTCTTCTTGGAGACATATAGACGGTAGCTGGTACTGGTTCGACGACGAAGGTCGAATGGCTCAGGATGGGTTGGTTCAAGTCGGGGGTGCGACGTATGCCTTCTCCTCTTCGGGCGCAATGCGTGTCGGCTGGTACCTAGATTCTACGGGCTCCACTTCTGCTTGGCGTTATTTCTCCGGTTCTGGCGCCATGGTAAAAGGCTGGCTTTCAGACGGCAGCAACTGGTATTGGCTGGATGATGAGGGCAAGATGGTCCACGATGCGATGCTGCAGATTGGGGGAGCCACGTATGGATTCTCTTCTTCTGGTGCAATGCTTATCGGATGGCATCTTGATGCTTCTGTCTGGCATTATTTTTCCGGCTCTGGCGCTCTGGTAAAGGGCTGGCTCTCGGATGGGGGTCGTTGGTACTGGCTTGATCCTGCAGACGGTTCTATGGCCACCGGGCTGAATGAATGCAATGGCACCTCTTATATCTTTAACAGTTCAGGGGCCATGCTATCCTCCCAGTGGGCACTTATTGACAACAACTGGTATTACGCTGACTCCAACGGCTTACTGCATGGAGGTTGGTTACTTCTAGGGAATTCTTGGTATTACCTGGATCCAGGAAGCCATATTATGCTCACGGGCTTTGTGCAAGTGGGCTCGTCCACCTATTTCCTTACGAGCTCAGGTGCCATGGCAACAGGCTGGGCACTTGCTGATGGTACTTGGTATTACGCCGCATCAAACGGAGCTATTCAACGAGGGCGATGGATAAAGTCCGGAAGCGCCTGGTATTACCTTGATGATGTATCCGGCGCAATGCGTACTGGTGAATTTGCGGTAGGAAGCAAGCGCTATTTTTCTTATGATTCCGGTGCAATGGCATCTTCGTGCTGGATCAACTTGAACGATGGTATGGCATGGGCGAATTCGTCTGGAGCACTGAGCGAGCCGTTGCCTACTTCATCTGATGGATCTCCTGTAGTCGCTGATCGTACTGACTCGTCTTCATTGCCAGGTGTGATTCATATTGGAGATGCGGTTTTCTATGCGGATGCGAATGGTGTCGTTAACGTGGCGTCTGGTTGGATTATGTCGAAAGACGCTTCTGACGAAAGTGGCAATACTTGGTACTACGCATCTTCCAATGGTGTCCTTAAGTCTGGTTGGCAATATGTCAACGGTGCGTGGTATTGGATGGACCCTTCCACATTCAAGATGAAAACTGGATGGCTTAATGACGGCGGTACGTGGTACTGGCTCCAGCCTTCGGGTGCCATGTTTGCTAACGGGTGGCTGAAAATCGATGGCGTTGACTATTACTTCAATGCAAGTGGTGCATGGTTGAATACGTCTGGTTCTGTTTTGGGGGTCAATAGGTCCAGCTTGGTCAATTGGCTTATGAGCCACGAAAACGACGGCTATTACCGTGGAACACGCTACGACACGCATCTCAGCCAGGAAACGTGCATGTACCCAAAGGGTGATCCGCGTTGGGACGGTTATACGGGCATGAATTGTGGTGGATTTGTATCGCATGCATATATGAAGGCGGGCGGGAATTTAGCTCCCATTGCCGCCGAGCAGAGCCATTCCCCTTGGAGTGGAGGTCCCGGAAGGGGCGGCTGCGTAAACGCTTATCGTTGGTACGGCTACGCTATCGATACGTGTGCGAACGTGACTTATTTCAACTCTATTGATGAGTTGTTACGTAGTGGTTTGGCTCGTAAGGGGGACATTGTGTTCTTCAATCCTTACAACCCATATGCGGACGATAGCCACATTGGCTTTTTCTGGGGCAATTCGCCGAGCGAAAATTTGTTCTGGCATAGTGATGGTTGTGGAAATCGCATCTCCGGTTTGACTGCTTTGGGCCCATCGAAAGTAATACTGATCCGTTAGAATTCCGATTTGTAGGGGACTCTCTGGGTCCCCTACCTTTTTGATATCTGGTTTGAAAGTTTATTTGAAGTCGGTATTCTTGGGGGTAAGAGAGGGGGCAATGAGCCTTCGGGTTCAACCCTGCGGCAAGTTCTTATTTTCTTTGCAGCATTACGCCCAACTATTTATTGTTCTAGATGGCGTCTTGTCCAGTTGGATGTTCGGGAATCTTTCACAGCCATGCTGTAAGCTAGACGCAAACAAGAACGAATGACGAGGTTTACATGAGCAAACATCTTAAGTTATTTTCGGCATTGTTGGTGCTGATGGTCCTTGCGCCCATTTCTGTGTTTGTTTTTCCCTCGAACGCGGAAGCTGCGCGGTCCCTAGTTGAGAATTCCTGGCGTTATGAGGATGGACAATTGGTCGCAGAGGATGCTTCTTCCGAAGAAGATGGAATAGCCTTATTGTCCATGGGCATTCTTCCCGATGGGGCTACGGCGCAGGGCATCGATGTCAGTGAGCATCAAGGACGTATTGACTGGAATGCTGTTAAGGCTTCTGGTATCGATTTCGCTATTCTGCGTGTTGGATTTGGCGCTCCATCTTGGGGCGGTCGAGTTGACTATCAATTTAATCGAAATATTTCTGAGTGCGAGCGACTCGGAATTCCCTACGGCGTCTATATCTATTCATATGCTTTTGATAATCAGCAGGCAGCTGATGAGGCGTCAATGGTGATCAATTGCCTTTCTGGGCATAATCCAAGATTGCCGGTGTATTACGATCTTGAGGATAACTCGATAATTGCAAATGGACGTCAAACCGGAATTGCATCGAGGGCGCAGGTTTTTTGTAATAGGATTTCTGCCGCAGGATATGAGCCTGGAATTTATGCAAATTTAAATTGGTTTAACAACATTTTGACTGACTCTGTATTTAAGAGCAGCTCTTGGGATCATTGGATTGCTCAATATAACTCGCAATGTGACTATACTGGTAATTACAGTTTTTGGCAGTACAAGAGCAACGGAAAAGTCCCTGGAATCAACGGCAACGTTGATATGAACTACGCGTATGTTGATGTCTCCCTTTATCATTGGCAACTAATTGACAGCACCTGGTATTATGCAGCCTCCAACGGCAAGGCGTATACCGGATGGTTGTTTCAGAGTGGCACGTGGTACTGGCTCGAGCCCGACGTGGGCGGTGCCATGGCTACCGGCCTTCACGAGTGCAACGGCTCCATGTACTGGTTCAACTCCTCCGGCGCGATGGCGACCGGTTGGGTGCTCGACGGCGGCACCTGGTACTACGCGACTGGCTCCGGCGCGCTGGCGCGCGGCCCCGTTTCCGTCGGCGGCGTGCCCTACTGCTTCGACGCCCGGACGGGAGCCATGCTGACGGGTTACCAGACTGATGCGCAGGGCGTCCGCCGCTACTTCGGCAGCTGCGGTCCCCTTAACGGCTGGGGCCTCGTCGACGGCTCCTGGTACTGGTTCGCTGACGGTATCGCCTCGACCGGCTGGATTCGCACCGGCGGTTCCTGGTATTGGCTCGATCCCGACGCGGGCGGCGCCATGGCGACGGGCCTCCATTCGTGCAACGGCTCCGCGTACTGGTTCAACGCCTCCGGCGCGATGGCGACCGGATGGGTGCTCGACGGCGGGACCTGGTACTACGCGATTGGCTCCGGCGCCCTCGCCTCCGGCTGGCTCAACCTAAACGGTGCGTGGTACTGGCTCGACCCCTCGACGCACGCCATGGCCACCGGGCTCCATGGGTGCAACGGCTCCCTGTACTGGTTTAATTCGTCCGGCGCGATGGCGACCGGGTGGGTCCTCGACGGCGGGACCTGGTACTACGCGACTGGCTCCGGCGCGCTGGCGCGCGGCCCCGTATCCGTCGGCGGCGTGCCCTACTGCTTCGACGCCCGGACGGGGGCCATGCTGACGGGCTACCAGACGGACGCGCAGGGCGTCCGCCGCTACTTCGGCAGCTGCGGCCCCCTTAACGGCTGGGGCTTCGTCGACGGCTCCTGGTACTGGTTCGCTGACGGTATCGCCTCGACCGGCTGGCTTTACACCGGCGGTTCCTGGTACTGGCTCGAGCCCGACGCGGGCGGCGCCATGGCGACGGGCCTCCACGCGTGCAACGGCTCCGCGTACTGGTTCAACGCCTCCGGCGCGATGGCGACCGGATG